>NZ_CP035000.1:0-350940 GCF_002531755.2 Rhizobium acidisoli | reverse complement strand
GCCGCCGCTTCCTGCGTTACGCCGCAGACTCGAACCTCAAGAAGGTCGTGCTCGAATGCGGCGGCAAGAACCCGGCGGTAGTGCTGGCGGATGCCGAAGACCTCGATCTCGTCGCCGAGCAGGTGGTCAACGGCGCCTTCTGGAACATGGGCGAGAACTGCTCGGCCACGTCGCGCCTGATCGTCCATGCCAGCATCAAGGACGAATTGCTGCAGCGTATCGGCGCCTATATGGGCGAATGGAAGACGGGTGACCCGCTGAACCCGGAAAACCGCATCGGTGCACTGGTCAGCAAGAGCCATTTCGAGAAGGTGCAATCTTTCCTCGATGATGTGAAGACCGAAAAACTCTCGCTTGCCCATGGCGGCGAAACTTTTGAAGGGGCCTTCATCGAACCGACGGTGGTCGACGGCGTCACGCCGAAGAGCCGGCTGTTCAAGGAGGAAATTTTTGGCCCCATCCTTTCGGTCACCACCTTCGAAAACCTGGCCGAGGCCACCGCACTTGCCAACGATACCAATTACGGCCTGACCGCGTCGATCTATACCGGCAGTCTGCGCAACGCGATCCGGCTCTCCCGCGACATCCGCGCCGGCCTCGTCACCGTCAATTGCTTCGGCGAGGGCGATGCCTCGACCCCCTTCGGCGGCTACAAGGAGTCCGGTTTCGGCGGCCGCGACAAGTCGGTCTTCGCCCACGACAATTACTGCGAGCTCAAGACCATCTGGATCGATATCTCGGAGCGGTCGGTGGACGAGACAATCCGATGATCACGAGACCGGTCAAACGTCTGCCGGTTGAGAATGGCATCTCGGGCTGGGAGGCGATCAGCAAGCGTTCGTTCCCGGTCCGACGCCTGGAAGGCAACGTTAATGCAGACTGGCTGATTATCGGCGCCGGCTTTGCCGGCCTCTCTGCGGCCCGCCGTCTCCTCCAGCTTCGACCGGACGACAAGATTGTCGTCCTCGATGCGAGCGAGGTCGGCAAAGGCACGTCCGGCCGGAACTCCGGCTTCATGATCGACGTGCCGCATAATCTGACGGGCGGCGAATATTCGAGCGGAGAGGTGGATTCGACCCGCTTAGAGATGGCGCAAAACCGCTCCGCGATCGCTTTTGCCGCACAAGCCGCGCAGGAATACGGCATGTCGCGGGAGACATTCGATCCCGTGGGGAAGATCAATGCGGCGGCCACAGAACGGGGCATGAAGCTGAACCGGAGCTTCGGCGAGTCACTGGAGGGCGCCGGCGAGAAGCATAGCTTCCTCGATGCGGCGGAGATGCGCGAGATCACGGGATCGGATTATTACTTCGGCGGCGTCTTTACGCCGGGTGCCGTTCTGATCCAGCCTGCCGATTATATCCGCGCGATTGCTGCCGGGCTCTCGGGCAAAGTCGACATTTTCGAACACTCGCCGGTTACTTCACTGAAGCGCGAGAACGGAACCTGGACGGCGGCTTCTGCGCAGGGCACGGTCACAGCATCCAAGGTGATCGTGGGCGTCAACGGTCATATCAACGACTTCGGGTACTACCGCCGCCGTCTGATGCACTTCTATGGCTATGCCTCGATGACGGCTCCTTTCGCGGCGGAAGACCTCGGACGCAAGGCCAGTGGCCGCGACAGATGGGCGCTGCTTCCTGCGGACGCCATGGGGGCGACCGTTCGCAAGATCACATCAGGCGGTCAGTCGCGCATCGTGCTCAGAACGCGATGGACCTATGACACGACCATAGCATTGACCGAGCGCCGGCTACGGGCAATGGCCGAGGAACATCGGCGCTCGCTGGATGCACGTTTCCCCGGCCTCAAGGGCATCCCGTTCGAGCATAGCTGGGCCGGGCGCATATGCCTCAGCCTGAACCATGTGCCCGCCTTCGGCGAAGTCGAAGAAGGACTTTACTCCGCGTGCTGCGAGAACGGACTGGGAACCGTCAAGAGCACGCTCGCCGGTATGATGGCGGCCGAATTGGCGACCGGGACCACCTCCCGGCATCTCGAAGAATTTATGGATCACCCCGGACCGTCGAAGATTCCCCCCGAGCCGTTCGCATGGCTCGGCATCAATGCGGTGATCCGTTTGCAGGAATTGCGTGCAGGCCGCGAGGGATGATCCCTCGGCCGCGCAATATGAAGACTGCCGCCCGCAGACTTCAATGAGAATGGGAACGAAAACCAGGAGTAAGAAAAATGAAGACTTTGTGGAAGGCGCTTCGCGCCGCTGCGGTGATCGGGATCAGTATCCTTCCCGCCCGCGCTGAGGAAAAGACGATCAATCTGGGCACGATGGCATGGGAAGACCTGACGCCCATCACCGGCATCACCAAGAAGGTTCTCGAAGACGCCGGTTACACCGTCAAAGTCACCGAGTTTTCCGAATGGGGCATCGCCTATGCCGCTCTCGCCAAGGGTGACATCCAGGCCCTGACCTCGCAGACCGACTACGTCGCCCAGGATTATTGGGACAAGAACAAGAACCGTCTCGAAAAGATTTCACCGGTTTCGCACGGCCTCTATCAGGGCGTCGCCGTTCCGAAATATGTTCCGATCGACTCGCTGGAACAGCTCAATGAAAACGCCGACAAGTTCGGCGGCAAGATTATCGGCATCGAACCGGGCGCCGGCCTGATGCGCGATACGTCGAATGCGGTCAAGGATTACGGCCTCAAGCTCCAGCTCATCGAAGGCAGCACGGCTGCGATGACGGCGGCGCTGAAATCCGCCTACGATCGCAAGGAGTGGATCGCAGTCACGATCTGGGAGCCGTCATGGATGGTCCAGAAGTACGAGGTCAAGTACCTGAAGGATCCGAAGGGCGTCTTCCCGCCGCCGCAGAGCTACTACTGGATCGGCCACAAGGGCTTCTCCGAAGAATATCCGCATGCCCGCGAAGTCATGGCCAGCGTTTACGTGCCGATCGCCGACATCACCACCATCAACGGCGAAGTCAAGGACGGCAAGACCATGAACCAGGCCGTAGAGAATTGGATCGGCGCCCATGCCGACCTGATCAAGCGCTGGGAAAACATCAAGAAGAAGTAAGCATCTCGTGGCCGCCCGACACGTCGGGCGGCCATCTTGAAATCGAATGAAGAAGCCAGCGCTATTGGCTCAAAGGGGATCGCTATGAAAGCTGTCAATATCGATGCCAAGGATGTCCTGATCGACTGCCAGTCCCTCTGGAAGGTCTTCGGAGGCAAGTGGGCTGCCGCGATGAAATCGATCAAGGAGCGCGGCCTCGGCAAGAACGAGGTCCTCAAGGAATTCAACTGCGTCGTCGGCGTCTCCGATGCGAGCATCCAGGTCCGGCGCGGCGAGATCTTCTGCATCATGGGACTGTCGGGAAGCGGAAAATCGACACTCATCCGCCTTCTCAACAAGCTGATCACGCCGAGCGCCGGCAAGGTCCTTGTCAAGGGACGCGACCTCGCCAGCCTGTCGCCGGTCGATCTCAGGCAGATGCGCGCCAAGAACATCGGCATGGTGTTCCAGAGCGTTGCGCTGCTGCCGCACCGGACGGTGCTCGAAAATGCCGCCTTCGGCCTCGAAGTCCAGGGCATTGCGAAGGCGGAGCGAAACGAGACCGCTTCTGCCGCCCTCGAGAAGGTCGGCCTCGCCGACTGGCTGAGCCGCTATCCCAACGAGCTTTCCGGCGGCATGCAGCAACGCGTCGGGCTTGCCCGCGCTCTCGCCTCCGACCCCGAGATCATTCTAATGGACGAGCCTTTCAGCGCGCTCGACCCGCTGATCCGGCGCCAGCTTCAGGATGAGTTCCGTCAGTTGACCAAAGCACTCGGCAAATCGGCCGTCTTCATCACCCATGATCTCGACGAGGCGATCCGCATCGGCGACCGCATCGCGATCATGAAGGACGGCGTCATAATCCAGACCGGCACGGCCGAGGAAATCATCCTTAACCCGGCGGACGCCTACGTCGCCGAATTCGTCGCGGGCATCTCCCGCCTTCACCTGATCAAGGCACATTCCGTCATGCGCAGCGTCGCCGAATTCCAGCAAAGCGCGCCGAACTTCGACATTGCGTCGCTGGCGCGCACGACGCCGGACGCCGATATCGACGAGCTCATCTCTTTGACGATGCAGTCGGAGCGCGACGCCATCGCCGTCGTCGACAATGATCAGGTCGTCGGCGTGGTCACGCCGCGCAGCCTGCTGATGGGCGTCAAGGGAACGTCTGCCACCGATCTCACGGCGGCGTGACCCCAACTGGAGGTGATTGACATGGATAGTTCAGCCTTCACCGATGTTTTCGACGAATGGACGGACTCGGCGCTCGAATGGGTGAGCGACAACGGGGAGACCCTCTTCGACTATATTAGACAGGTTCTCGAAGGGCTTTATGACGGTATCCTCTGGCTCCTGCAGCTTCCGCCCTTCTATGTGATCGCGCTGGTCGTGGCGCTGATCGGCTGGCGGCTGGTCAATGTCTGGTTCGCTCTCCTGAGCGGCTTCGCGCTGGCGCTTTGTTTTTGGATGGGGCTCTGGCCGGAGACGATGAGCACGCTGGCTCTGGTTCTGACCGCGACTGTGATCGCCTTGGCGATCGGCATCCCGATCGGCATCGCCGCCGGCTTTTTCACCGCCCTCGATCGCTTCATGGAGCCGGGCCTCGATCTGATCCAGACGCTTCCGCCCTATATCTATCTGCTGCCGGCGATTGCCCTGCTCGGCTACGGGCCGGCGAAGGCGCTGATCGCGACCGTGATCGTCGCGGTGCCGCCGGCAATCCGCCTGACCTCGCTCGGCATCCGCATGACCCCCAAGGAATTCATCGAACTTGGGGAGGCGCTCGGGATGACGCCGGCAAAGATGTTCTTCAAGATCCGTCTTCCCTTTGCCCTGCCGAGCATCATGGCGGGTATCAACCAGAGCCTGATGATGGCCTTCGGCATGGTGGTCATCGCCGGCATCGTCGGCTCCGGCGGGCTCGGAGAGACGATCTACGGCGCGATCAGGACACTCGACATCGCCACCTCTATCAATGGAGCGATCGCCATCGTGGTATTGACCATGGTGATTGACCGGATAACCCAGAGTGCCGCTCGCTTGGGAACAGGGAGGAAAGCATGAATCTCTCGACCTTGCAGTTTTCGCCCGGCGCCTTCCTGGCGCCATCGGTCGATTGGCTCAACACCAATCTTCACCCGCTGTTTGCGGCCATCAGCTATCTGGTGGAAACGGTGCTTTCGGCAATCGAGGCAGCACTTCTCTTCGTGCCGCCCTATGCGCTGATCGCGATCGTCGTCGTCGTGGCATTTTTTGCCGTCAGCCTGCGCGCCGCGATCCTTGCCGGCCTCTGCCTCGGCTTCTGCCTGCTTGTCGGGCTGTGGACGGCATCGATGCAGACCCTGGCGCTGGTCAGCGTCGCCGTCGTGATCTCGGTGCTCATCGCCTTCCCGATCGGTGTCCTGTGCTCGCGACACAAGACGCTGGAAGCGGTGGTTCGGCCAATTCTCGACGTGATGCAGACAGTGCCGCCCTGGGTCTACCTCATTCCGGCGGTGATGATCTTCAGCCTTGGGCGCGTGCCGGCGATTATCGCCACCATCGTCTACGGCATTCCCCCGATGCTGCGCCTGACGACGTTGGCCTTCAACCAGGTGCCGAAAGTCTTCCTCGAACTCGGCAGCGCCATCGGCGCGCCGCCGCGCTCGATCCTCTGGAAGATCGAAATCCCGCTGGCCAAGCAGACGCTGCTGGTCGGGCTCAACCAGTGCATTCTTCTGTCGCTGGCCATGGTCGTGCTGGCCGGCCTCGTCGGCGCAGGCGGCCTCGGCGCCGAGGTGACACGCGGGCTGACGCGCATGGAGATGGGGCTTGGTCTCAGGGCCGGCCTGGCGATCGTCGCGGTCGCCCTTCTGCTGGACCGGCTGTCGCGCGGCCTGCTCGACCGTGACAGGCTGCCGAAGGCGAGATGAGGAGGATCCGAGGATGAGAAACAGTTTCTTCTGCATCGATGCACATACCTGCGGCAATCCCGTCCGCCTCGTTGCCGGCGGCGGCCCGCTGCTTCCGCACCTGCCGATGGGCGAGCGCCGGGAGATCTTCGTGCGTGACCACGACTGGGTCCGCAAGGCGCTGATGTTCGAGCCGAGGGGGCATGACATCATGTCGGGTTCGATCATCTATCCCCCGTATCGGGAGGACTGCGATTTCGCCGTTCTTTTCATTGAGGTCAGCGGCTGCCTGCCGATGTGCGGCGCCGGCACGATCGGCACCGTAACCGCAGCGATCGAAGAGGGACTGGTCAAGCCGCGCGAGCCTGGTCGGGTCGCCATCGAAACGCCGGCCGGCAGAGTTGATGTCACCTATGAGGAGAAGGGCGGATATGTTGATTCCGTTCGTCTCCACAATGTGGCGAGCTATCTGCATGAGGCGGATGTCGAGGTCGATGTGCCCGGCAAGGGCCGTCTGCGCGTTGATATCTCCTATGGCGGCAATTATTATGCGGTCGTCGAGCCGCAAGAGAATTGGAGCGGGCTCGACGGCATGAGCGCCTCCGACATCGTCGGTTGCAGCCAGAAGCTCAGATCAGCGTTGGCCGAGGTCTGCGATCCCGTTCATCCCGACGATGCCAGGATCCGCGGTGTACATCATGCGATCTGGTGCGACCGTCCGGTGAACGACGTCTCAGACGGACGCTGCGCGGTCTTTTATGGCGACAAGGCGATCGACCGGTCCCCGGGCGGCACCGGCACCTCGGCGCGCATGGCCCAGCTCCACGGGAAGGGGCGGCTCGCCGTCGGGTCGAGATATCTCCATGAAAGCCTGATCGGAACCATTTTCGAGGGCCGGGTCGAAGCCGAGGCAAGGATCGGACCCTATCGCGGGATTCTTCCCAGCATCGGAGGCTGGGCGCGGGTCATCGGCCACAATACCATTTTCGTTGACGACCGCGATCCGCTGGCGCACGGTTTTCAAATTCGATGAGCGCGTTTTCTGAGTTTTGCGAGGCGGCAAGGAGATGACAATGCGACCGGAGCAGCATCGGCAGGGGGACGGCGCCGCGAAATCAGGTGCCCGGCTCAAGGTGGGGTTCGTGCTGTCGCGGTCGTTTACGCTGTCGGCCTTCGCGCTCTTCGTCGACACGCTGCGGCTTGCCAGTGACGAGCAGGATCGGTCCGGAAGGGTGCTTGCCGACTGGCAGGTGATCGGCAGCACGCGCCATCTGATCACCTCGAGCTGCGGCGTCCAGGTTGCTCCGACCTCCGATTTCGTCGATCCGCTGAAATTCGACTATATCGTCGTCGTCGGCGGGCTTCTGACGGTGGAAAACCCTGTCGACCAGCAGACCATCAATTTTCTCAGGCAGGCGGATGCCAAGAAGGTGCCGCTGATCGGCGTCTGCACCGGGTCGTTCATTCTTGCGGCCGCGGATCTGATGAAGCGGCACGAGTCCTGCGTGAGCTGGCTGCATTACAAGGAATTTCGCGAGCGGTTTCCCGACCTCGGCGTTCGGTCCGACCGGCTCTTCAATCTCGATCGCCAGCGCGGATCCTGCGCCGGCGGCAGCAGTTCGGCCGACATGGCCGCGTTGCTCGTCAGGAAATATATCAGCCGGGATGCCGAGCGAAATGCGCTTGAGGTGCTTCAGATCGAGAAGGCCCGGGCGCCGGCGGACATCCAGCCTCGCCGTCCGCTGTATGACGATTATGACGACGCTCGCGTCAAGGCGGCGATGATTACGATGGAACAGTTCGTCGACGGCAGCATATCGATCCAGAAGCTTGCCGGCATGGTTGGGCTGTCACGGCGGCAGCTGGAGAGAATTTTCATCGACAAGACGGGAATGTCTCCCGCTAAGGCCTATAATCGGGTCCGCATGGAGCGGGCGAAATCGATCCTGGTCCAGTCGAAGGCGCCGCTTATCGAGATCGCGCTCGATGTCGGCTTCGAAAATGCCTCGCAATTCACGCGAACCTTCAAGCGGACCTTCGGGCAGACCCCGTCACAGCATCGCGCGGCAGCTTTAAGAGCACACTGACCGAGACGCCTCGCGCGAAGAGGTTTCAGATATCCTCCCACGGAAAGCTGTCCAGCCGCTCCGCGCCCTTTGATGTGATCAGGGCCTGGGTTTCCAGTTTGATGCTCTCGGAACCGGCTTCGGCGATCAGGCTTTCGACGTTGAGCACCATGTTCTCCTCGATGATGCCGCTGAAATCGGGATCGAAATCCGGGTGCAGCAGCACCCCCGGCCATTCGTCGGCCATGCCGGTGCCGTGCAGGGCGAGCGTATAGCGATAAGGCTGGTATTTCTCCGGGATTTGCCAGGACAGTTCGTTGAACTCCCGGAACGTCATGCCCGGCCGGATGACCGACAGATTGTGTTCGATGTGGTCCCTGGCTGCCGCGTAAAGCTCCTTCTGCTTGGCGTTCATGGCTACTTGACCGCAGGTCCATGAGCGCGAGAGGTCGGCGCAATAGCCGTAGGGGCCGATCATATCGGTGTCGAAGGAGATCATCTCGCCGCGCTTGATGACGTAGTCCGAGCATTCCTGATACCAGGGATTGGTTCGGGGGCCTGCGGTCAGCAGCTTGGTTTCCAGCCATTCGCCGCCGCTGCGCGCATTTTCGAAGTGGAGCTCGGCCCAGATTTCCCGCTCGGTGCGGCCCGGCTCTGATACTTCGTACATCCGCGCCATTCCCGCTTCGCAGACGCGGATCGTCCAGCGCATCAGCTCGATTTCATCGGCGCTTTTGATCGACCGCGCCCGTTCGGCCAGCTCCTGGCCGTCGAGAAGGGTAAATCCGCATTCCGTGAGTTCGAACGCGCCTGATGGTTCGAGCCTGTCGACGGCGATGCGCCTGTTGGCGCCATTCCCCTTGACGATGTCGGCGATCTCGTCCGCCCAGGCCTTCAGGCGGGGTTCCACGAGGTTGCCTGCGGTGAAGAAGATCCAGGATTTCGACGGCCGGATCTCGTCGATGCCGGGCAGTCCGTCATTGACGTGTTCGGCGCCTTCGTATTCGAAAATAATCGCCGGGCCGTCGGCCAGGATCAGCGCGTAGCGCGACGGATTATGCATCGTCCAGATGCTCATATTCGACGAGTCGAAGGCGTAGCGGATGTTGACGGGATCGTAGAGCAGCAGGGCGCCGCAATCCCATTCGCGCATCTTCATGCGCAGCCGCTCCAGGCGGTAACGGCGCGCCCGGTCGAGTGTCGCGGCCGGCACAGGACTGATGAGAGGCCGGTCCGCACCATCGGGATTGAGGTAAGCCTGCTTCCGCTCGTCCTTGAAGACGGTCGAGCCGGCCAGCTCGACGGATTCGTTTTCGTCTCGCAGCATCCGGGTAATTCCCTATTGTCGATAAGTAATGCGGTGTCGCTCAGCGTTCGATGACGAGATCGCTAAGGGGCTTCGAGCAGCAGGGCAGGAAAAAGCCGGCGTCGATTTCCCTCTGGCGGATGCCGCCATTGTGGTTCATGTCGACCGTGCCTGATGTCAGCTTCGACTTGCAGGTGCCGCAAACGCCGTTGGCGCAGGAAGACGGAATCCTGACGCCCGTCTTCTTCGCGCAGGAGAGCACGCTCTGGTCACCGGTTACCTCGATGCTGCGGGCCTGCTTCGAGAAGGTGACCTGAAAGACCTTGGCGGCCGCTTCCTGGATCGCGGGGATCTCGGGTTCGTCGATGACCGCGGCGTCGAAGCTTTCCTCGAGGTAATGCGAGCCGGGGACGCCGAGCTCGGCGGAAATGCTGCGTGCTGCCGCCATGAACGGGGCGGGGCCGCAGCACATCACCGTTCGCTCCGCAATATCGGGAACCGCGAGCCTGACATAGTCCGCCGAAATGCGGCCGGTAAGGCCCGGCCAGGACGCCTCGCCCGCAACGGTCTCCGGCAGGAAGTGCAACCGAAGGCCCTTCAGCCTGCGGGCGATGCAGGCGAGCTCGTCGCGGAAGATCAGATCCTGCGGCGTGCGCGCCGCATGCATGAAGACAACATCGGCGGGTTCGCAGCTGTCGGCGAGTTCACGCAGAATCGACATGACCGGGGTAATGCCGGACCCGCCGGAGAGCAGCAGAAGTTTCGGCTTCGACGTCTCGGACCGGACGAAATGGCCAAGCGGGCCGTTCGCCTTGACCGATGCTCCCGGAACCAGGGTGTCGTGAAGCCAGTTGGAGATCTTGCCGCCCGGAACGCGCTTCACCGTGACGGAGAAGGCGTTCGTGCGATGCGGCGAAGAGGAGATGCTGTAGCACCGGCTTTCCGGCTCTCCGTTGTGCTCCAGGTCGAACAGAAAATACTGTCCGGCCTTGAAGGCGAACCGCTTCCCGTCAGGGGATGCGAAAGTGAAGGTCTTGACGTCATGTGTCTCCTGCTGGACGTCGAGACAGACGAGCACATCGTCTTCCTCGGGGTTCCAGACGTCGTGACGGGCGGCCTTTGCGAGCAGCACTTGCGGGGTCCTAGTATCCATGAGCGCGCATCCGGTCGATGTACCAGCTGGCGAACTTGTCGAGGTTCGTCTCGGAAAAGCGGGAATAGGGGCCCGGCTGATAGGCGGGATCGAGAGCGCCGGCATGGGAACGGGCGACGAGATCGGCGTCCTGATCCGTCGTTGCGACCCAGACATCCGTCAGCTTGTCGAGGTCGTAATCGACCCCTTCGACGGCGTCCTTGTGCACCAGCCACTTGGTCCTGACCAGGGTCTTGCCGGCCGAGAGCGGGATGACGGTTGCCACGACGGCATGGTCGCCCATGAAGTGGTTCCAACTGTTATGACCCCAGAGATGCATGTCGCCGAGATCCTTGCGGGTCATCTGCCCGAGGAGCTTGGAGGATGCGGCGGTGGCGTCGTGGGTCTGGGATTCGCCGGCACCTGATATGATCAGCCGCTGCGTGCGGAAGTTCGTAGCGCAGTCGGAAAGCTGCTCGACGGCAGCCGAGGGGAAGCCGTCGGCCTCCCATGCCTGCGTGCGCTCCTCGTACATCCGGAAGTGCTCCTCGGCCTGCTCACGATCCTCGGGGCTCAGCGTTTCCGGATCGAAGCCGAAGTCGAGATCGACGAAGGAGACGCAGAGTTCCGGGTGGTTGGCGGAGCAGTGATAGCACTCGCGATTGTTCTCCATCGTCAGCTTCCAGTTGCCGTCCTCGATGACGTCGGTCTGGTGCGCGATCTTGGCATTGCGGATATCGTAGGGAGCAAGGCGGTCGACCATCGCCTGTTCGAGGCCGGCAATATCCTCGGGCGGATTGTCGGACAGGCAGACGTAAATCAGGCCGCCGATCGATTTGAAGGTAACGGGTTTGAGACTGTGACAATCCTTGTCGAATTCCTTGCCCATATGGGGGGCGTAGCTGAGCTCGCCCGTCAGCTCATAGGTCCAGGTGTGATAGGGACAGACGAGCTTCGAAACAATCGTCTTGCCCGGATTGAGAAGGCGGGAGCCGCGATGGCGGCAGACATTGTGCAGGACGCGGATTTCACCGTCGTCGTCGCGCAGAAGGATCAGGCTCGTCTTGCCGATATCGACGACGGTGGCGTCGCCGGCTTCGGGAACGTCACAGTCGAGGCCGACACAGATCCAGTGCTTGTGGAAGAAGACGTCGATGTCTGCTTCGAACACGTCTTCTCTGACATAGAGGCCGGCCGGCAGTGAATGGCCTTCAGAGCGGGAGTCGAGCAGCGCCGAAATGGTAGATGGCAGCCTGTTTAGCATGAGAACCTCTTATGTGAGAGTTTCCCTAGATTGCTCTTGCAGTGCGGGGCTTTCAACGGCATAAAAAATCACGTTTGCATAATCTTTTCTCATGTGAAAAGGCCTCCAAGATGCAATTTCGAAGACGGCTTCCATCGCTGACCGCACTGGTGACCCTGGAGGCGGTGCTGCGTAGGAATAGCTTCACCCTGGCTGCGACCGAACTCGGCGTCACCCAGGCAGCGGTCAGCAGGCAGATCGCGTTGCTGGAGGAGGAGTTCGGCCAGTCCCTCTTCGTGCGCAAGCATCGAGCGATCGAACCGACGGCGGCGTGCATCAGCCTTGGCGCAACACTGGCGAAGAGTTTTGCCGATATCGCCGAGAGTGTGGAAGCGCTCCAGTCACGCAGTCAGGACGTGGTAACGATCGGCGCAACCGTCGCATTCTCGTCCTTCTGGCTGCTGCCGCGGCTGGCTGAGTTCCGCCGAGCCAACCCAGGCATTCTGGTGCGGGTGATATCCCAGGACAGCCCGATTGCGCTCGACGGCGGAGAGGTCGACGTGGCGATCCGCTACGGCCTGCCTCCCTTCAGCGACGGAACGGTCATCGCCTCGCGCGGCGATGTCATTTCCCCCGTCTGCTCTCCAGACTATCTCCGGCGTCGGGGAGATGGGCCGCTCGGCTCGGCTGACGAATTCATCGAAACGGATGTTGTCGATCGTTCCTGGTACAGCTGGTCGCAATGGGTTTCGTTCACCGGCGCCAATATCGCGGTCAAGCCGTCGCTTCGGTTCAGCCATTATACCGAGACAATCGCCGCCGCGCGCGCCGGGCAGGGAATTGCCTTGGGTTGGCGCATGCTGATCGGCACTTTTCTCGAAGACGGAACCCTGGTGCCCGCCGAACAAAGCGAACTTGCCGCGGAAGATCGTTACAACGTGATCGTGCCGGTCAAAGCCAAGCGAAGCAATGCCCGCGACCTCGCCGCCGCCTGGCTGACGGCATCGCTGCACGGTTGATCACAAGCCGAGCCCAGGCGTTGCCGTCCGGTGCACGCCTTTCGGGACGAACGCGAACCGATCCGACAGATCCAGGAAATCTGCCGCCAGGTGAATGACGGAAAGCCACATTTCCGTTCCCTGCAAGCTCGGTTCGCCGCCATCGGCGAAGGCAAAACCCTCGCCATCCCGCCATCGATCGAGCGCTCTCGATATGAGATTGCGGGCGATCGCCTCGCCATCGGCCCGCCGGTAATCGGTTTGCCGGGCAATCAGCAGCAGCGGATGGATCGTATCGAGTAGATTGCAAGCATTGTATCGCGCGCCGACGAAACCCTTGTGATTTCGGTAGTTGAGGTGAACCGTTTCGAGCGAAGCGTCCGGATGGGGAAGCGGAACGCCGAACTGCGCGTAGGCGCCACGCGTCAGCCGATAAAAACCGTTCACCGGCTGCAGCCATCCTTCCAGTGCCGTCGGCTCGCCCCATAGGCCCGAGACGGCGTTGGCATTACGGCTCAGCCACTCGAAAAGCGCCTGGCGTGGGCCTCTGATGCCGAAATACCGCGCGTCGAAATACATCGCAGTTCCGATGGCATCGACGACGCTGCCGGCGTGCCACGCCCGGCTCGACCAGGGCAGGCCGCTCAGCCATTGCTCCAGCTCTTCAGCCCCGAGCTGTACCGCCTGGATGGGGTGACGTGGTCTGGAGCCAAGCAGTTCAAGCGCATAGCCGACTGAAAGCACATTGTAGAGTGCCTTCGGATCCTCCCGCAACGCCCGGCCATCTACGCGCGAATGCTCTTCCGGGAAAAGCCCCGTCTCCCGATCCTGAAGGCCTTGGAGAAGCTCGACGGTTTCCGACGAAACGAGGCCCGGCGGCAGGTGGCCGAAACCGGCGGCGATCTCGATTGCATCGCACAGATGCCGGATCGCCGGCCGCCTGACGCCGTCCCCCTCCAGCGATTCATAGGTCTCAGGCTTTTTCCAGTGTGCAAGAATGTCAGGCCATTGCTCTTTCGCCTTCTCACCGAGCTTCAGCAATCGGTCTTCGATATCTGCCGTGCCGGATTTTCTGGTTGCCGCGCCTCGGCTCCGCAGCACCTTCGCCGGTACGCCACCGGCAATCGACAAGGCGGGAATGTCCTGCGTGACCACAGCTCCGGCGGCGATCACCGCGCCGTTTCCAATGGTGACGCCATCGAAGATCACGCAATTGGCGCCAATCCAGACATCGTCGCCGATGACGATGCCAATGCTGACGACGCCCTGGCGGTGGATGGGTCGATCGGGATCGTCGAATCCATGATTGAAGCCGACGACCGAGGCATGAGAAGCGATCCGCACTCCGTTGCCGCACGTCACCTTGCCCGACACGCAGGCATAGGGATTGATGCTGCAGTCGTCACCAAGGATCACATCGCCCCGAACGAGCGCGTGCCCCGCAATCCAGGAGCGCTCGCCCATCGTCAGGTTCTCGGTGAAAATCGCGGCATTTTCGGCGATATAGGATGTCTCGGCCAGCTCCGCACCGCAGGTCCGCCTAAGCTCCGCCTTGCGGGCGAGGTGAGCGGGATGATCGAGGTCGGATGCAATGCGCTCCCACGGAAGATATTGCAGCCGGCGCGCTTCCTCATGGTCGTTCGCCGATGTTTGCGGATTATTGGCCTGATCCATCTTGATCCTCATCTCCGCCTCAGTGGCCGAATATTGACTTGGCGAGATTGTCGGCAATCGCGCCCTTCAGGACAAGCTCGAACCCAACTTGTCCCAGGCTTCCTTGACCGTCTCCATCGCGACATTCGTCGAAGTGCTGGCAACGTGGGGCAACGTCGAGATGCGTTCGCCGAGGACGCGGCGGTAACGGCCGATGTCGCGGGTGCGGATCTTCAGGAGATAGTCGAACCGACCGGCGATCATATGGCACTCCTCGACTTCCCGGATTTTCTTGATGGCGTCGTTGAAGCTTTTCAGCGCATCCTCGCGGGTGTCGGAGAGTTTCACCTCGACGAAGGCGATGTGGTCGAGCTGCATTTTCGCGGGGTTGAGGACGGCCTTGAAGCCTTCGATATAGCCGTCGCTGATCAGCCGTTTGAAGCGGATCTGGCACGGCGTCTTCGACAGTCCGACTTTTGCTGCGAGATCGGTGATCGACAGTCTGCCGTCCTCGGCGAGCGCGGCGAGGATCTTCTTGTCGAACTGGTCTAATTCACTAAGGATTTCAGTTTCGCTAGCCATTTGAACTTTCGCGAATGAGTAAATAAGTTCATACAGCCTATAAACCGAAAAAATCAAGTGAGATCACGATTGGCGACTGTGATACCTTACACAGCGGCAATCGGGGGAAGGGCAAAGCCGCCCGGCATATTGTCGGATCGGCATTGGCGCCGCGCTCAAAAAGGGGATCATGCATGCACAGGAGTGAACCGGATGACGATCAGAAGCCGGACCTGCTCGCTCACTACAGGCCGGTGGCGATAAGGGCCGTGGCTGCGGCATTCACCCTCAAGCGTGGCAAGCCGGATGCGCGCCCGCTTCGCGAGACGGAATATTCCGGCCCAGCTTTTACGGATGACGCCACCTGGGACGACGAGCCCGGTGTCCCATTTATCCGTTAGACCGAACAAAGATTTGATAGGGACTCCCATGTTGAACGCAGCGATCGACACCGTATCCTCCAATGATCCCGCCAACGGGGCGCCGTTCTCCGGCTTTGCCCCGCCGATCCGGCCGCAATCCGAGCTTCGCCAGGCCATCACCGCGGCCTATCGCCGCCCGGAAACCGAATGCCTGCCGCCGCTCGTTGCCGCGGCGCGCGTCTCCGAGGCGAAACGCTACGACATTCGCAGCACCGCCCGCACGCTGATCGAGGCGCTGCGCGCCAAGCATAAGGGCACTGGCGTCGAGGGGCTGGTGCAGGAATATTCGCTCTCCAGCCAGGAAGGCGTGGCGCTGATGTGCCTTGCCGAAGCACTGCTGCGCATTCCCGATACCGACACCCGCGATGCGCTGATCCGCGACAAGATCGCCGAGGGCAACTGGACCTCGCATATCGGCGGCGGCAAATCCATGTTCGTCAACGCCGCCACCTGGGGCCTCGTCGTCACCGGCAAGCTGACCTCGACGGTCAACGACCGCAGCCTGTCGGCGGCGCTGACGCGGCTGATCGCGCGCGCCGGCGAGCCGGTCATCCGCCGCGGCGTCGATATGGCGATGCGCATGATGGGCGAGCAGTTCGTCACCGGCGAAACGATCGAGGAGGCGTTGAAGCGCGCCCGGCCGCTCGAAGCGCGCGGCTTCCGTTATTCCTACGACATGCTGGGCGAGGCCGCGACGACGGCTGCCGACGCCGAACGTTATTTCAAGGACTATGAAAAGGCGATCCATGCCATCGGCAAGGCCTCGAACGGACGCGGCATCTATGACGGCCCTGGTATTTCGATCAAGCTTTCCGCCCTGCATCCCCGCTATGTGAGGGCGCAGGCCGGCCGGGTGATGGGAGAGCTGCTGCCGAAGGTCAAGGCGCTCGCCCTTCTCGCCAAGGGCTACGATATCGGCCTCAACATCGACGCCGAGGAAGCCGACCGGCTGGAGCTTTCGCTCGATCTGCTCGAAGAGCTCTGCTTTGCCCCTGATCTTGTCGGCTGGAACGGCCTGGGCTTCGTGGTGCAGGCCTATGGCAAGCGCTGCCCCTTCGTGCTCGACTATGTCATCGATCTCGCCCGCCGCTCCGGCCGCCGGGTCATGGTGCGTCTGGTCAAGGGCGCCTATTGGGATGCGGAAATCAAGCGCGCCCAGCTCGACGGTCTCGACGATTATCCGGTCTATACCCGCAAGATCTACACCGACGTCGCCTACATCGCCTGCGCGCGCAAGCTGCTGAACGCGCCCGATGCCGTCTTCCCGCAGTTTGCCAGCCACAATGCGCAGACGCTGGCGACGATCTATCATCTCGCCGGTCCCGATTTCGCTGTCGGCAAATACGAGTTCCAGTGCCTGCACGGCATGGGCGAACCTCTTTACGACGAAGTCGTCGGCAAGGAAAAGCTCGACCGGCCCTGCCGCATCTACGCGCCTGTGGGAACGCATGAGACGCTGCTCGCCTATCTGGTGCGGCGTCTCCTGGAAAACGGCGCCAACTCCTCCTTCGTGCACCGCATCTCCGATCCGAACGTCTCGGTCGAGGCGCTGATCGCCGATCCCGCCGAAACCGTTGCCGCCATGCCCGTCATCGGCGCCGCCCACGCGCAGATCGCCTTGCCGAAGGCGCTTTACGGCAGTGCCCGCGCCAATTCCGACGGTCTCGATCTCTCGAACGAGACGACCCTTTCTGATCTGGCTCAGACACTCGCCTCTTCGGCTGCAAGCCCCTGGCATGCGCTTCCGATCCTCGCCGACGGCTCCACGGACGGGGTGACGCGTGACGTCCTCAATCCTGCCGATCACCGCGACGTCGTCGGCACGGTCACCGAACTGAAGGTCGAAGAGGCCGCTCGTATCGTGGCGATGGCGGCCGACTATGCGCCGCAATGGGCGGCGGTGCCGCCGGCCGAGCGGGCGGCTTGCCTGGAGCGGGCGGCCGACATCATGCAGGCCCGCATCAAGACGCTGATGGGCATCATCATGCGCGAAGCCGGCAAATCCGCGGCCAACGCGGTCGGCGAAGTGCGCGAGGCGATCGACTTCCTGCGCTATTACGCCGAACAGGCGCGCAAGACCCTCGGGCCGTCGCATGCGCCCCTCGGCCCCATCGTCTGCATCAGCCCTTGGAATTTCCCGCTGGCGATTTTCACCGGGCAGGTGGCCGCCGCACTGGTGGCCGGCAATCCCGTGCTCGCCAAGCCTGCCGGCGTCACGCCAATCATCGCTTCGGAAAGCGTCAAGATCCTCCATGAGGCGGGCGTGCCTGTTGGCGCATTGCAGTTCGTACCCGGCAGCGGCCGCCTCGGCGCCGGCATGGTGGGTGCCCCGGAAACAGCCGGCGTCATGTTCACCGGCTCGACCGAAGTCGCCCGGATGATCCAGGCGCAGCTGGCCGAACGGCTGTCTTCATCAGGCAAGCCGATCCCGCTGATTGCCGAAACCGGCGGCCAGAACGGCATGATCGTCGATTCCTCGGCACTTGCCGAGCAGGTGGTGGCCGACGTCATCGCCTCGGCTTTCGATAGCGCCGGCCAGCGCTGCTCGGCGCTCCGCGTCCTCTGCCTGCAGGATGATGTGGCCGACCGGACCCTCAACATGCTGAAAGGCGCCTTCCGCGAGCTGACGATCGGCCGTACCGACCGGCTGAGCATCGATGTCGGTCCTGTCATCAACGATGGCGCAAAGGCCGAGATCGACCAGCATATCGAGCAGATGCGCGGCGCCGGCCGCAAGGTCGATCAACTGCCGCTGCCCGAAAGTGCCGCGGCGGGGACCTTCGTTCCGCCGACGATCATCGAAATCAAGGCCCTGTCGGACCTGACGCGGGAGATCTTCGGGCCGGTCCTGCATGTCGTCCGCTTCAAGCGAAACGGCCTCGATCGCCTGATCGACGACATCAACGCATCGGGCTACGGCCTGACATTCGGGCTTCACACCCGGCTTGACGAAACGATCGCGCATGTGACCAGCCGCATCAAGGCCGGCAACCTCTACGTCAACCGCAACATCATCGGCGCCGTCGTCGGCGTGCAACCTTTCGGCGGCCGCGGCCTGTCGGGCACCGGTCCGAAGGCCGGCGGTCCGCTCTATATCGGCCGGCTGGTGCAGCGTGCACCGGTGCCGCCACAGCAGGATTCCGTCCATACGGACCTCGCCCTTCGCGATTATATCGTCTGGCTCGACAGGAAGGGCTTGCCGGCCGAAGGGGAGGCGGCGCGCGGATATGCGAGCCGTTCGGCGCTCGGACTCGAGCGGGAACTGGTGGGCCCGGTCGGAGAACTCAATCTCTACGCGCTCCATCCACGCGGCCGCATTCTTGCCGTGCCGCAGACCGAAAGCGGGCTCTATCGCCAGATCGCCGCAGCACTGTCGACAGGCAATCACGTCGTCGTCGACGCCGGCTCCCTGCCGAAATCGGCCCTGGCGGATCTCCCGGCGGCTGTCGCCAGCCGGGTTTCCTGGACGTCGGATTGGGAAAAGGACGGGCCATTCTCGGGCGCACTCGTCGAAGGCGATCGCGACAGCGTCCTGATCGTCAATCGGAAAATTGCTGCTCTGCCCGGTCCGCTTCTGCTGGTCCAGGCGGCGACGAGCGAAGAATTGACGAACGATCCCGAGGCCTATTGCCTCAACTGGCTGCTGGAGGAGGTGTCGACATCGATCAACACCGCGGCAGCCGGCGGCAATGCCAGCCTTATGGCGATCGGCTGAGAAAACGAGACGAGGCGCACACATGCGCCCTCGATCGCCGTTTCGCATGCTTCGAAAAACTCGACACCATTGACCATTTTTTTAAGAGTTCTGGCTATCGTGACAAGCTGGTGCGACGACTGCCGATGGCGGTCGCCTCGACATGACCGCTGAGGCTGTGTGTCGATGTGATTGGTTGCGCAGGAGAAGCAGGCAATTTCCTGGGGTGGGGCTTCCGTATGGCGTTGATTGACCGACTGTTGCAGCGGATGCGGATCGTGACGAAGGTACTCTTCTTCGTCGTGCCGCTGATCGTTCTCATCGCCGGCATCGGTCTTTTCGGTTATTTCACCGCCGGCACGCTCAATGGCCAGATGACACTGACGCGGCAGACGATCGATACGCTTTCCAGTTTTCAGCAACTGCGATCGTCGCTGACCGCCTTTACCGATCTTCCGACAGCGGCCACGCGCGATCGATTGATCGCCAGCATCTCCGATCAGCAGAAGGGTGCGGCGACGCTCGATGCCATGTTGATCGATCCTGCGCAAAAGCAGCAGATCGCTGCGGTGCGAGAACTCGGGGCTAAGATGCAGGGCGGCGCCGACGCGCTTTGGGCCGTGTCGCAGGAGCGCGTCAATACCGAACAGGCGATCGACGACGCGGTAACCGGGCTGTTTAAGGAAAGCCAGACGGCGCGCAAACAGCTCGACGTTCTCCAGGATCAGGCGAATGGCAAGGAGGCCTTCGTCCGGGCGCTGCTTCTCGATGCCTCGGCCTACAAGAATCTCTCGGGACGCATTGCTAAACTGCGCAAGGCGACCGCAGCGGCGGCCGACCCTCAAAAGCTCGGCCAGGCCATCGGCAGCCTTCTGCCGCCGCTCGTCAAAGAGGTCGGCGACAGCGGGGCGCTTGCCTCCGACAAGGCCCAGAGCCAGATCGCTGCGCTGAAGCCGGTCCTGGATAAGCTCGCCCCCATGGCCAAGGACAGCAGCAGCCTGACGCTCGAAGGTTACGCTCCCATCGATCAGGATCTCCAGGGCCTGCAGGAGCAATTTGCAAAACTCGCCTCCGGCAATGCGGACACGGCAATCGAGCGCTTTACCGGCATGGATGCGAGCATTTCAACGCTTCGTTCGATGGTGGCGATCGTCAATGCCGCGTTCAAATCGATCGACGATCTGCGCCTGCATCTGAGTGAACTGAACAGACGGGTCGATGCAGAGTCGCGGGATGCGGTTCTCGCGGATCTTAAGGCATTGCGCGAAAGCGCTGCAAAGCTTGTTCCCTTGAGCGGTAAAAATGCCGCGCTGCAAGATCTTGCCAAGAAGATCGAGCCATCCCTTGCGGCGATCGAGAAAGACACGTCGCTTCTGATCTCGATCGCCGACCGGTGGCGCGCGGACAAGGAGACGGCGACCGCACTTGTGGCCGACGCAAGCCACACGCTCGAACAGTTTGTCAGCACGGCGCAGGAGAGCGGCAAGGAAATCAGCCAGCGCTCGGCGACGATGTCGCTCGCGGCAATGATCGCGGGCACCGTGCTTGCGTTTATCGGCGGCCTCATGCTGATCGAAACTCTGCGCGGGCCGCTGAAGCGGATCACCCAGACAATGATGCGGCTTGCCGACGGCGATCTGAACGTTGCAATCGGCGACGGCAAGCGCGGCGACGAGATCGGCGACATGATCCGATCGGTGACCGTCTTCCGCGATCAGGCGCTTGAGAAGACCAGGCTCGAAGAGGTGGCCGAGGTAAACAGGGCGCGGGACGAACGGGAGCAGGCCCGCCGCGCCGCCGAGCAGGCGCGCATCGAAGCGGAACAGAGCGAGGCTCTGACGGCGCTGTCGGAAATGTTGGGCAAGCTTGCCAATGGCAATCTCGCTGCCGAGATGAGCGAGGATCTGGCCGCAGACTATGTCGCCATGGCGCAAACCTACAATCACGCCATTGATGCGCTGCGCCTGACGCTCGCCGAGGTTCGCAACACGACCTACGAGATCGCCGAGGGCAGCACCAATCTTTCAGGAGCCGCCGACGATCTGGCGCGGCGCACCGAACAGCAGGCAGCAGCGCTTGAGGAGAGTTCGCGGGTGCTCGGTGAACTCACAGACAGCGTGCGAACGACCGCTGAAAACGCGCGTCAGACGTCGGTTTCGGTCGCGGAAGCACACCGCCAGGCGGAGCATTCCGCAGCCGTCGTGGCGAAGGCCGTCGATGCTATGGGCGCAATCAACCGTTCATCCGAGAAGGTCACCAGCATCATCGGCGTGATCGACGAGATCGCCTTCCAGACCAATCTTCTTGCTCTCAATGCTGGTGTGGAAGCGGCGCGCGCCGGGGAGGCCGGCAGAGGTTTTGCCGTGGTTGCTCAGGAGGTGCGTGAGCTTGCCCAGCGCTGCGCCAAGGCTGCCCGCGAGATCAAGGACCTCATCTCCAACAGCGCATCGCAGGTCGGCGCGGGCGTCACGCTCGTCGAGGAAACCGGCCATGCGCTTTCTGCCATCATGGAGCACTTCACTTCGATCAATGGACTGGTGCAGGTCATCTCTGCTTCGACGACCACGCAATACAAGGGCATCGACGAGGTGAACAACGCCGTTCGCGACGTCGAGCATATCACCCAGCATAACGCAGCAATGGTCGAGGAAAACACCGCCGAGATTCACAGGCTTCGCCAGCAGGTGGAACTATTGAACGAAAGAATTTCCCATTTTCAAACTGCCGACGGCCGCAGGGGCGCGCTCGCAGCCCGTCCGCTCATATCCGTCGCCTCCTGACAAGTGTTGTCCCGCTTTCCCCAGGCAAACCGAAACGGTTTTGCCGGGAATAGTGTAAAAACACGGGTTAGAGCAGTCCTGTGCTTCCATGAAATTCTCGTCCGAGCCGTATTTAAAAATCGGCCACCTTGCCCCAGGCGGATTTCCCGAAGCGGTCCGGATGATAGGGCCGGGGATCGACGATCGGCTCATCGCCTGTGGCGATATCGGCAATCAGATGACCGGCGCCCGGGCCGATGCCGAAGCCGTGGCCGCTGAAGCCCGCAGCAAGGATGAAGCCGGGAAGGGAGGCGATCTCGCCGATCCCCGGCACGCCGTCGGGCGTGCTGTCGATATAGCCCGCCCAGGCCGCGCTGATGCCGGTTTTCTTCAAGGCGGGTAGAAGCTCGAGCGCGCGCGCATGCGTGAGGCGGATGGTGGCCTGATTGATCGCCGGGTCGAGGATGCGCATGCGCTCCATCGGCGTCGGCCTGTCGAGCCGCCAGCGTGCAAGAGACTCGTGACCGGAGCGAAATCCCTCCAAGCCGCCGGGCGCGAGACTGCGCCATCGCCGGGCGAACATCGGCAGAAACTCTCGGGCGAAGCGGAACTGCTGCGCGGTCGGATCGACGCGGCCGCGGCCGCTGATCGCTAGCGTGTAGCCGCCATCGCTGCGCCGCGTAACGGAGACCGCGGATGTATGGAGCGCATCCGGCAGGCCGCTTGCTCCAGGAGAAACGGAAAGGATCGACGAACGGATCGATGCCTGCGGAAATCGAATGCCGAGCTGGCGGCAGAAGGAGGAGGCCCAGGCGCCGCCGGCCAGGATCGCAATTTTTGTCCGGATCGTACCGTGCTCGGTGACGACGCCGGCGACCCTGCCGCCTTCGATGGCGATGCCGCGGGCGGCACAGGATTGATGCACCGTGCCGCCGAGCTTCAGGATCGCCCGCGCGACGGCGGGCGCGGCGCGTGCCGGATCGGCAGTGCCGTCGGTCGGCGAAAACACTCCGCCTTTCCACGAAGCGCCAGTGGCGCGCCCGCGTTCGGTTGCCTCTGCGCCGCTCAGCATATGCGTCGTGACCCCGACCGAACGCGCAAAATCCCGCCAGCGTGCCCAGCCGGCCAGTTCCTCGTCGCTATTGCTGAGATAGAAGAGGCCGCAGCGGCGAAAACCGGTATCCTCCCCAGTCTCGGCAAAGAAGCGCTCCCACAGATCGAGGCTCTTCGTCGACATCGGCAGTTCACGGGCGTCGCGGTTCTGCTGCCGGCACCAGCCCCAGTTGCGGCTCGATTGTTCAGCCCCGACAAGGCCTTTCTCGACGAGGACAACCTTCAATCCGCGCCGGGCAAGATAGTAGGCCGCGAAAATGCCGACGATGCCGCCGCCGATAACCACCGCATCGGCGGCAGCGGGCAGCTCCGGCGTGGTATCGACGCGATCGAGCGGTGCAGGCATGGCGTTGTCTCCGTTTCATACTCCAGAGCGGTTCAGCTTTCGCCGAAGCGCAGAACCTCTCTAACATTTTGTTTTTACGTGATTCCCGGGCGGAACGTTGCCGGACAAACGGTCGCGATGGCGACCCTTATTGCCGACAATAGGCCCGCACCAGTTCAGGATCCTGCTGGAGACCGTCGAGCCAGGCCGGATCAAGCGTCGGCACCGAGGAGAAGAGCAATTGCGAATAGGGGTGCGTCGGCGCCTTCACCGTCGAGGGTGTGATTTCCTCGACTTTCCGGCCGCCATACATCACGACGATCTCGTCGCAGATCGCCTCCACCACCGAGAGGTCGTGGCTGATGAAGATGTAGGAGAGGCCGAGTTCGCGCTGCAATTCCTTGAGCAGGTCGATGACCGCGGCGGCAACCACCGTGTCGAGCGCCGAGGTAATCTCGTCGCAGAGGATCAGCTTCGGATCGGCGGCGAGCGCCCGGGCGAAATTGACGCGCTGCTTCTGCCCGCCGGAGAGTTCTCCGGGCCGGCGATGGCGCAGGCTGCGGGGCAGGCGCACCATGTCGAGCAGTTGATCGATCCGGGCATTTCGCGCCTGCCGATCCATGCGATGGTAGAAAACCAGGGGCCTGGCGAGAATGTCCTCGACTGATTTTGCCGGGTTGAGAGCGGTATCGGCATATTGAAAGACGATCTGCATCTCGCGCAACTGGTCGCGCGAACGCTCGCGGGCGTTGCGGCGCAGTTCCGTGCCGTCGAAGACGATCTTGCCGATTGCCGCCGGCAGGATGCCGGCGATGGTGCGGGCAAGTGTGGACTTGCCGCAACCGGATTCGCCGATAATGCCGAGATTTCGCCCTTTCTCCACCTTCAGGCTGACGTGCTCGACCGCGCGAATGAGGGGCAAGCCGTCGGCCTGGCGCTGTCCGTAACCCGCGACGAGATCTTCGATCTTCAGAAGCGGCGCCGTCGCACTTGTGGCCAGTCCTGCCGCACCGCGCGATTTCGGCTCAAAGGCTGCGAGCAACTCTCTGGTATAGGGATGCTTCGCATTGTTGAGGATTTCATTGGTGGTGCCGATTTCCTGGGTTTCCCCGCCTTTCAGCACGACGATGCGGTCGGCGATCTGCGCGACGACGGCGAGATCGTGCGAGACATAGACGCCTGATATGCCGCCCTTCTTCATGACCGACTTGAAAGCGCGCAGCACTTCGATCTGGGTCGTCACATCGAGCGCCGTCGTCGGCTCGTCGAAGATAACTAGGGTCGGATCGCCGATCAGCGCCATGGCGGCTGCCAGGCGCTGCAGCTGGCCGCCGGAAACCTGATGCGGGTAACGGCTGCCGATCGTCTCGGGTTCCGGCAGCGACAGCGCCCGGAAGAGTTCGACCGCCCGGGCGCGCGCCTCCTCCGGCGACATCAGCTGATGAATACGGGTGACTTCGATCACCTGGTCCATGATTGATATGGCCGGGTTGAACGCGGCTGCGGCTGATTGCGGGACATAGGCGACTTCGGTGCCGCGCACCTTGGCGCGCTGCTTCTCGCGGAGGGTGACCATGTCCTTGCCGCCGACCGAAACGCTGCCGCCGGTGATGCGGCAGCCCGCACGGGTATGGCCCATCAGGGTCAGGGCGATGGTTGTCTTGCCCGAGCCGCTCTCGCCGATCAGCGCGACGATCTCGCCCTCGGCAACGTCGAGGCTGACACCCTTGATGATTTCGACGCGCCGGCCGGAATCGGTGGTGGCCTCGATCTTCAGGTCGCGGATTTCAATGAAATTGCTCATGACACGCTCCGGTCGCGAATCTTCTGCGGCAGGTTGTCTATCAGCAGATTGACGCTGATCGTCAGGCTGGCGATCGCAAGTGAGGGAAACATCACCGCCGGCGCGCCGAACGGCAGCCCGCCGATATTCTCGCGCACGAGCGCACCCCAGTCGGCATAGGGCGGCTGAACGCCAAGGCCCAGGAAGGAAAGCCCGGAAAGGAGCAGAACGATGAAGACGAAGCGGATTCCGAGATCGGCAAGCACCGGCCCGACAATGTTGGGCAGGATTTCCGAGCGAATGAGATAGAGCGTGCTTTCGCCGCGGATGCGCGCCACCGTGATGAAATCCATCGCATTGATGTTGACGGCGAGCGCCCGGGCGAAGCGGTAGGCGCCGGGGATGTAGATCACCGACAGCGTCAGGACCAGAACCGGGACCGAGGAACCGATGGCGGCGACCACGACCAGGCCGAACAGCTTGCTCGGGATGGAATTGAGGGCGTCGAGGAAGCGGCTGAGGATCGTGTCCGGCCAACCGCCGGCGACCGCGGCGATCATGCCGAGCACGACGCCGCTGAAACAGGCGATCGTCACCGCCGCCAGCGAGATGCCGACCGTGTAGCGCGCGCCCATCAGAATCCGCGAGAGCATGTCGCGACCGAGATAGTCGGAGCCGAGCCAGAGTTGCCGGCTCATCGGGCCGAAATAGTCGAGATCGACGATCTCGCCGACGGGGTAGGGGATGATCAACGGCGCGAAGATCGCGACGAGCGCCCAGGCGAGGATGACGGCAAGCCCGATTGCTCCGACGATGTTGAAGCGATAGCCAAACGAGGTTCCGGACAGCCGGCGGGACGTGGTTTCGGATGTGCTCATAGTCATCGGAGCCTCGGATTGGAAAGGATGGCGATGATATCGGCGATGGTGATCAGGAGCAGATAGCCTAGGCAGAAGATCATCGCGCAGCTCTGGATCAGCGGCAGGTCGCGGGTGGCTACGGCATCCAGCATCAGCTTGGCGATACCGGGATAATTGAAAATGGTCTCGACGATGATGACGCCTCCGAGCAGATAAGACAGGGAAAGTGCAACGGCGTTGACGATCGGGCCGAGCGCATTGGGCAGCGCATGGCGAAAGACGATGCGCGGCCAGGAGGCTCCCTTGAGCAACGCCATTTCGACATAGGGTGTGTTGAGCGTCTCGATGACGGCCGCGCGCGTCATGCGGATCATCTGCGCCGAGACGACGAAGGTGAGGGTGATCACCGGCATCGCATAGACGCGCAACATGTCGGCCAGGCTGTGGATTTCATTGGCGAAAGACAGCGCCGGCAGCCATTTCAGATAGACGGCGAAGATCAGCGCGGCGGAGGTGGCGACCATGAACTCCGGCACGGAGATGACGCCGATGGTGATCACGGTGACGATCCGGTCGTAAAGAGTGCCGCGCAGCATCGCCGCGGTGATACCGAGCGTCAGCGCAATCGGCACCGAGAAGAGCGCGGTAACGCCGGCGAGTTTCAGCGTGTTGACGAAGCGGCCGGCAATAAGCTCGGCGATCGGCATCTGGTTGGCATAGGACGTGCCAAGGTCGCCCTGCAGCAGCCCGACGGACCAGCGCAGGAAACGAAAGAGCGCCGGCTCGTCGAGATGCATGGCCTGGCGAAGACCTGCGACGGCTTCCGGCGTCGCCGCCTGGCCAAGCAGGATCGCCGCCGTGTCTCCCGGCAGCAGCGTTGTCGCGAAGAACACGGCGAAGGAGACGATCACCAGGGTGATCAGGGCGATGAGCAATCTGCCCAGCACAAGGGATAAGACCTGGTTGTTCACGCGCGGCTCCCTTTGGCGTTCGAGTTGAGTTTGACCAATCCGATGGAGGGGCCGGGGGCGCAACTGCAGCCCCGGCCCCTATGCCTGTCAGGCTTCGAGCCAGACATATTCAGCGAACGCGTATCCCATCTGGCCGCCAAGCGTGCTGGGTAGCAAGCCCTTGAGCTTGGCCGTTGTGGCATCGACATTCGACAGATAGGCCGGAATGATGGTGCCGGCTTCCTGAGCGACCATAACCTGCATCTCGTTGTAGATCGCCTTGCGCTTCTCCTGGTCGAGCATACCGCGCGCCTCGATCAGCATCTTGTCGAACTTCTCTGATTTGTATTGGCTTTCGTTCCACGGAGCATCCGAGGAGTAGAGCAGGGAAAACAGGATGTCAGGGGTTGGCCGCGGGTTGATATTACCGAAGTGGATCGGCGCTTTGAGCCAGTAGTTGTCCCAGTAGCCGTCGGACGGTACCCGCTGGACATCGAGTTTCATGCCGATTTCCGCGCCGGCGGCCTGGATGATCATGGCCATGTCGATCGACGAGTTCGCCGCATCCGAAGCGATGATCGGAATCGATTGGCCGAGGACGCCTGCCTTTTCGAAGTGGAACTTTGCCTTTTCGGGATCGAAGCTCCGCGCTTTCAAGTCCGCATCATGATAGAAGTTCGCCGGTGAAATGGGTTGGTCATTGCCAACCTCGCCGAGACCGCGCAGCGCCGACTTGACGATCTGTTCCCGGTTGACGAGGTATTTCATGCCTTCGATGAAGTCCCGCTTGTTGCCGGGCTCCATATCCATCCGCATATTGAGGTTGGTATAGTTGCCGGAGGTCGTCTTCGACAAGGTAAACCCGTCGCCCTGAGCTTCGATCAGGCGCATCGAGCGCGGATTGATCGAGGCTGCGAGATGGATGTCGCCGGCAAGCAGCGCGTTGACGCGGGCATTGTCGTCGCTGATCGCGAAATATTCGAAGGAATCGACGTTCGGGCCTGATTTCCAGTAGTTCTTGTTCTTGATGCCGACCGAGCGCACGCCGGGTTCGAAGACTTCCTTGACGAAAGCACCGGTGCCGTTCGCCTTCGAAAAATCGGTCGTCCCGTCGGCAACGATCATGAAGTGGTGTATCGCCAGGATGGTCGGCAAGTCGGCGTTTGCGCTGGCGAGCGTGATCTCGACGGTCTGTTTGTCGACTGCCTTGAAGCCCGTCATCTGGGCGGCGATCTTGGCGACCTTCGAGCCGACCGCGGGGTCGAGATGGCGCTTCAGTGAGAAGACCACGTCGTCTGATGTCAGCGGCTTGCCGTCATGAAATGTGACGCCGCTCTTCAGCTTTACCATCCAGGTCTTCGCATCCTTGGACTCGATCGCGTCGGCAAGCTCCATCTGCGGCTTGCCGCTCTGGTCGAGGATGGTGAGGCGGTTATAGAAGGAGCAGCACCGGACATAATCGGTGGAGAGCGAAGCCTTGGCGGGGTCGAGCGTATCGGCCGTCGAGGACGACCAGCCGGCTGCCTTGAGCGAACCGCCGGAAACCGGCGTCGCCGCAAGCGCCTTGCCGGCGCGGCCGAGCACAAGGCCGCCGGCGGACATGGCCACACCGCCCGCCAGCATCATATGCAGCAGCTCGCGACGGGTCGCGCCACGACGGATGGCGGTTTCGATCATGGCGTCGTCGGAGCTGGTCCAGTTGGTAATCTTGCTGTTCATCTCATTCCCCTTTTCTTCTGTGGCGGGCTGCCCGTTTCGGGCAGGCCCGACCCGGTTTTAAAATCAGGCGCGTGCAGCAGCCACGGCATCCGTAAGGCCTGCCATGGACGTGAAATGGTAATCGGGTTTGGTGAACTCGGCCGGCTCGATCGTGCCGCCGTAACCCTTCTGGGCATGTCGCCGCTCGATCCAGCAATTGGCCAGCCCGAGTTCCCTGGAAATCCCGATATCGTGGTACTGGCTCTGGGCGACATGCAGGATGTCGTCCTTCGAATGGCCTTGCGCGGCAACATAGGCAAAGACCGCCTCGAAGAATTCGGGGTCGGGTTTTTCGGTGCCGGTATCGTCGGCCGTGAAGGTGGCATAAAAGGGATTGCCGAGTTCCTTCTCGAACAAATCGAATGCCCAACGGCGGGCATTGGTCATCGCGACAAGGCGGTAATCCTTCGCAAGTCTGGCCAGCGCTGCGGCGCTGTCTGCAAAACCCTTCCAGTTCTTCGCCGAGTCCCGCAACCGCTCGCCATATTTTTGATCGGCGGGTAGGCCGAGCTTCGGCGCGATCGCGAGGTAGACGCGCACGAGGTCGTCGGGAAAGAGATCGGCATCCTCGGCATAGCGGGCTGTGCGGTAGAGGGTCAGCGCCTGCTCGCCGTCGACGGTCGTACCTGCCTCAGCGGCGATCTCGGCGAGGCAGGCCTTGAGGCCACTCTCGAAGTCGATGAGCGTGCCGACGACATCGAATGTCATATATTTGAATTCCGGAAGGCTCTTGCTCACGTGAATTCCCCAGTGTTCGGCCCCATGGGAGCACGGTGAAGAAGAATATTCTGTTCCCGCAGGCGAGATCTTTGTCCCGCTCTTCTATGGAAGGCCTCGCATTTGCCGGGATCCGAGCCCTTCAGTGACCGTAGTGTGTCACCTGCACCGCGCCGGATTCTCCTGAAAGGCGTCATATGGCGGCACAAAATACCGAATCTGACCGTTTCGCGATATTCTGAGGCTTGCATCGCCCGCGCGCTGGCCAGTATTGTTCATGTTTTGTTCGGGGCGGAGGCCGGCGGGCTCGATGATTATGTCTGCCGTTTCCAGGCGGCACGCGGCAGCGCATGGCAAGGACGCCATTGCCGAAGGCGGTAGATGACGAGGTCGACTCCCGCGCGTTCTGGCGCGGTGCTGACGGGAGATCGGCGGTGCCGGCGGGTCCGTTTCGCCGGCACAAGCTGGCGATAGGTCAGTGCATCATCGCCAGCGCTGCCGCAAAGAAATCCTCGCCTCCGAAGTTGCCTGATTTCAAAGCCAGGAGCATGTCGCCCGGGGCATTGCCGACCGTGCGTAGCACCGGCACGCCGGCGGCAATCTCCGGTCCGATCAGAAATGCCGGAATGGCGAGCCTGTCGACCGCTGCGCCCGATGTTTCGCCGCCTGCGACCACGAGCCGCCGCACGCCTCTTGCCACCAGTTCGGCTGTGATGATCGAGGTTGCGGTCTCGATCGCGTGGCCGGAGGCCTCCCGTCCATAAAGGGATTGCAGCCGGGCCACGGTTTCGGGTGCAGCGCTTGCGGCGATCACGACGGGGCCGGCGGCGATGCGGTCTCCTGCCCAGGAAATCGCCGCGGCGATCTCATCCGAACCGGCAAGCAGTCGTTCCGGGTCGAGCCGCAGCACGGGCATCGACCGTTCGGCGACCTCGAGCTGGCGCAGCGTTGCCTTGGAACAACTGCCGGCAACGATCGCTGAAAGTCCGCCGACCGGGCGAATGGCATCCGCCGGCGCGGCGCCGCCGGACGATATCCGGCCGGAGCGGACGAGCGCGCGGGCAAGGCCGAGGCCGAGCCCGGAGGCGCCTGTGGACACCGGTGTTTCCAATGCGATCTCGCCGAGCGTTTCCAGATCCCGCTCGAAAATCGCATCGGCGATGGCAGCAGTGACGCCTCCCGCACGCAGGGCCTCGAGCCTCGCTTTGACGACGGCGGGTCCGGCGGCGATGGCCGTGAGATCGATCAGCCCAACGGCGCCATGCGATTGCCGGGTGAGGACCCGCACGAGATTGGCATCGTGCATCGGATTGAGGGGGTGGTCCTTGAGCGGGCTTTCGTTCAAGGGCTGTCCGCCGACGAAGAGATGACCGAGATAGACGGTGCGACCCGTTTCCGGGAAAGCGGGGGTCACCAGCACGATGCCGCCGCCCGCAGCGTGGCTCAATGCCTCGGTGACGGGTCCGATATTGCCGGCATCGGTGGAATCGAAGGTCGAGCAGATCTTGTAGAGCACATGGCCGGCGCCTCGCCGGCGCAGCCATTGCTCGGCGCTGGCTGCAGCCGTTACGGCCTCCGCCGCCGGGACAGAGCGGATTTTCAGGGAAACGACGACGGCGTCGACATCCGGCAACGCCAGCGACGGATCGGGGATGCCGACCGTCTGCACCGTGCGCAGACCGTTCTTCGTCAGCGTGTTGGCGAGGTCGGACGCGCCCGTATAGTCGTCAGCGATTGATCCGAGCAAAATAGCCATTGTCTAGCTCCGTGCAAAAGGTCTGAACCAGCCGAGGCCGTCCAGTGTGTGGCCGCGCGGGATGTATTCGCAGCCGATGAAACCGTCGTAACCCAGGCGGTCGATTTCGCCGAACAGATAGGAATAGTTCAGCTCTTCCCCGTCCGGCTCGTTGCGGGACGGCACGCTGGCGATCTGGATATGGCCGGTGATCGGCAGCAGGCGCCGCAACGCCATCGTCACGTCGCCGTGGATGATCTGACGATGATAGATGTCGAACTGGAGTTTCAGGTTGGCCAGGCCGGATTCGGCAATCAGCGTTTCGGCGGCGCCGAAGTCGTTGAGGAAATAGCCCGGCATGTTTCGCCCGTTGATCGGCTCGAGCACGAGATCGATGCCTTTTTCCGCAAGCCGCCCGGCAGCATAAGCGACGGAGCGCCGGTACGATGAGGAGGCGTCTTCGTCACGAGGGTCGGCAATGCCTGCCATCAGGTGCAACCGCCTGACGCCGGTCGCCGTTGCATAGTCGAGTGCGCGCTCGACATCGGCTTTCAGCGCATCGAACCGTCCGGGAAGCGCCGCGATGCCGCGCTCGCCGGCCGCCCAGTCGCCCGGCGGCAGGTTGAACAAGGCCTGCTGCAGATTGTTGCGGGCAAGCCTTTCGGCGATTGCCTCTGGCGCAGCTTCATAGGGAAAGAGATATTCGACGGCGGCAAAGCCGGCATCGGCTGCCGCGTCGAAGCGGTCGAGGAATGTCCATTCGTTGAACATCATCGTCAGGTTGGCGGCGAAAACCGGCATGGTGGCGTTTCCTTTTTAAAGCGTCTGCGGCTCTTTGCCGGGGCCGGGCAGTTCCGCGCCGGAAAGCTTGGCGTAGAGCCGCGCGAGCGAGGAATCATCATCACGGCCCATGCCGGCGCCGGCGGCGGCGAGATACATCTGTAGCGCCGCGGCCGCCAGCGGCACCGGATAACGCTCGGAGCGGGCCATGTCCTGGACGATGCCGAGATCCTTGACGAAAATCTCGATGCTGCTGAGCGGTGTATAGTCTCCGACCAGCACATGCGGCACACGGTTTTCGAACATCCACGAATTGCCTGCCGAGGCGGTGATCACCTCATAGACCTTGTCGAGGTCGAGACCTTGTTTGGCGGCAAATGTTATGGCCTCGCAGGCGGCCGCGATGTGCACGCCGGCGAGAAGCTGGTTGATCATCTTGAAGGCGGCACCTGCTCCGGCGGCGTCGCCGAGCTCATAGACCTTGCCGGCCATGGCGTCGAGACCCGGACGAGCGGTGTCGAAAGCCTGCCCGGAGCCGGACGCCATGATCGTCAGCTGGCCCAGCGCAGCCTTGGCCGCGCCGCCTGAAATCGGCGCGTCGAGATAGTGCAGGCCGAGAGCCTCCACCCTTCGTGCCAGATCGCGGGCAACGGCAGGATCCATGGTTGCCGAGGAGATGAAGACGGCCCCGGGTTTCATCGTGTTCGCGACGCCTTCCGGCCCGAACAACACGGCCTCGGTCTGGGCGCCGTTGACGACGACGGAGACGACGATGTTAGCGTCCTTCGCGGCGCCTGCCGGGGTCGCCGCGCCTCGTCCGCCATCGGCCATGAAGCGGTCAACCGCGGCCGGCGTGATGTCATATCCAACGACATCGAGTCCGGCGCGCTTCATCGACCGGGCCATCCCGAGCCCCATGGAGCCGAGACCGATGACGGCCGCGACGATGGCAGAGCCTGGATTTTCAGCAAGTGGTGACATCAGGAGGTTCTCCGGTCTCGTAAGGAAAGGTCGTGCCGTTCCGGGTGCTATGGCGACAGAGCAGCGCAGCGGTGTGGCAGCGCTGCCATTTTAGTAGTGCATTTTGGCAGCGCTGCCAACGACAAATTGGTAGCGCTGCCAAAAAACCTTTGCTTCTTGGCGAGAGCCGTGAAAATGGTGAGGCAATGGTCGGAAAGCGAGCAGAACGTCCAACCACCTGAACAGCTGGATTTCAGACTTGACGATGGAATTGAAACAGCCGGCGACCGTAACGCTTGCCGAGGTCGCGGAAGCAGCCGGTGTTGGCGAGAGCACGGTGTCGCGCGTGCTCCGCAATCACGGCTCGTTTTCCGGCAAGACGCGGGAGCGGGTGATGGCTGCCGTCGAGCGGCTGGGCTATGTGCCGAACCGGATCGCCGGGACGCTGGCCTCCACCGGCTCTCGTCTCGTCGCCTTCGTCATCCCCTCGCTGTCCAACATCGTCTTCCCCGATGTGCTGCGCGGCGCCAGTGCCGTCCTGGAGGAAAATCGGTACCAGGCGGTGTTCTCCGTCACCGACTATGATCCAGGCAAGGAGGAAGCGCTTGCCGCCGCGATGCTCGCCTGGCGGCCGGCGGCGGTCATGCTGGCGGGATACGAGCATACCGACGGGTCAGTGAAGATGCTGCGCGCCAGCGGATGCCGGATTGTGGAACTGCTCGATCTCGATGGAGATGCGCTCGATATCGCGGTCGGATTTTCGAACCGCGCGGCCGGACGGGAAAGCGCCGCCTTCCTGCTAAAACGAGGCTATCGCCGGATCGGCTATGTCGGTCACGATCTCAACCGCGATACCCGCGCCGGCAAGCGGTTCTCAAGCTTTTGCGAAACGCTGGAGACAGGTGGCGCCCCCCTCGTCGCGCGTGAAATTCTCGCCGGCGCTTCGTCCGTGGAAAACGGCAGGCTGGGGCTGGAGCGGCTGCTTGCCCGGGCAAGGGGTCTCGATGCGGTTTATTTCTCCAACGACGATATGGCGTTGGGCGGCTATTTTCACTGTCTGGCCGAGGGGATCGCTATCCCGTCGAAGCTTGCCATTTTCGGCTATAACGGTCTCGATATCGGCCGGGCGATGCCGCAGCCCTTGTCGACCATCCGAACGCCGCGTGTGGCAACCGGACAGATCGCCGCGCAGCTGGTCGTCGCCAACGCGCCGCCCCAGGCCGTCGATCTCGGTTTTGAGCTGATCGAAGGCGCAACTGCGTAATATTGGAGGAAATGTCATGTCCGACGCGCGCCAGCGTGAAGATATCTGCCGATACGGCCGCTCGCTGTTCGAGCGCGGGCTGACGCCCGGTTCGTCGGGCAACATATCGTTGCGGCTCGATGATGGCGGCTGGCTGGTGACTCCCACCAACGCATCGCTCGGGTTTCTCGATCCGGCGCGGATCTCAAGGCTCGATGCCGAAGGCCGGCTGCTGTCCGGCGACAAGCCGACCAAGGAAATTCCGCTGCATACCGCCCTCTACGACACACGCGGCAGCGCCCGCGCCATCGTCCACCTTCACTCCACGCACGCGGTGGCGTTGACCATGCTGCCGGAGATCGATCCGCGCGCCGCCCTGCCGCCGATGACGCCCTATTATCTCATGCGCGCCGGCGAAACCGCACTGGTGCCGTATTATCGTCCCGGCGATCCGGCGGTGGCCGACGCCATCCGCGGGCTGGCGGGCAAGTATTCGTCGGTGCTTCTGGCCAACCACGGACCTGTCGTTGCCGGCGACAGCCTGGAGGCGGCGGTCTTTGCCACCGAGGAGTTGGAGGAAACGGCAAAGCTCTATCTGCTTCTGCGCAACCTCAATCCCCGTTACCTCAGCCCGGGACAGGTGGCCGATCTGGTCAATACGTTCGGCCTGGACCTTCCATCGCATCACGATCACGACGACCATTAACGGCCAAAACAGATTGAGGTTCAGGTCGGGGCGGCCAAACCCGACCACCTCTTGCCGGCATCATGGTCTAATCGAGCGCCGAAAGCACCGATGCCGTGATCGCGTCGGTCTTGTCCCTGCCGGGATTTGCACCGATGCCGCGTGCCGTCGTTGCCTCGATTGCGGCCATCACCTTGCCGGCGGCGCCCGTTTCTCCCAGGTGCTCCAGCATCATAGCGCCCGACCAGATCGCAGCGATCGGGTTGGCGATGCCGAGATGGGCGATATCCGGCGCGGAACCGTGGACGGGCTCGAACATCGACGGCGCCGAGCGATCGGGATTGATATTGGCGGAGGCTGCAAAGCCGAGCCCGCCCTGAATGGCGGCGCCAAGGTCCGTCAGGATGTCGCCGAACAGGTTGGAGGCGACGACCACATCGAGGCTATCCGGCGCCATCACCATGCGGGCGGCCATGGCGTCGATATGGTAGCTTGTCACCTCGACATCGGGATAGTCTTGGGAAAGTCTCTGGGTGATCTCGTCCCAGAAAACCATCGAGTATCTTTGCGCGTTGGACTTGGTCACCGAGGCAAGCTTGCCGCGGCGCGCACGCGCCTGTTCGAAGCCGAAACGCAGGATGCGCTCGACTCCCTGGCGGGTGAAGATCGAGGTCTCCACGGCCACCTCGCTGTCGGTCCCCTGGTGAACGCGGCCGCCGGCGCCGGAATATTCGCCCTCGGTATTTTCACGAATGCAGAGGATATCGAAGTTCTCCGACCGCAACGGTCCCTGCACACCCGGCAGCAGCCGGTGCGGGCGGATATTGGCATATTGGACGAAAGCCTTGCGGATCGGCAGCAGAAGTCCGTGCAGCGACACGGAATCCGGCACTTTACGGGGCCATCCGACGGCGCCGAGCAGAATGGCGTCGAAGGAGCGCAGCGTTTCGATGCCATTGTCGGGCATCATGCTGCCATTCTCCAGATAGTAGTCGCAGGACCAGGGATAGCTTGTTGTCGCAAGCGAAAATCCGTTTCGCGCAGCCGCCTTTTCGAGCACGGCCTTGGCTGCCTCAGTGACATCGCGGCCGATACCGTCTCCCGGCAGAAGGGCAATCCTGTAGGTCTTCATGGCAGGTCCTCTCAAGGCTGATCAGCACACTCTTGCTCTGCGGTTGGCGGGATAGGCTTCGCAGGCGTGATCCTTGCCGAATCCGCACTGCGTGTGCGCCGCGTGGCCATGACTTTAGAGCGTGGGTCAGGCTTTATTTGCCGAAAGCGGCCGGGATTTGGTCGATTGTATTGTGCGCGCCGGCATCACCAGCGAATTCTGTCGAACGATCTGTAGTGGCCTGGGATCATCGCGACCTGGCGGGATCGACTGAGCGGGATCCTCGGCATTGCTGCGGGGTCACGCGCCGGGATAGATGGGCGTGGAGACCAGAGCCTGTCGGCGTTCGGATTCGGGCCGGAACGAGCGGTATTGCCAGAAGCCGTCCGGGGATACCCGCCGGTATACGGTCTCCAGCCAGAAAACGCTGTCGTCGATCGGCAAGACCGGATGCCAAGCATACCATTCAGACCAGATCTTTTCTGCCTGTTTGCTCTCCAAGGCCATCGCTATTCCCCATGCTTGGAAGCATTGTTCGTTGTGTTCCATAATAGAGAATAACAATGAAACATCATTCTTTAATAGGGATCGTTTTCCCGCTTCGCGTGAAAATTTCCTTGCTATATCGCTGGGCCTTTTGGCCTTCGGAGCAAAGTAGGAATCCTTGTGTCGGCCCCTGAAAGTGCCCGTCAGCATCTCTTGAAATTATATCGTAGTACGATATATTTACAGAATGCCGATTGTTGAGGAGTGAGCTTCATGGAAAGCCGATTGCATCCCGCATTGCACCGCCCCGCGCCTTATCCCGCTGATGAGGCGTTTGAAAATCTCAGGCAGAGGGTTCATGCCTTGCTTGATAGCGGAGAGACAAGCCGTTGGGAGCTTTTGCGGGCGGAGTGGCGGTATGATGTGGCTTTGCTGACCAACGATTTTCGGCTTTGGATGCAACACCTCGACAGAGGCTTCGATACCGCCAAATAGGCTGGCGTTCGAAAGGGCTCAGGTGATCGAACGCAAGCCGAGATAGGCCGCCAGGCTGATGGCGGAAAGGGCGATCATCAGCTTGGGTCTGGCATCGTCGAACATGGCCGCCAGCAACAGGCCGAGCATCAGGATGGCGGATTTCGCCCAAAGGTCCTGATCGGAGACGGTGAAGGCGAGCGTCGCCAGGAAGACGGCGCTTGCGACGATCGTCACGGGCGCAGATTTCTCGGCGAGGTCGCCGCCCGCTAAATAGGGCAGCAGAAAGCGCCGCATGCTCAGGCCGGAAGCGATGCTGAGAAGGAGACAGGTCAAGACAAGATGCAACATGGGGTCGGCGCCGATTGATCTGCAGATGGAATTGCAGATGCAAACCCCATGCCAGCCTCAAACGCTTGAATCGCCATGCGATGGAGGCGTTGCCACGGCCTGTCTGGCTATTTCCTCGGCGTCGCGATCCTTTTTTCGGCAACCACTGCGGTTCGCTCGAGCAACCGAAACGCATGGCGATGCGACGTAAAACACGGCAAAGGTGGAGGTGACATGGCGATGAAGCAGCAGGAGCGTCTCCATGACGGAGATTACGAAGCATTGGCCAACTTGCGTTATCGCATCCGCCGGTTCCGGCAATTCAGCGCGAAGGAGGCACACAGGCTTGGCCTGACGCCGCCACAGCATCAGGCGCTGCTCGCAATAAAAGGCCAGCCGGCCGGCAAGAAGATGAGCGCGCGGATGCTGGCCGAGCGCCTGCTGATGGACAGGAAGGCGGCGGATGGCCTCGTTCAAGAACTCATCGACAAAGCCTATATCGACGTGGGCCCGGCGGCAGCAGGACCTGGCAAACAGTTCATGCGTTTGACTGATAAGGCTGAGGCTGTGCTCGACCGGCTGGCAAGCGCCCATCTATTCGAGATCCGCAAAATGGCGCCTGAACTGATGCAGGCGCTTCGCGTCCTGCAGGATCGCCAGAACATCCAGCGGATCGCCTGGATGCAATGACACTCGATTTCGATGCCGAAACCGGCTTGAGCTGCGGCGATGATTTTTATATAGAGAATTATCTTTCTCCATAATTCCGGAAACGAGATCTTTTCATTGGACCTTTCGTCGATCGAAATATTCCTCGCTGTCGCCAGCGACCGCAGCGTTACCAAGGCTGCCAAGGCCGTCGGGCGGGTGCCGTCGAACGTGACGACACGCATCCAGCAGTTGGAGGAGGATCTCGGAGTTTCCCTCTTCAGCCGTGACGGCAAGAAGATGACGTTGACGCGGGAAGGCGAGACGTTCCTAACTTATGCCAACCGGTTGACGGCGCTTGCGCTCGAAGCGCGCCAGGCCGTGCGGCCTCTCGCCCCGTCGGGAACATTGCGCGTCGGCACGATGGAAAGCACGGCCGCCAGCAGGCTGCCGGCGGCGCTGACGCAATTCAACCGGATGTGGCCTGATGTGTCGCTTCATCTGACCATGGGCGCATCCCGCGATCTCGCCCGCGCCGTCGTAACCGATGCGCTGGACTGTGCGCTGATTGCCCGCCCGCCGAAGACGATGCGCGGGGATGACGTGGGTTTCGAAGCCGAGCTCAAGGCGCTAGAGATGGAGCCGGTCTTTGTCGAAGACCTGCTGATCGTGCTGCCATCCGGGCATCCCGCGATCAAATCCGCTGCCGACCTTCGTGTCGGGTCGATTGCCGCTTTGGAGCCCGGCTGCACCTATCGCAGGATCGCCGAAAACTGGGCGCGTAAATCGAGCGTCCTGCCGACGAGCGAGCATGGCTCCTACCATGCGATCCTGGCGAGCGTCGCGACCGGCAATACCGCCGGCGTCATGCCGAGATCCGTTCTCGACCTCATGCCCTGGCCGACGTCCGTCCAGACCCATCAACTGGGGCCTGTCGAGACGCTGCTGGTCTACCGCAGGAACGATCGCCCCAGCGCTTTCAACGCCTTCCACGAAGTCCTCAGCGCGACAAAAGGCAGGGACATCAGGCTTGCCACAAACTAGCCGTCAGCTCTTCCTTCAGTCCGCCATATAATCCTCGCTCAACATTGGTCTTGTCATGCAGTATCCCGTTTCCCCGAAGGTGGGACCGAGCCGCTTCCGTCGCTTCCGTCTGTTTTCACCGATTTTGGCCGGTGCGACCCTGCGCGAGCGGCTGATCGCATGCGTCGGCGCTTTGCTGGCCATCGGCCTCACCGGCGTCATCAGCGGCTATCTGTTCGGGCAGGGGCCGCATCTTCCGCTGATCGTCGCGCCGATGGGGGCGTCGGCGGTGCTTCTTTTCGCGGTGCCGGCCAGCCCGCTGGCGCAGCCGTGGTCGATCATCGGCGGCAATACCATTTCCGCCCTGATGGGAATCATCGCCGCTTATTTCATCCGCGATCCGATCATCGCGACCGGCGTTGGCGTGTCGCTTGCCATCGGCGCCATGTCTTTCACGCGCTGCCTTCATCCGCCGGGAGGTGCTGCGGCACTCACCGCGGTGCTCGGCGGCCCTGTCGTCGCCGGCTGGGGTTTCCTCTTTCCCTTCGTGCCGGTCGCCCTGAATTCCTGCCTTCTCGTCGGCCTCGGCCTGTTGTTCCACAAGCTTTCCCGGCGGAACTATCCGCATGTCGTTCCAAAACCCGCGGAGAACACCCATCGCACGATTGACCTGCCGTCCGCCGTGCGGGTGGGTTTTCGTGAGGAGGATGTCGATGCCGCCCTTGCGGCGCTCGACGAAACCTTCGATATCGATCGCGCCGATCTCGGCCGGCTGCTGCAGCAGGTCGAGCTGCAGGCGGCGATCCGCTCGAACGGCAAGATCAGCTGCGCCGATATCATGTCGCGCGACGTGATCGGCGTCAGTGAAGCGGCAGAACCGGATGCCGCACGGCACCTGCTCTTGAAGCACAATATCCGCACGCTGCCGGTAAAGGACCGGGAGGGCCGCCTGATTGGCAGCGTCGGCTTGCGGGAATTGTCGACCAGCATCGGTACAATCGCAGGCGCAATTTCAAAGCCGGCGGTGGCAAGGCCTTCGGATCCGGCCCTGTCGCTGCTTCCCGTTCTGACGGACGGGCGCACGCATGCCGTCATCATTGTCGATGACGATTACCGGATCCTGGGGCTGATATCGCAGACCGATCTCCTCAGCGCAGTGGCGCGGCTGCTGCCGAACGACAGCGCCCCGATCTCGGCCGTGGCCTGAGCGATGATCGCAAAGTGTCAAGCAGTGGGAAGAATGGGCCGGTGTTAATCGAACGCGATCCGAATGGGGATTTTATCCTGGACTCATCCGAACTCGCGGAACGGTTCGGACTATCGCTGGCCGCTCTCCGCCGTCACATGCGGCACGGCTCCCTCGTGAGCACCGTGGAAATCGGCACGCCTGAACACGCGGGCACCAAGCGGGTGTCGCTTCGGCTCGGCAACAGGCTTTGGCGCGCGGTGCTGAATGATGCGAACGAGGTGCAGCACGAGGAGATGACCGTGCTTCGGGGGAAATCGGCTTGATGCCACCTGGCTGACGTTATCATCATTGATGCCTCGCGACCGGTCGGCTGCCGCAAGTTCTCCATTTCTCCGAGGCACGGCAAACGCCCCTATGGTCAGATATGTCGCTTGTGAAGGATCATCCGGTCGATGACCTGAAACGGATGTGGGATGCGCTTATTGTCGATTTCCATCACCTGGGAGCGGCAGGAATATCCCGTTGCCATCAGGATATCGGCTTTGCCGGCCGCATCAAGCTCGGGCTTCCAGCTCATCGCGTAGAGACGTTCGGAGATCGGCCGGTTGCGGGCCTCGTGGCCGAAGGTGCCGGCCATGCCGCAACAGCCGGTTTGTACTGCCTGAAGGTCGATGCCGAGGCCTTCGAATATTTTTTGCCATTGTGCCACGGAGGCCGGCGCATTGGTGCGTTCGGTGCAATGGGCCATCAAACGGAAGCTTTTGCCTGCGGCCGCAGAAGGCGAGGCGGCGAGCCGGTCGAGATGGGTGGTCAGCCATTCCTGCGGCAGCAGGACATTCGCTTTCGATATGCCCTTATATTCGCTGCGAAAGGCCAGCGTCATCGACGGATCGAGCCCGACGAGCGCCACGCCTGTCTCATCCAAACGCTCGAGATAGCGGGCCGTCCGTTTGGCCGAAGCCTCGAAGCGTCCGAGATAGCCGTGAACATGCAGGGCTTTGCCATTGACATGGGAGGCGACAAGGAAGGGCGTGAGCCCGATTTTTCTGGCAAGCCCGATTGCCGCAAGCGCAACGTCGGGATCGAAATAGGCGGTGAAGGCGTCGGCGACGAAGACGACACTGCGCTGCCGTTCTTGCGGGGACAGCGCGCCGATCACTTCAGCGGTCGCAAGCGGCACACCGAGGCGAGCGGCTTCCTTTGCGAGCGAGGTCCGCGGCAGATGCGGCAGAGAGGTCAGCCCGGCAACACGCATCATCGTCCTGCCGGCGCGCGTGCCCACGACCAGATTATAGGCCGGCCGGATGCGCCGGACGAGGGGCAGAGTGGTTTCGATCGCCGCCACCAGTGGATCCTTCAGCGGGCGAAGGTAGCGTCCGTAATAGAGTTCGAGGAATTTCGAGCGGAAGGCAGGCACGCTCACCTTCACCGGACACTGCCCCGCGCAGGCCTTGCAGGCCAGGCACGTGTCCATCGCCGCGCGCACTTCATGAGAAAAGTCGTCCCGGTTTGCCGGATTGAGCGAGTTGAAGGCGCGCCGCGCGAGGCCTGCCAGCGGCATGCTCCGCCGCAGGAGCGTCGCCTCCTGGCGGGGATCGATGCCTTTCTCGGCAAGCAGCCGCAGCCATTCCCGCATCAGTGCTGCGCGGCCCTTGGGCGAAAACCGCCGGTCGTGCGTCGCCTTGTAGGAGGGGCACATCGGGCTCGTTTCGTCGAAATCGAAACAGGCGCCGTTGCCGTTGCAATAGGCAGCATTGTCGAAGGCGGAGCGGATCTCGTTGCCGATGATGTAGTCGATATCGCCCCTCAGTGGAAGATCGTCGATCTTCGTCAGCACTTCCACGGTAGGGGTTGCGATCTTGCCGGGGTTGAGCCGGTTGTCCGGATCGAAAGCCCGCTTGATTTCCTGCAGGCTCGGATAAAGATCACCGAAGAATTCCGGCACATATTCCGAACGCACGCCCTTGCCGTGCTCTCCCCAGAGCACGCCGCCATATTTGCGGGTGAGCGCCACGACAGCGTCGCTGATGTCGCGCACCAGCCTGACATGGTCGTCGCGGGTCAGGTCGAGCGCCGGCCGCACGTGCAGGACGCCGGCATCGACATGACCGAACATGCCGTAGGAAAGGCCCGCGCCATCGAGAAGCGCGCGGAATTCGCGGATATAGGCCGCCAGGTTTTCCGGCGGCACGGCCGTATCCTCGACGAAAGCGACGGGCCTGACCGGCCCATCCACATTTCCGAGCAGGCCGACCGCCCGCTTGCGCATCGACCAGATCGCTTCGACATCGGCATGGCCCCGGGCGATCGTATAGCCGGCATGGCGGGCGTTCGCGCCCGTGTCGAGGGCGGTGGTCACGTCCGCAAGCTTGCGTTCGAGTTCCTCTTCATCATCGGCGAGCACTTCGGCGATATTGATGCCGTTGGTCGCGCTGCCCGCATCATCCGGAAAAAAGCGGGCAATGCCCGTCCAGACGATGTCGCCCTTCGCCAGGCCGAGAACTTTCTCATCGACCGTTTCCACCGAGGCGACGTTCAGCGCCACCAGGCTGCGGGCATCCTCCAGGGCAGTATTGAAGTCGCCGTAGCGGATGTTGATCAGCGCCGCATGGGCGGGGATCGGCAGGAGGTTGACCTCGGCTTCGGCGATCATCGCCAGAGTCCCCTCCGAACCGCAGAGAACGGCGTTGAGGTCGAAGCGTCCGTCGCCGCGCCTGATATGGGCGAGGTCGTAGCCGGTCATGTAGCGGTTGAGTTTCGGGAAGATCTCGGCGATGCGCTCGTGTTTTTCCCGGGCGATCCGATCAACCGTCCTGTGGATCTCGCCGACGCGGCCCTTGTGCGCGGCGATCTCCGAGAACGCCTCCGCGTCGAGCGGGCGCGACCAAAAGTCGGACCCGTCGGTCAGCACGATGCGCAATCCAAGGACGTGGTTGCTGGTCTTGCCGTAGAGGCAGGAACCCTGGCCGCAAGCGTCGGTGGAGATCATGCCGCCGATGGTGGCGCGGTTGGAGGTGGAGAGTTCGGGGGCGAAAAAGAGGCCGTAAGGCTTTAGCGCTCGATTCAGATGATCCTTGACCACACCCGCCTGGACGCGCGCAACCCTTCGAACCGGGTCGATCTCGAGAATGGATGTCATGTGCCGCGAACAGTCCACCACGACGCCCGATGTCAGGGATTGACCGTTCGTGCCGGTGCCACCGCCGCGCGGCGCGATGCAGATTTCTCGGAAGGCCGGCTCCGACAGCATGGCCGCCACGACCTGCAGGTCTTCGACGCCGCGCGGAAAAAGGATGCCGGCCGGCTCCACCTGATAGATGGAATTGTCGGTCGAAAATACGGTTCGGCTTGCCGCGCCGGTCTCGATATCGCCGGTAAACCCCGCCTCGATAAGCCGCTCGAAGAAACCTGCGGGGGGAAGGGAGATTGAAACCTTCGGCTGGAGGCGTGGAATCATTTCGAAACTTTCAGAATGCCCTTGAGCTTTGTCACACTTGGCATATGGCCAAACAACGAGTTGGAACTTTGAAGAACCAGATCGCACTTATCGGCCGCAATGACGAACTGCTCTGTTCGTCGGTTACCGCGCATCGCGCCGTCCTGCAAATGCGCCTGCACGTGTACGCGCCCGCGATGACAGCGCAGATCGTCAACTCGGCCTCGGTTGAAGCTTTCACGGCCAGTCCCCAAACGCCTACTATGCCGCGCCCAAGGTGGCCGGCGTCAGCCTGACGAAATCCTTTTGCGCAGGAATGCGCCAAGGATCAGATCGTTGTCAATTCCGCCGTGCAAACGATGCCGGCGCCGAAGTGCCTGCATCGCCCTTCAGGGAACAGAAGCGCTACTCCGGCGTTCGAAGTAAAGACGAAGGTTCTCACGTCTTTTGGGAGTGCGCGATATGGAAGAGATGACCAAGATCATCAAGGACCTCAGCATCGAGGAGCGCGAGGAAATCTTTGTCGACATCGCCCGTACGCTGGAAGACACGGCACGTGAGGCCCTTGTCGAGGGCAATATGCAGTTTGCGGAAATTTCCAACAACATGGCCGAAGCGATCCGCGTCAACGCCGATGAACTCGCCCGTGACGATCCCGAGAATGCCGAGCGTGTGCTGCTGCAGGCAACGGCGATGATCTCGCAGTTCGAGGCCGTGCACCCCTATCGCATGGTGAGCATGGCCGTTCATTGACGGCCGGCCGGGCGCTCCGGCTTGATGCTCCGTTCAAATCATTGCCGTAGGCGGGAACTCTCGCTAACCGCGAGGGTTATCGGATCACAACATCCTTTGCATGAATGAAAGGAGGACAGCTATGACGTCCAAATCCGTTGTGCCGCCGGAAAGCGGCACCGACGACGCGCGCTCCGCCGACACGCGAGCTGCCGAGAAGGACCGCCGCAGGACATTGGAGAAGGCCCGCAGCAATGCAAGCGCTGCGATAGATGGTGACAGTAACACCGAAACCCCAAGCCTGAAGCTTGCGAAAGAATATCTCAGCCTCGGTGGCTGCCGCCGGTCCAAAATTGACGACAACATCACCGAAGTCCGCCAATGGGACGAGGATCCGCCTGAGGCTGAACGGTTCTGGAAGGAACGGGTGGAGACGCTATCAAAAGATGAGCGTAAACAGGTGGAGGATTTTCTTCCAACCATCAACACGCCCTGAACGGCTCATTGAAATGTGTTGGAGGAGATCATGGCTGTAGACAAGCACGAGCAGATACGCCGCCGTGCCTACGAAATCTGGGAGGCCGAGGGCCGCCCGGAAGGTGCGGACCAGCGCCATTGGCTGCAGGCGTGCGATGAACTGGCTGGCGACGATGAGCATGAGACGCTGCAGGACCTGCTCGATGAAGACGACAGGGATGACGCAGCGTTGCTCCAAGGCGCCGGTGAAAGCGGCGATCTCGACCGGCCGCCACCAAAGCTTCGCCGGGTCGCCAAGACTTCCGTGCCCGATATCGAGATGACAACCGGCGAAAAGCCGTCCCAGCGGAAGATCAGGAAGACCGAAGGGCCGTGATCCGATGCAGCATCTCGATCACGCCATCCAGATCGCTCTCGAGGCGCATGAAGGGCAGGCTGACAAGACCGACCGGCCGTACTTCGAGCATTGCCAGCGGGTGGCACTTCTCGTTTCCGGCGACGAGACACGAACGGTCGCCTACCTTCATGACGTCGCCGAGAAGGGAAACGGCTGGACGCTCGACAGGCTGAGGGAGGAAGGCTTTCCACCGGCGATTATCTCCGCGGTCGATGCTTTGACGCGGCGGCCCGACGAGGCGGACGACGACTTCGTCAGACGTGCGGCTTCAAACCCACTGGCCTTGCCGGTCAAACAGGCCGATCTCGAAGACAATCTCCGCCAAGCCGAACAGGCCGGCAGGAACACGGAAAAATACCAAAGCGGCCTGGATCTCCTGCGCGATTTGAAGAGCGGGCAATAAGGGCGCTCGACAGAGCGCGCACGACCCGGCTTCCTGTTATGCGCCGAGAGCGGCCGCAGTCGTTCCGCCCATTTCACGTTTTATTGGCAAACCATACGGTCGGCGTGCCGAGCACGCCTCCGTTGCGCATTGCCGTCTTCAGCTCTTCCAGCTTGCCGAAAGCCTGAGCTGCTTCCAGCGTGGCGAACTCGTGCGTGACGGTAATGTCGTTTGGATTGTCAGTGGCCCGATAGACGGCTTGCGCCGTAACGCCATTGGCTTTTTGCACCGGATCAAACGCGTCATATGTCTTGCGCCATGTGGCGTAGTCGGAAACCTCGTGCCTCACGAATAGAGTGGTCATATCATCCTCCCGCGTTGTCCCGCGCTGCATTGCCCAAGTCCCGTGGAGATGGGTGTTACGATTGAACCAGGATCATCATGGTCTCCGGCAGGACGCCGACTCGCCATCGCATCGGCCGCGGCCTTGGTCTGCATGAAGGCCATCAACTTTTGCATGTCTGCTACCTCCATTACCAAACCAACGCGGTTGGGCGTTTGAGGATCTGTAAAGGTGCGAATATTCGTCACGCCGACAGGTTCCAGAACCTGCTTGCGAACAGGCGAGGCGAGCCAGTATTTTGTGTCTTTGACGTTATGACAGACCATTACGGTAGGCATTGCATCCTCCTCCCATGGCTCCAAAATGAAGGCAGAGTATACCACCAGGCACGGCCGGATTTCACTTCAATAATGTTTCATTGAAGGAGAATTAATTCATGAAATTGAGAGGGTTAGTATAATTATCATCAGTAATCCGAAAATATTAATGGCGCGTGAGAAAATAAATACATGAAGCTCGGCAAAATCTGAAAGTTCGTGACGCACTTTAGGATACGAGGCAATATCGGTCGACGTATCATCGACCATCGAATCCGCGCACGAGAGGTTCAGCAATGATCGAGCGCCTACCATTTGATCTCAAGGCCTATGTGCGCGGCATTGAAACAAGGCCATGCTTTATCTGCGGCTTGGTCAAGAACGACCCCGCTTGCTTTCATCATCGCATTTTTGAGGACGATGAGACCATCATCTTTCTGAGCAAATATCCGACTCTTCCGGGTTATTGCCTTGTCAGTCCGAAGGAGCACCGCGAGGATCTGGCGCGAGACATATCGACAGACGAATATCTTCGATTGCAGGAGAAGGTTCACATCTTGTCGCGCGCCCTCAAAAGGGTGTTCGACGCCGAGCGAATTTATGTGCTTTCACTCGGCAGTCAGCAAGCCAACAGCCATTTACATTTTCACGTCGTTCCCTTGCCTACAGGCGTGCCGCTAGAGGAGCAGCAATACCATGCGTTGATGGCTGAGCATGGGGTTCTGCAGATACCGGACGATCAAATGGCGGAATGGGCCCAGCAGATCGCCAAAAGCTACGATGCAGAACGGACGGCATCATAGCTAAACGGTGTACATCGAGCTGACGCCTCCGCTTTTAAATTGGTGGCGCTACCGGTCGCCGCACTGTGTGGGAAGCAGTCGAGATCCGATCTCAGCCCAATCTGCAATGCCTTGTAGAACTCCGGAAATCCCGTATATTACGGAAAGTAGGAGATCCGAAATGACATCCACTGTAACGGCTGCTGCCGTGTCCAAGAATTTTGGCGCCTATCAGGATGCGGCTGTACGCGAACCGGTGATCATCACAAAGAACGGTCGGCCGCGGACGGTCTTGATAGCCTATGAGGACTATCTCCGTTTTACGAAACGCGATCGTCGTGTCGACCTGACGACGACCCTCGGCGATGAAGAGCTTGCGGCGATCGAAGCGTCGCGGATGGAGCCGGGGCTTGAGCATCTGGATTCCGAACTGAAGAATAAGCATGCTTCCGACTGAGCCGAAGGTTGGTTGGCTTTTCCGCTATTCTTATCTCTGGTATTGGCAACATCTTTAAGGTCGAGAGGAGGGCGACAAGGATCGCCTGGCTCTCGTGCTTGCGATCGTCGCCGCGCTGGATGATGAAATGCCGACCGTGCGAGTGCTGCCGGTGACCCATTCGCCACCGTCCGATCCGAGCGATGCGGTCGAAATCCCGGCCGCCACGAAACGACGCCTTGGACTGGATGACGAGCGATCATGGATCGTCCTAACGGAAAGCAATCGCTTTGTTTGGCCAGGGCCGGACGTTCGGCCGATCGACAATGAGAGCGGCTATTTCGGCCCGTTGCCGCCGGCGCTGTTCGACGAGGTCAAGCGCCGTTTTGTCGAGCTGGCGCGCGGCCAGCGCCATCGCGGCACTCCCCGCAGCGAATGATTGCCCCGCCGCAATGAGCCGCGAAGGGCGCCCCGATCCCGAGCTAGAGCAATTCCAGGAAAAGTGCGAAGCGGTTTTCCGTCCGGAATTGCGTTTAAACAAAAGCTTAGAGCGGTTCGGCTGAACCGCTCTAAGACTGAAGATCAAAGGCCGGCACACGCACGCCGTCCTCACCGAACTGACGCTCCAGTTCGTCAAGATTCGGACGGACCGGGAGATTGCCCAGCGCCGCAGCCCAATCCTGCCCGCTGGGAAGCGCCATTGCCGCGGTGACGAGCACAGTGGTCCCCGCGCCGATTTCGCCGCGCAGCTGCGGCAGCAGGGTCTTGGCGTGAATGAGGTTGGTGTTCGGGATCGGGCTCATCGCATGGCCGGTTCTCGGACTGGACGACAGATCGACGATCGCGCTGACATCCGTCTGTCCGTACCAGACGGCCCGGCCTTCGCCCTGCTCGGATCGATCGGCATTGAAATCGGCGCGTTCGATCGCAAAACCGCCCTCGATGGTGCTGAGCGCCCGCGGCGTGGCGATGCGGTGAATCCGGATGTGCCAGGGGTTTGCGGGAATGAGCCAGGTCTCGATGGCGACATCGTTCCAGGGGCGCCAGCGCGAATAGAGCCGGTCGCCTGCTATCAGCGCCTCCTCGAGGCTTTCGCGCATGCGGAAGTGAATGCCGTCGTCGGAGAGGCCGAGCATGCCGTCGAAGCCTGCGGCTGCAAAATTCCGGTCGTCGGCCTCGATATTGAAGGCGTATCGGGTGGAATAGACGAATTTCGAATATTTCTCGTTGGCGCCGCGCATCTTGTCGTGCTGCTGGCCGGAGGAAAACACGACGACATTTCCCTGCGTGTGCATGGCAACCATGCCTGCCGGCTTCAACGACACCGGCTCGGGGAATGCCGGCTGCGGCGCCTCTTCGGCAGTCCAGAAGGGATGATCCTCTGGAAGCGCGAGCGGCAGGAAGAATTTCAGCGCCCAATAGGGCGAGGCGGGAGAATTGTAGCTCTCGCTCATCAGCAGGTTCGGATAGCCGTAGCCGATCGAGAGAACGCCGTCGCGCTCGGCAATCGGCATCGCCGACCACCAGCGGATATGGCGCATGTAGTAGCCCTTGATCTCAGCCGAGGGCAGCGCTTCGACGCCGGCAAAAGCAAGCGCGCCCCAGAAGCCGCCGGCCGCGAAGCGATAGGTCTGGCTGCGGCCGAAGGCAAGGGCGGCGCCATCGGGGCCGAACCAGTGGCGGATATCGCTGGCGAAGATTTCGGCGCGACCGCGGAAGCGCTCCTTGCGCGCCTCGTCGCCGTTCGCCAGCACGGCGTAGATCAGGCCGTAGAAATGCATGGCGAAGGGAATGTAATGATCGACCCGCCGCACCGGCCCGTCGCGATACCAGCCTTCCCCGAGATCGAAAGCCTCGACTTCGTCGAGATAGGCGACGGTTTTGCCGTGGTCGAACGGAATACCGACACGCTCCAGCCCGAGATCAATGAGGACCCGGAAGAATTTCCAGTTGTTGTCGATGAATTCCAGTTCCCGCGCCGCGACAAGATAGGCAGCAATCGTCTTCTTCTGGCTCTCGCTCAACGGCTCCCAGATATGTTCGGGCACCAGTGCCAGCGCAAATCCGACGGCGGCGAGTTCGACCAGTCGCTGGTTGCGGTCGGCGAGATCGCCCCAATATTCGGGATGATCAGGGTTGGTTCCGTTCGCCAGTCCGCGCCGATACAGATCCCAATGCGGGAAATGGCCGCCGCCGGCGGCGAGCGGAACGATGCCCCAGAGCGGCCGTGCAAATCCTTCCAGATCCGCCGCCGCGCGGTCGAAGATCGCGCCGGTTGCACCCAGGCGCACGCGCGCGGCGCCATCCGAGAAATAGGGCAGGAGCGGTTCGAAAAGGTCGATAGCGGCCTTCGTTAGGTCGTCGCGCGTCTTCAGGGGATTGCCGCAAAGCGGATTGGCCCTGGTGGGATCGTAGATCATCGTCAGCTCGAAATCTTTAAAACGGGTCGGCCGCGGGCCATGCGCTGGTCCGCGGCCGTCGGCATTTCGCGAAGGCTACTTGATGGCCTTCACGCCTTCGGTCATTTCCTTCAGCCCATCGTCGATCGGGGTGTTGTCGGTCATGATCGCGTCGTGGACGCGGTTGAGCACGACCTCGATCTTGGCCGCGTTCGGATTGACCGCCATCTCCAGGTAGGCCTTCGACGGTATCAGCGCCTCCTTGCTGGCCGCGTCTTCCGGGAAGCCGGGCGTTGCGGCGATCTTTGCGCTGACATCTGCGGTCTTGAGCGCCGGGAAGGTGCCCGTCGATGCGATGACGGCAGCGCCCTCCGGACCGGTGACGAACTTGATGAAGTCGAGCGCCGCATCCTTGTGCTCGGAGTTGGCGTTGACGGCGAGGCCCGAGATCTGCGCAGCCGTCGTGCCGGCTGCCACGCCGTCCGGATGCGGGAACTTCACGATGCCCCAGTTCTTGCTCTTCGATTCACCCGATTTCACCTTGGCGATCTGGGTGCCGACGAACCAGGTTCCCATCGGCAGCATGCCGATCGTGCCGTTGAAGAACAGCGCCGAATAATGCGTGTTCGACGTCTTCAGGAAGGCATAGGAGGGAATGGCGCCATCCTTCTGCAGGGTGAGCGCCCGCTCGTACCACGGCTTCAGGAAGGCGTAGTCGCCATCGACCAGCGTGTGTTGTCCGTCGAGGATACCAGGCAGCTGAACGGTCGAACGCCAGGTGTGCAGCAGCGCGCCATAGGTCTTGTTGGTGCCCATGCCGCCGGTCAGCTTCTCGGCGGTCGCGTCGAACTGCGCCCAGGTCATGTCATTGGTGGGGTAGGGGACGCCGGCTTTGTCGAAGATGTCCTTGTTGTAATAGATGATCCAGAAGTCGGAGCGGAACGGCAGAGAATAGACCTTGCCGTCGATGGTCAGCTCCTCGATCAGGCCGCCATAGGCCGCCGGATCGATCTTCTGATCCTTCACGAAGCCGCTCAGATCGGCGATATTGCCGGCGCGCACCAGATTGGTATAGCCCGGCACGTCCTTGACGGTGACGATGTCGATATCTTTCGAGCCGCCGGTCAACTGCGTCGAAATCATCTGCTGGTAGTCCTGCGAGCCGAGATCCATCGGCTCGAACTTCACGTTCGGATGCTTGGCCTGATAGGCCTCGATCAGCGGCTTGTAATAGGCTGTCTTATCCCAGTCCCACAAAGCCCATTTGAGCGTCACTGCGTCTTGGGCAAACGCTGCGCCTGATGTCGTTGCTGCCAAGGTAAAACCTGCCACGGCAAGTTTCACCGTCCTCCCGAATTTTTCCAAATACATGCCTGTTCTCCTTCCCTGGATCGTCTCTGGTCAGTTATTTTATGAAGCGTTTCCTGCATGCGGTTTACAGGGCGGCTGCATTGCCTCTGGCAGGTCCAGGACCAACACCACCGCCCGATGGACGCCGAATGCGACGGCGAACATTCCGAGTGAGAAATTGAAGGTTGCCGGCATGAAAACGGAAACCGGATAGAAGAGGATATGCGCCAGCCACAGGGTGGCGTTGAAGGCGAGCGCGCCAAGTGCCGGAAGCGGGCGGACGACGGAGGCGAGCGCGGCCAGACGCAGGAGCCGCAGAGCCGGCAGATCGCGCATCACCATCAGCATGACGAGATGGCAGGCAAACACTGCGACGAAGGCGGTCGCGACGAGGGCGATCGCCAGCGGTGCGGCAAGCATCAAATTGTCCCGCGCGCCGGCGGCATAGGTCAGGATCGCCTGGAGGCAGATGGCGAACGCACCCGCCAGTGCGAGACCCCAGGCGGTGGCGCGCCAGAAGTAGTGGATGAATGCTTCCGTAAAGTCGCGCAGGAGATAGGTGTTGCGATCTTCCACCAAAGCCACCGAGACCCGGGCCATGGCGGCGAGCGCTGCCGGTAGCGTCACGACGAAGAGGGAGGCCAGAATGAACAGGATGTTGAGCTTGACCATCTCCCACCATTCGCGGGCAAGGATTTCAGCAAACAGGGCAAGACCGGTCCTTTTCGGAGCATCCTTCGGAATGCCCGGCCCCTCCTTCGTCCACATCTCCCGCAGCCGCTGCATGGCCGTCTCCCCAGGCGCTCAGTAGAGAATCGAGCGTTCCGTTTCCTTGTCGAACAGCTGCGCATTGCTCATGTCGGCGGTGAGCGTCGCCTCGTCGCCGATCGCGGGCCGGAAACGCGGCGACACACGGGCGATGAGATTGCGCCCGCCGGCCACCATGTTCAGATGCACCTCCGAGCCCATCGGTTCGGAAAGCTCCACCACTGCCTTGAGGGGCGCCAGGTTCTCGGCCGGGATGTCGGCCGGCGGCAGTTCGTGGAAATTTTCCGGACGGATGCCGAGCACCAGTTCTCGGCCCTCATAGGGCGCGATCCTGCCTTTGTCGAAATGATCGGGCAGCGGCAGTTCCCGACCGTCGAAGACGGCGACATAACGCTCGCTGCGGCGCTGAATGGTCGAGGGCAGCATGTTCATCTGCGGCGCGCCGATGAAGCCGGCGACGAACATGTTGACGGGACGGTCATAGAGGTTCTGCGGCGTGTCGACCTGCTGGATGTGGCCGTCCTTCATGACGACGATCCGGTCGGCCATGGTCATGGCTTCCACTTGGTCGTGGGTGACGTAGATGAAGGTGGCGTTGAGCCGCTTGTGCAGCTTGGTGATTTCGGAGCGCATTGTGCCGCGCAGCTTGGCGTCGAGGTTGGAAAGCGGCTCGTCGAGGAGGAAGACGGCCGGATTGCGCACCATGGCGCGGCCGAGCGCCACGCGCTGGCGCTGACCGCCCGAAAGCGCCTTCGGCTTGCGGTTCAGGAGATGGGTGATGTCGAGGATCTTGGCGGCGTCCTGCACTTGGGCATCGATGAAGTCGCGCGACACCTTTCTGAGCTGCAGGCCGAAGGCCATGTTCTTGTAGACGGTCATATGTGGATAGAGCGCATAGTTCTGAAAGACCATGGCGATATCCCGGTCCTTGGAGGGGACGTCGTTCATGACGTCGCCGCCGATCTTGAGTTCTCCGCCGGAGATCTCCTCGAGGCCGGCGATCATCCTGAGCGTCGTCGATTTTCCGCAGCCTGACGGGCCGACCAGGATGATGAATTCCTTATCGGCGATCTCAAGATCGATATCGTGGACGACGGTGAGCGCGCCGTAGGATTTGTTCAGCTCTTTAAGCGAAATGCTGGCCATCGGGTTCTCCTGAGGTCACCAATAGGAAGACCAGCGGCGCGAAAGGCGCGTCAAAGCTTCCATGTAATAATAGTCTCCCCAGGAGACGCACTCATCGACGCCCTCGCCGCGGCAGGTGTTGAAGGGCGATTTCTTCGAATAGGTGGCGTGCAGCACCAGGCCGTTGGAAACGGTGGGATCCTTGACCGCATAGTGGTCGGCCAGGCTCTTGATCATGCGGCGCGCCAGCGTGCGGTAGCGCTCGGCTTGTTCGGCTTCGGCGAGCTCGGCCATTTCAAGCAGGCCGCAGGCGGTGATCGAGGCCGACGAACTGTCGCGCGGTTCGCCGTCGCCGTCGGAAAAGACGAGGTCCCAATAAGGCACCATGTCGGCCGGCAGCCGGTTGAGATAGAAGGCGAGCAGCCGGTCGAAGGTGCTGCGATATTCCTCGATCCGCTCGTAGCGGTAGGAGAGCGCCATGCCCGCGATTGCCCAGGCCTGTCCGCGCGCCCAGGCGCTGTCGTCCCGGTAGCCCTGTTTGGTGGCGCCGCGCACCGGCGCGCCGGTCACCGGGTCCATGTAGAAGGTGTGATAGGTGGAATCATCCGGCCGCACCGAATTGGCGAGCGTGGTGCGGGCGTGGATGAGCGCGATTTCACGGTATTTCGGATCGCCGGTCTCGCGGCTTGCCCAGTAGAGCAGCGGCAGGTTCAAAAGGCAGTCGATGATATAGCGATATTCCTCCGCCTTTCCCTTGCGGCCCCAGGCCTGGATAAACTGGCCGATCGGCTGGAAGCGCTCGATCAGCTGGTCGGCGGCCAGGATCGCGGCCCTGCGGCCATCCGCGTCTCCAACGAGCTTCCAGGCGGCGATGCACGAGGGCGAATAGAGAAAGCCCATATCGTGATGATCGGTCTCGATGCGGTTGACGATCCGATGCAGGAACGATTGAACCTGGATCTGCGCAGCATCCCGGAAGGCCGCGTCGCCGCTGTGTTCGAAGGCGAGCCACAGTTCGCCGGGCCAGAAGCCCGCGGTCCACTGGTCGTTCGCCACCGGGGGGTAAAAATTCTTGATACTGGAATGGTTCTGCGCGGCGTGGGTGAATTCGGGGAGGTTGCGCCTGACCTGCTCGACGGCGATATCGAGCGCGGCGTTTACTTCCACATCGGTAATCGGCTGAGGGGCGACGGAGGAAACGGCGTTCATGGCTTAACCCTTCAATCCAGTCGAGGCGATGCCCTCGACGAAGAAGCGCTGGAGAACAAGGAAGACGACGAGGACCGGAATGAGCGCGACGACGGAAGCCGCCATGATCAGCCCGTATTCGGCCGAATATTGCGAGATGAACATGCGCAGGCCGATCTGGACGGTCTTCAGCTCCGTCTTGGTCAGATAGATCATCGGCCCGAGGAAGTCGTTCCAGGTGGTGACGAAGGTGAAGATCGTCAGTGTCGAGAGCGCGGGCTTCGACAGCGGCAGCATGATGCGCGCCCAGATCTGGTACTCGTTCATGCCGTCAATGCGGGCCGCCTCGCAAAGCTCGGTCGGGATCGACATGTAGAACTGTCGCATCAGGAAGACGCCGAAGGCGGTGAAGGCCTGCAGGCAGATCAGCGCCAGATGCGTGTTGTTGAGGCCGAATTCGCGCATCAGCAGGAACTGCGGCACCATATAGACCTGCCAGGGCATGGCGATGGTGGCGATATAGCCTAGGAACAGCGTGTTCTTGTAGGGGAAATTCAGCTTCGCGAAGGCGTAGGCGGCAAAGCTGGAGGTGAGAAGCTGCAGCAGCGTGACGATGATCGTCAGCTTCGACGTATTGTAGATGAAGAGGGCGAGCGGGATCTTCGTCCAGATATCCACATAGTTCTGCCATTGCGGCTCTGACGGTATCCACTCGATCGGGAAGGCGAAGACGTCGCGGCTGAGCTTCAGCGATGCCGACAGCATCCAGGCAAAGGGCATCAGCATGATCAGCGTGACGGCGATGACGATGACATAGATCGCGATCGTCCGGATGGTCACTTTGCGTCCGGCGATCCTCATGCCTCGTCCTCCCTCTGGCGGCGGAACTGGAAGACCGTAACCGCGAGGACGAGGAAGAACAGCACCAGCGAAATCATGCTGGAATAGCCGAGATCCCAGGAGATGAAGGCCTCGTTGTAGATGTGGTAGACGAGCACGAGCGTCGAGGTGCCGGGGCCGCCCTGGGTGATCATGTAGATCTGGTCGAACACCTTGAAGGACTGGATCGTCAGCATGACGGTGACGAAGAAAGTCGTCGGTCCGAGCTGCGGCACCGTGACATGGATGAACTTCTGCCAGGAATTGGCGCCGTCGAGATCGGCCGCCTCATAGAGTTCGGCATTGATGCCCTGCAGACCGGCCAGATAGATGACCATGTAATAGCCCATGTTCTTCCAGATGCCGAAAAGGATCACCGTCACCATCGCCCAGTGGCGGTCGGCCGCCCATCCCGGCATATTTTTCGGATCGAGACCGAGCGTGTAGAGGATCATGTTCACCGGTCCCATCTCGGGATTGAAGATCATGTTCCAGACGACGGCGACGGCCACCAGCGAGGCGACATAGGGGAAGAACATCGCCGTGCGGAAGAAATTCCGTCCCGCGATCTTCTGGTTGAGAAGAACGGCGAGGCCGAGCGCACAAAGGAGCGTCGCCGGCACCGAGGCGACCGTATAGATGATCGTGTTCCAGAACGCCGCGATGAAGGCCTTGTCCTCGAAGAGCCGCCAGAAATTATCGAGGCCTGCGAAGGTGATCGCATTCGACCCGTCCCAATGCATGAAGGCAAGCGCGAAGGCGAACAGGATCGGGCCGAGCGTGAAGACGGCGAAGCCGAGGAAATTCGGCGCGATGAACGAATAAGCGACAAGCGCATTGCGGATCTTGCGCTGGCGCTTGGACAGCACGGCGACCTTCCGGCGGGGCACGGCCGGGGCGCCATCCCTGGCGATGACCGAATTCGATATGGACACCGATGCTTCCTCCTAGGCGGGCATTCTGCGGCTGGCGGCTTTCGGGATTCTCCAACTTAAATCCCGGGCCGTTTGGGCGGATAGGCGGCCCCCTGTCTTCCTCCTGCGAAGGACATAGCACATCTCCGGTATTGGTCAAACAAGTTCTGAATAGGTCATACAAATTTTATGGCGAGCGCCGAAAACATATGATAGGTGAGCATCAGGCTAGGCGCCGTCGAGGCTTTTCCAATGCGGGGAGGGACATGTTCAGCGAGATTTCAGGGGAGCTGCCGGACGTCCTCAGCGATTTCACGCCGGGATCTGTCTACGCCGATCGCGACCGATGGAACGCGGTGCCGCAGGCGGTGCGGGATGTGGTCGTGCACAATGCCGAAGCCACATTTGCGCGCGCCTGGCCCCTCATCACGGCCTCCGATTACCGGGAGTACACGCAGACCGGCAACCGCTCGCACTTCGAGGCGCTTTATTTCACGCGCCGGCGGATGCTCAACGATCTGGTGCTGGGCGAACTGGTGGAAGCGGGTGGACGGTTCCTGCCGAAGATCGTCGACGGCATCTTCCTGATTGCCGAGGAGAGCGGCTGGCAGCTTCCTGCGCATAACGCCTATGGGCGCGGTGGCCCGCGTCTGCCGCTTCCCGACACTTCGCAGCCGGTCATCGATCTCTTCGCCGCCGAAACGGCGGCCCTTCTGGCGACGATCGTCGCCCTGCTCGGCGATGCGCTCGACGGCATCAGCCCGGAGGTTGCGGCGCGTGTGAAACGCGAGATCGAGACCCGCATCCTGACGCCCTATCTCGGCCGGCATTTCTGGTGGATGGGCAGCGGCGAGGAGCGAATGAACAACTGGACGGCCTGGATTACCCAGAACGTTCTTTTAACCACCTTCTCGCTGAAGACCGATCAGCCGACACGCCGCGCCGTCGTCGAAAAAGCGCTCGGCAGTCTGGATGCTTTCCTCAAGGATTATGCCGAAGACGGGGCCTGCGAGGAGGGCGTGGTCTATTATCGCCACGCCGCACTCTGTCTGAACGGCGCGCTGACCGTGCTCGATAGTGTCGCGCCCGGTCTGTTCGACGGGATCTGGCGGCAGCCGAAGATCCGCAACATGGCCGAATATATCGCCAACATGCATGTCGCCGGCCGCCATTATTTCAACTTCGCGGATTCCTCCGCGGTGGTCGAGCCTTGCAGCGCACGGGAATACCTGTTCGGCAAGTCTGTTGGTTCCGAGATGCTGGCGACGTTCGCCGCAGCCGACCGGGCGGCCGCCGAGAGCCCGCACCTGCCCGGCGAATGGAACCTCTGGTATCGCGTGCAGGAGCTGCTGGTCGGTCATACGATCCCCGCCGCCGAACTGCAGCCGGCATCCGGCCGGGATATCTTTTATCCCGGCATTGGCCTGTTCATCGCCCGCGACGGGCAGTTTTCCCTCGCGGTCAAGGCCGGCAACAACGGCGAGGGCCACAATCACAACGATGTCGGCAGCGTCACGCTCTACAAGAACGGCCGTCATTTGCTGATCGACGTCGGCGTCGAGACCTATACCGCGAAAACCTTTTCGCCGCGGCGCTACGAGATATGGACGATGCAATCGGCCTATCACAACGTGCCGACCTTCGAAGGCGTCATGCAGGCCGCCGGCGAAGCGTTCGGCGCCCGCGACGTCGAGGTCGAATTTGGCGACGGCGAAGCGCGTATATCTCTCGATATATCCGGCGCCTATCCACCGGAAGCGGATGTGCGCAACTATCGGCGCGCGGTCTCCCTGCAACGGGGTCGCCATGTCGAAATCGTCGATACCTATGACGGGGACAAACCGGCGGTCCTGTCGCTCATGGCCTGCGTGGCGCCGACCGTCGCCCCCGGCCGGATCGATCTCGCCGATTTCGGCAGCATTGCCGTCGACGGCGCCGGGTCGATCGAAATCGACGAGATCGAGGTTGATGACAGCAGGCTGATGGCGGCCTGGCCCGAGAAGCTCTACCGGCTGCGCCTGCCGTTTACCGGCAAGCTTCTGAGATTGCGGATCGTCTAGCCTTGAGGAGGGCGAGCATGGAATTGACGCTGAAGATCATGGATGCCGATGGTTTCGTGCTGGCAAGCGCCACGGGGCAGGACGAAACGTTTCTGGTCTATCGGCAGAGCTATCGCGAGGGCGACTGCGTCGTCGTGGAGGCTTCCGAACCCGGGCATATCTTCCTGGCATTGGACAGCGCTTCCCAACCCGGCCCGGTCTATATGAAGGAATGCGATTATTGCCTCGCCGTGCCGTTCGGCGACAAGCGTAAACCCTATTCGCCGAACGCCTTCAGCGGCGATATGCATCGGCTTTCAGTCCGAAGCGCGCGGCCCGACGAGATTGCCCAGCGGCGCAATCTCGCCCTGAACCCCTGGGACGATCACGCCAATCGAACGCTGTTTCCGCATGCGCGCGCCAATGTCGAAACCCGGGGCGAAGCGGTCTTTGCCGCGCGCAACGCCATCGACGGCGAAAAGGCCAACGACGATCACGGCTTCTGGCCCTATACGAGCTGGGGCATCAATCGAGATCCTGAAGCCGCCCTGACGGTGGAGTTCGGACGGCCCGTCCGGATCGATGAGATCGTCTTCTACCTCCGGGCGGACTTCCCGCATGATTCCTGGTGGGAGAAAGCCAGCGTCACCTTCTCGAACGGCAGAACCTGCTCCTTTCCACTGGTGAAATCCGGTGCTGCGCAAGGCTTTTCGATAGAGCCCTGCATCGTCGAATGGGTGGAGCTGCACGGCCTGATCAAGGCGGAGGACGGCTCGCCCTTTCCGGCGCTGACGCAGATCGAAATCTGGGGAACGGAGGTGCCGATGGCCGGAGACCGGAACGTCGCAGTCGTTGCCGTCGAAGGCGAGGCTGAGCATGCCTAAAGTCAATCGTGTCGCGCTTCCGCCAGGCCGTCTGCCCGTGCTAAGGGGGATGGATGAGACTGCTTGTAGTGGAGGACAACAAGGATCTGGCGGCCTGGCTGGGCAAAGCCCTGCGACAGGCGCAATATGCTATCGATATCGCCCATGACGGCGAGGATGCCGAGCATATGCTTAAGGTGGCCGAGTATTCGGCGATGATCCTTGACCTTGCGCTGCCCAAGCTTGATGGCCTGACGCTTTTGAAGCGGCTGAGGCAATCCGGAAAAAAGCTTCCGGTGATCATCCTGACCGCGAATGCAAGCCTGGACGGCCGTGTGGCGGGGCTCGACAGCGGCGCCGACGACTATCTTGCCAAGCCCTTCGAAATTGCCGAACTCGAAGCGAGAATCCGCGCGGTGGTGCGCCGCGGTCAGGATCGCGCATCGTCCGAGATCACCGTCGGCAACCTGCGTTTTTCCGGCGGGACGCGGCAGTTTTTCGTCGCGGACGAACTGCTGCAGCTGACGCCGCGGGAATATGCCGTTCTCGAACAGCTCGTCATGAAGGCGGGCAACACGGTGTCGAAAGCCGCCCTTTCCGAAAGCGTCTTCGGTTTCGACGACGAGGCGGATCCGAGCGCCATCGAAATCTATGTTCACCGGCTCAGAAAAAAGCTCGAAAGCAGCTCGGTTCAAATCGCCACGCTGCGCGGGCTCGGCTATCTCCTCAGACATGTCGAATAGCGTCGTCACAAAGGCCGGAGCGACGATCGCCCGGCTCAGCCGGAGCCTGAGAGTACAGTTGCTCTGCTGGGTGCTGCTGACCCTGCTCGGCGCGATCGGCTTCAATCTTTACGACAGCTTCTGGACGGCCGATGCGACGGCGAAGCTGGTGACGGATCGAACGCTTCTGGCCTCGGCCCGCGTCATTGCAGAGGCCGTCCGCGTCGACGAGGGTGGCAATGTTCAGGTGGACGTGCCGCCGGCTGCGCTCGAGATGTTCGATACGGGTTTCGGTGACCGGGTCTCCTATCAGGTGATCACTGCCTGGGGCAGCCTGGTCAGCGGCTTTCCTGACTTGCCCTTGCCGACTGTCCAGCGGGCAGGCGAGGATCGCACATTCCATGGCGCCGATGTGCGCGTCCTGATGCTCGACCATCCCGTCGTCGGCCTTCCTGATGACGGCACCATCTCGGTGACCGTCGCCGTGACCCATCACAGCCAGTACGCGATGCGAAGGCAGCTGTGGCTTTCGGACTTTTCGAAGCAGTTCGTGCTCGTCTTCGTCGCAAGCCTGGTGACCATCCTCGGGCTCCAACGCGGCCTGGCGCCGGCCCTCAGGCTGCGGGACGCCGTGCGCCAGCGCGGCCGCAACCGTCTTGATCCCTTACCGCCCGAGATGGTGCAGAGCGAATTGCAGCCGCTTGTTCATGCGCTCAACGACTATATGGAGCGTGTCCAGAATCAGATGGCCGCGCAGCGACGCTTCGTATCGAATGCCGCCCATCAACTGAGAACGCCCCTGGCGCTGATTTCGACCCAGGCAAGCGTGGCGGCCCGCGAAGGCGATGCGGCCCGCCGCGACGAGGCGCTTCTTGCCCTTCGCACCAGCACGCGGCAGATTTCCCGCCTCGCCAGCCAGCTTCTGACCTTGTCACGAGCCGAGCCCGGAAGCCGGCGCCCGCGCAGCGACGCGGCCGATCTTAGCAAAGCAGCCCGCGAGATACTGGAAGCGCATGCCGAAGAGGCGCTGAGGCGCAATATCGACGTCGGTCTGGAAGCGGACGGCCCCGTCATCGTCGAAGGCGACGGGACGATGCTGCGGGAGATGTTGGTCAACCTCATCGACAACGCGATCCGCTATGTCAGCCCGAATGGACGGGTGACCGTTGCGGTGGGGCAGGCGGATGGCAACGCCGTCGTTACCGTCGAGGACAACGGGCCGGGAATTCCGAGCGGGGAGCGCGAACAGGTTTTTGAACGATTTTACCGGATCATGGGGACCGAAGCCGAGGGCAGCGGCCTGGGGCTGGCGATCGTCCGGGAGGTCGTCGAAGGCGCCGGAGGTTCAGTCTCGCTCGACGATGCAGAAGGCGGCGGTCTCGTCGTGACCGTGCGGCTTCCGCTCATATGAACCTGAAGTGCATCAAATGCAGAAGGCCGGCCATGGCGCCCGGCCTTCGCTTCGATCTGCCTTGGGAGGAGGACGATCTGATTACTGCGTGTCGAGGTGCTGCTGCGGCCGCCACTTCGCCAGGCGGTTCTCGACCAGTGTCATGATGAATTCGGCAAACAGCGTGACGACCATGACGAGCAGGATCGCCGCGAACATGCCGGCCGCGTCGAACGTGCCCTTGGCAATCGAGATGAGCTGACCGATGCCGAAGCGGGCGCCGACGAATTCGCCGACGATCGCGCCGATGATCGCAAAGCCGAAGGAGACATGCAGGCTGGCGAAGATCCAGCTCATCGCCGAGGGAATGACCACTGTGCGGGTTACCTGCCAGTCCGAGGCGCCGAGGATGCGGGCATTGGCGATCATGTTGCGGTCGGCCTCGCGCACGCCCTGGAAGGCGTTGGCGAAGACGACGAAGAACACCATGATGAAGGCGAGTGCGACCTTGGAGGGCAGGCCGAGACCCATGATCATGATAAAGATCGGCGCAAGGACGACGCGAGGGATCGAGTTGATCGCCTTGATGTAGACAGAGAAGATATCCGACAGGAAGCGGTTGCGGCCGAGACCGATGCCGACGAAGACGCCGGTGATCGAGCCGGCGAAGAAGCCGATCAGCGCTTCCTCCATCGTTACCCAGAGATTGTACCAGAGCGACCCTTCGGTGGTGCCCTCGGTCGCCCATTCATAGAGGCGCTGAAGAACGCCGCTCGGGCTCGAGTAGAAGAACGGATCGATCCACTGCATGTTGGAGGAGAGCTCCCACATGCCGATCACGAAGACCAGGATGGCGATCTGCCAGAAACGCACGAGCGTATTGCGCCGGCGTATTGCCTTCAGTGCGGAGGCTTCAATCTCGGCATCTGATGTGCCCGGGCGAAACAGCGAGGCGGAACCGGCCTCGAAAGTGGTATGTGCCATGATATCCTCCTCTCAAGCCGCTTCGCTTGCGCGGCGGTAGCTGGTCTCGACCTCTTCGCGGAGGTCCTCCCAGATCGTCTTGCAGTAGTCGATGAAGTTCTGCTCGTAGCGGATTTCCGACACGACGCGCGGGCGGGGAAGATCGATGGTGTAGACCGACTTGACCGTCGCGGGGCCGGCTGTGAGCACATAGACCTTGTCGGCAAGCGCCACGGCCTCTTCGAGGTCGTGGGTGACGAACACCACCGAGGCCTTGCGCTCCGCCCACAGCTTCAGGAGCTCCTCATGCATGACCGTGCGGGTCTGCACGTCGAGCGCCGAAAAGGGCTCGTCCATCAGCAGTATCTCAGGTTCGTTGATGAAGGTCTGCGCCAGCGAGACGCGCTTGCGCATGCCGCCGGAAAGCTGATGGGGATAGTGGTGCAGAAACTTCGACAGGCCGACGCGGGCCAGCCAGTCGCGGGCCATTTTTTCCGCCTCGGCGCGTGACTTGCCGCGAAACAGCGGCCCGGCCATGACGTTGTCGATCACGTTCTTCCAGGGAAAGAGTGCATCGGTCTGGAACGCGAAGCCGACACGCGGATCGATGCCGGTGATCGGCCCGCCCATCAGCCGGACTTCGCCCGCGCTCGGCCGTGCCAGACCGGTGACCAGGTTGAGCGTCGTCGATTTGCCGCAGCCGGTGGGACCGACGACGGCGACGAACTCGCCGCGGGCGACCGTCATGTTGAAATCGCGCAAGGCGGTCAGGGATTTCCCGGTCGGCGAAACGAAGCGCCGGCTGACATTGATCAGCTCGATCGCCGGGATCTGCTTTTTATCCTGTTGCATGGTGATACCTGAGGCGTGCTTTGCGGGCGCGCACGCAATGCCCATGATCGAACGGAGGCCGCTCCCGCTTGGGAGCCGGGAGCGGCGCGACTGACTTACTTGACGTTCTTGACGAATTCCGTCGTGTAGGTCTTGGAGAGGTCGATCTGCTTGCCCTTGACGTTCTTGGAGAACTCCGAGAGCACGGCAAGCACTGTCTTCGGACCGTCTTCCGGCATGACGCCATCGGGCGTGAACATTCCCTTGCCGTCGTTCAAAGCCTTGATGTAACCGTCCTTGTCGCCGACGTAGAAATCCTTCGGCATCTTGTCCGCGATCTCGGCGGCAGAATGCGTATTGATGTAGCGCAACGTCTTGACGAAGGCGTTGGCAAGCTTCTGCGCCTCGTCCTTGTGTGCGTCGACCCAGGCGGCTTCCATGTAGAGCGAGGCGGCGGGGTAGGTGCCGCCGAGCGCCTGGCGGGTCGACTCGACCGTGCGCATGTCGACGAGCACGCTGGCTTCGCCAGTTTTGACCATGCGCGAGATCGTCGGCTCGGTGGTCATGCCGGCCTGGATCTGATCCTGCTGCATGGCGGCGATGAAGGTGCCGCCGGCGCCGACCGGAACCGTGACGACGTCGCCGGGCTTCAAACCAGCCTTGGAGGCCATGAAGAGGGTCAGGAAGTTGGTGGACGAGCCGAGGCCGGTGACGCCGAGGCTCTTGCCCTTGAAATCGGCCGGCGACTTGATGTCGGGATGTTTGCTCGAGACCATCTCGACTTCTCCCGGCGCCTGGCTGAACTGGACGATGGATTCGACGAATTTCCCCTTGGCCTGCAGGTCCACGCAGTGGTCGTAGAAGCCGACAACACCCTGGACGGCGCCTGCCAAAAGCTGGTTTTCGGCATCGACGCCGGCAGCTTCGTTCAGGAGCTCGACGTCGAGGCCCTCGTCCTTGAAGTAACCGAGGGATTCGGCAAGCTTGGCGGGCAGATAGATCTGCTTTTCATAACCACCGACCATGATGGTAATCTTGTCGGCTGCGTTCGCGGCGCTCGCACCAAAAGATGCTGCGGCGAAAAGCGCGGAAATGGCGACGGTTTGAAAAAGGCTGCGTGAAGAACGCATGGAAATCTCCTCCTGGTGATTGGCTTGCATCGTCGTCTGGCCACCTTGACCGTGCTCCTCCACGATGCTGCCTCTTACCTATGACGTCGAAGCTTTCAACTAGCTTTCAGCCGCGGACGCTACCCGGCGCGTTCAATTTATGCATCACGCCGACGCGCGCTGAGGACGCTGCCGTACAATACAGGCGCCTGCGCAAATCGCCAGGAAAGCCGCTTTTCGGCGCGAATGTGGGAATGGCCTGGCTCGTGGCGGCCGAAAAGCTTGCCGTGGGGGCGGAGCTTGGACTTAGGTCGCAAAACTCCGCAGGTCCTTCAGCAGGTTGCGGTACCTGGTCTGGCTTCCGACCAGGTGCTCGCGCATGGCGTTGCGGGCGGCCTGATCGTCCCTGTCGGAGATCGCCATGACGATCGCTTCGTGCTCCCGGTGGATCAGCTTTCGGTAGGCAGTCTGCTCGGCTGTCCTCGTTTCCGGGACAAGCCGCGATTGCGGGATGATCGCCGCCCCCTGGGATTCTAGGAAATGCCTGAACAGCGGATTGTTCGTCGCCTCGGCGATCGCCACATGGAGTTCCAGATCCGCTTCGCGGACGGATCGATCTTCCTCGATGCACTGGAGGATCTTCCGGTGGCATTCGAAGATCGCCTCCTCCTGCGCCGGCGAGCGGCGAAGCGCGGCAAGTCCCGCTGCCTCGACTTCGACAGGGGTTCGGATTTCGAGCACTTCCAGATCCGAGGCTACGCGGGCCTTGTCGACCTTTCGACCTGACAGCGCCGGGTCGGCGCCGATCACGAAAATGCCTGCGCCCTGGCGCACCTCGACCAGTCCGTCGGAACGAAGAGCGGCCACGGCCTCGCGTACCACGGGGCGGCTGACGCTATGCGTCTCGGTCAGCTCATGCTCGCTTGGTAGCTTGTCGCCGGCGGAATACTGGCCGCTCAATATGGCTTGCCGAAGGCTTTCGCCGACCTGCGAGACCAGCGACCCGGAGCCTCTGCTGCGATCCTTCACCTGCATAGCTGCCCCTCGCCCCCGCATCGGCTTCACGCGCAATCCCCCGGGACTGGCAGATGCGAATTCCCGATTCATCACACATGTATGACAAATGTTACTTTCTTTCAATGGAGGAAAAGCGGTGGAGTAGTGATGCGTTGTGACATTGGACATCATCAGAACCAATCGTTATGATTGATGATGATTGAAAAGGAGGTTTCGATGGAAACCAAAGTGCTGACCGCGCATGTCCCTCTGCCCCTTGCACAGAAGGTCGATCAACTCGCCGCGAGGCTTGAGCGCTCGCGCGGCTGGATCGTCAAGCAGGCGCTGACGGCGTGGATCGACCAGGAGGAGGAGCGTCGCCGTTTGACGCTGGAGGCTCTGGCTGATGTGGAGGAAGGCAAGGTGGTCGATCACCAGTCCGTCCGGGCTTGGGCCGATAGTCTCGATAGTGACGCGCCGGTTTCTTTGCCTCGGTAATGGAACTTAAGTGGACGAGCAAAGCGGTCGGGGACATTGATCGCCTTTATGCCTTTCTCGCGCCGGTTAATCGACAGGTGGCGGTCCGGACCGTGCAGGCATTGACGGCTGCCCCTCTACGGCTGCTTGAGCAGCCGCGTCTTGGTGAACGGCTGGAGGAGTTCGATCCTCGGGAGGTTCGCCGCATTCTCGTTGGACGGTATGAACTGCGTTACGAAATCCAGCAGTCGGTCATCTATGTATTGCGGCTCTGGCATACGCGAGAAGACCGGTAAAGCACAGATGCTCGAGCCATGTCGTTGGAAGCGTCCTCCGGGAGGGCCTTGGGCTCAGTGCTTCTCATAGCCGCCTGGTCGATTCCCCGCGCACGAATTTCGGCGTCAGGATGAAATCCTGCGGCGGCTCGGCGGCGGCCTCGGGGCTTGCGATCCTTGCCAGCAGGCGCTGCGCCGCGAGTTCCCCGAGCTTCTGCGCATCCTGTACGACCATGGTGATGCGGGGCGTGATGACGTTGCTCCAGGGCACGTCGTCAACCATTGCCAGCGACACGTCGTCGGGACAGCGGAAACCCATTTCCTGCATCACCTGCAGCGCCGCAAGACCCATCATGTTGTTGGCGCCGATGATGGCGGTCGGCCGGTCGCGGCGGGTGAGCAGCCGCATCGCCTGCGCATGGCCGCCGGTCCTAGTGTAGCCGCCTTCGACGACCAACGACGGGTCGATCTCCGCGCCGGCGCCGGCCATCGTATCCATGAAACCTTTCAGGCGTTCGTCGGCGGTGTGCAGGCCGCTTGGGCCGGAGATGAAGCCGATGCGCCTGTGCCCAAGCTGCAGCAGATGCTCCGTCAGGATGGTCGTCGTCAGCGGATTGTCGGAGCCGACGAAATCGCGTTCCGCGCCCTCCACCTTCTGGTCGAACATCACGATCGGGGTCTTGAAGTCGCGCAGGAAGGTTGCATATTCCTCGCCGCGCCCGTTTGCCGCCAAGGCGATGCCGGCGATCTTCTGCGCCTCCAGCCGCTCCAGCAGCGCCCGTTCGAGGTCGGCTCGGCCCGAGGAGTCGGCGATCAGGACGAAATAACCATGATCGAGCGCCTGATGTTCGATCTCGCGGCGGATGTCGCCGAAAAACATATTGCCGAGATTGGCAGAAACGAAGCCGATCAGCGAGCTGCGCCCGCGCGCCAGCGTCTGAGCGACGGGATCGATGCGGTAACCGGTCGACTTTATAGCCTCCTGGATGCGGTCGAGCGTCTCGACGCCGACCCGCTTCGGGCTGTTGAGCGCGAGCGAGACGGTCGAGATCGAAACTCCCGCAAGGCGCGCTACATCTCGTATGGTGGTCATATTTTCGAACCGGTTCTATTAACCGATAGTGCCAGATTCCATTAGCTGGTGCAACAGGTTGCGGGATAATGCGCCAACTGTGGACATCCAGTCGCATTTTAGCTGGTTGATTTCAGCTTGACAGGTGAGGAACCGGGGTGAATGATCAATCTACCGAACCGGTTCGATGATGTGATGAGCCGGAAACAGGGAGGAGAAACCTGTGACGATTGCAGCACGTCAGCTGGAAAATCCGGCATCGGGAGAGGCGGGCAGGCACGCCTGGTTCAGCCATGATCGCCTGGGTATGTTCATCCATTGGGCCTCTATGCTCTCGGAGCCCGGCACGAATGGTTGAAGAACCGCGAAGAGCTGACCGACGAGAATTACCAGCGCTATTTCGACAATTTCGATCCTGATCTCTACGATCCCAAAGAGTGGGCCCGCCGGGCGCGTCTCGCCGGCATGAAATATGTCGTGGTGACGACCAAGCATCACGAGGGCTTCTGCCTTTGGGACAGCAAGGTGACCGATTACAAGGCGACGAACACGCGCTGCGGCAGGGATCTGCTGACGCCGCTGGTCGAGGCGTTTCGCGCCGAGGGGCTGAAGATCGGCTTCTATTATTCGCTGCTCGACTGGCACCATCCGGACTTTCCGATCGACGTCCACCATCCCTTACGCAACCGTGCCGACGCCAAGGCGCTGAATGCCGGCCGCAACATCGCCAATTACGCCGCCTATATGCGCGAACAGGTGCGCGAGCTGCTGACCGGCTTCGGCCGGATCGACATCATTTGGTTCGATTTCAGCTATCCCGGCCGCGAATATCACGGCCTGCCCGGCAAGGGGCGCGCCGACTGGGAAAGCGAGCGGCTGATCGAGCTGGTGCGCGAGCTGCAGCCCGAAATCATCGTCAACAACCGCCTCGATCTGCCGCCGGGCAAGCTGCCCGACGTGACGACGCCGGAGCAATATACGCCGCGTGTGGCGCCTGCCATCGCCAGCCAGGGGGTGCTCTGGGAAGCCTGCCACACCTTCAGCGGCTCCTGGGGTTATCATCGCGACGAGGATAGCTGGAAGAGCCCGGAACAGATCATTCAGCTGCTGATCGATTCCGTTGCGCTCGGCGGCAATCTCTTGATGAATGTCGGCCCGACCGGCCGCGGCACCTTCGACGCCCGTGCCATCGATGCGCTCGAGGTCTATCAGAACTGGATGGCCGTCAACGGCCGCTCCATCTATGGGGCTGGCCCGTCCGATTTACCGGTGCCGGCCGGGTGCCGCTACACCCAGCGCGGCAACCGTCTCTACCTGCATGTCTATAACTGGCCTTACCGCCACATCCATATCGAGGGCCTCGCCGACAGGATCGCCTATGCGCAATTCCTGCACGACGCCAGCGAAGTGCGCTGGCTCAGCCAGACGAAGGAAGTGGATTCCAATATCGGCGTGATGGTGCCGGAAGGCATGATCACGCTCGAACTGCCGGTCCGGCGACCTGACGTTACCGTGCCGGTGATCGAGATCGTCCTCAAGGCGTGAACTCGGTCGCACTCGCGTGTTCATTGCGTCATGGAGGGAGGAGAAACCCATGAAGGTTCTGAAGAAAGCGCTTTTGCTCGCCACAATCGGCGGCAGTCTTTTTGCCACAGCCGCATCGGCCGAACAGGTCAATCTGACCTGGCAGATGTGGACCGGTTCCGATGCCGACACCAAGGGCTGGCAGCACCTGGCCGACATGGTCACCGCCAAGTATCCCGATATCAAGGTGACATTGACGACGACCGGCTGGGTCGACTACTGGACGAGGCTGCCGGTGCTGGCGGCGTCGGGCCAGCTTGCCGACATCGTTTCCATGCAGTCACTGCGCATGCCGAATTTCTATTCGCTGCTCGAGCCCCTAAATGACCGGATCGCCGCCGACAAGTTCGATGTCGGTGCTTTCACCCCCTCAATCATCGGCGGCATGTCCGTCGATAAGCAGCTTTACGGCCTGCCTTACGACGTCGGTCCGTGGGTCATCTATTATAACCAGGACGCGCTCGAAGCCGCCGACGTTCCGCTGCCGAAGCCGGGCTGGACGCTCGCCGAATTCACCGATGCTGCCAAGAAGCTGACCAAGGACGGCAAATACGGCTTCGGCATCACCCCGCAGAACTATTCGGTCCTGGCGGCTGCCTGGGGCGATAAATATGTCAATGATGCAGGAGAACTCGACCTCACCAATCCGAGCGCCATAGCTGCGGCCGAGAGGGTGATCGGCTTTGCCGCCAAGGATAAGGTATCGCCGCTGGTGCCGTCGAGCGCCGATGCCGGCACGGTCATCCAAGGCCGGTTCTATTCGGGCAATGTCGCCATGTATGTCGACGGTCCATGGTCGATCATCGGCATGAAGGACAAGGTCAAGTTCAAGATTGGTTCCACCTCCCTGCCGCGCGGAGACAGTGAGCTTACCGCCGTCACGGCGGGCTCGGGTTTCGGCATCGCCACGACGAGCAAGAACAAGGATGCGGCCTGGAAGGCGATCCAGGTGCTGACCAGCCCGGAGGCGCTGCAGTATCTCGCCGAACAGGGCCGTGCGCTGCCGGCGCGCACGGCGTCGCAATCCTCCTGGTACAAGGTGGCGGCCAAGGACATCACCAATGGCGGCGAGGCCATCGACTATTCTCTGGCGCATTCCGTGCCCTACGTGATCACCAACAACTGGGCGGCGGTCGAAAACCTGTTCAACCAGTATTTCCCGCCGGCCTTCGGCGGCAGCGCCGACGCCAAGCAGACGATGGAGTCGATCCAGAGCCTCGCACAGCAATAATGCATGTCGCCCGGAAGTGTGCAGCGGTTCCGGGACAACGACATGCATCAAAACAAAGGGCTAAAGCGCGTCGCATGAATCAAAATTGATGCGACGCGCTTTAGAGCATGTCGCGCAAAGTGTGCGGTCTGGCGATGATGACACGCGTGAAAACAAGAGGTTAAAGCGCGGCGGCAGGATTGCCGCGCACGGAGGAAGACATGTCGCAAAGCGCCGTTGCCGAAATCACCCTGCAGCCCGGTCGGCCGCGGCGCTTTCTGAAGCCTGAGACGCAGACGGCCATGCTGTTCCTGCTGCCGAGCTTCCTCGGCTTCATGATCTTCATGGCCCTGCCGATCTTGGCGTCGCTGGCGCTCTCCTTCACCAACTGGCAGCTGATCTCGACGCCGTCCTTCGTCGGTCTTCAGAATTATATCAAGCTCTTCACCGTCGATCCGGCCTTCTACACCATCCTCAGAAACACGCTGTTCTTCGCCGTCGAGTATCTGGCGGTGAATATCATCGTCTCGCTGATACTGGCGGTTTGGATATCCAGCCTGAAGCGCGGCAAGGCGATCTTCCGGGTGATCTTCTTCCTGCCGACCTTCACCCCGACGATTGCCGCTTCGGTGGTGTGGCTGCTGATCTTCACGCCGGACGGACTGGCCGACACCGTCATCCGTTCGCTCGGCCTCGGCCTGCCGAATTTCCTGCTGAACCCGACCTGGGCGATGCAGGCGGTGGTGATCGTCACGCTCTGGGCGAATGTCGGCTACAACGTCGTGATGTTCAACGCCGCGCTCGATCTCGTGCCGAAACACTATCTCGAGGCGGCGACGATCGACGGCGCCAATGCCTGGCAACGCTTCTGGCGCATCCGTCTGCCGCTGATCTCGCCCACCGTCTTCTTCGCCACCGTGATGACGGCTATCACCTCGCTGCAGGTCTTCGACGAAATCTTTGCGATGACGCGCGGCGGCCCGGGCTCGGCGACGGCAACGCTTGGCTTTGCGATCTACCAGAAGGGCTTCACCAACTTCCAGATGGGCTATGCCTCCGCTCTCGCCTGGGTGATGTTCGTCATGATCATGGCGCTCACCATCCTGCAGTTCCACATGCAGCGCAAATGGGTGCATTATGACGACTGACCCGACCTCACGGCATCCGCATTCCGTTTCCGCGGGTCGGCAGCGTCTCCTGCGGCGCATCGGCACCTTCTTCAGTTATGCCGGCCTTTCGCTGGTCGCGCTGCTTTTCCTCTTCCCGTTCTTCTGGATGGTGTCGAACGCGGTGCGCTCGAATGCCGAGGTGATGGCCGTGCCGGTCCGCATCTTCCCCGAGGAATATCATTGGGGCACCTTCGTCGAAGCCCTGGTGGCTCTGCCGTTCGGAACCTTCCTGCTGAATTCCCTCGTGGTCGCCTGCGGCGTCACGGCAATCGTGATTGCGGTATCCTGCCTTTCCGCCTATGCCTTCGCGCGGCTGCGGTTTCCCGGCCGCGAGGGGCTGCTGCTCACCTATCTCAGCACGCTGATGATCCCGCAGGTGATGCTGGTGATCCCGCTTTTCCTCCTCGTCAGCAAGCTCGGCTGGATCAATACCTATCACGGCATGATCTTGCCGGTCGCCTTCTCTTCCTTCGGGACGTTTCTGCTGCGGCAGTTCATCCTCGGCATTCCCAAGGATCTCGACGAGGCGGCAATGATGGACGGCGCTTCGCGCCTGCGCATCCTGGTCACCGTCATCGTGCCGCTCGCCATGCCGGCGATCGGGCTTTTGTCGCTCTTCACCTTCATCGCCCAGTGGAAGAGTTTCCTGTGGCCGCTGATCGCCACCAGCGGCGTGGAAAAAGCCACGCTGCCGCTCGGGCTCACTCTGTTCCAGACCCAGCAGGGCACGGCGTGGAACTACATCATGGCGGGCGCGACGATCTCGATGCTGCCTGGTGTTGTCCTCGCCATCGTGCTGCAGCGGGTGATCTACAAGGGCATCACCGTCAGCTCCGGCTTCGGCGGAAGATAATTTACATAAAAACACAGATTTATGTGCGTCGCGCGAAGTTCGAGGCGAAGCCGGTCGAGATCGGCTGCTCGCCGCCGAAGGCGCTTCCGCACCGCAAAAAGCATATCCCCGATCTTAACTTTCGTTTCCTCACGAAAAGTAAAATTTAACCAAAATTTGAAATAACGCATTCATATCCGAATTGGGCAGGGGAATTCATGAAAACGGCCACGCTTGCATCCATCGCCTTGGCGATATCGGTCTCTGTTGCCAATGCACAGACGATCGGGGTTTCGATGACCAATCTCGACAAATTCAGAGAGATGCTTCTGAACGGCGTCCTCTCGCACGGGAAGACGATATCAGGTCTCAAGCTCGTCACCCAGAATGCCAATGGCGACAACGAGCTTCAGAAGAAGCAGGTTCAGCAGTTCGTTGCCGACAAGGTCGATGCTATTATCATGATGCTGTCTGATGGCGATTTCGGGCCGCAAATGACCAAGATCGCAGCGGATGCCGGCATTCCGCTGATCTACATCAACACGACGCCCTCCAATCTTTCGGACTTGCCGGACAATCAGGTCGTTGTCGCCTCCGATGAAAAAGACTCCGGTACGCTGGAGACGAAGCAAGTGTGCTCTCTCCTCAAGGGCAAGGGCCGTGTCGTCGTGCTGATGGGGAGGTCTTCCATGTGGCCGCCCGTACCCGCACCCAGGACATATCAGATGTCATCGCGACGCCGGAATGCAAAGGCCTTGAGATCGTCGAGCAGCAAGCGGCCTATTGGTCGCGCGATTATGCCGATCAGCAGATGCAGGAATGGCTGGCGGCCGGCGTCAAGTTCGATGCTGTTATCGCCAACAATGACGAGATGGCGCTCGGTGCGATCCGCGCCATGAAGAAGGCCGATATCCCGATGAAGGACGTCGTCGTCGCCGGCGTCGATGCCACCGACGATGCGCTTGCTGCCATGGTGGCCGGTGATCTCGACGTGACCGTTCTCCAGAGTGCGGTCGGGCAGGGGGCGGCGGCTGTCGACGCTGCCGTGAAGCTCGTCAACAAGGAGAAGGTGCCGCGCGAAAACAACGTTCCCTTCGAACTCGTCACACCCGACAACATTGCCCAATACCTGCCGAAGAGCCAGTGAGCATAAGAGGCCTATGATGTTGCATTTCTGGAATAAATTCGGCATTCGCGCGCAGATCACTTCGGGCTTCGTGCCGTTGATCCTGCTGATGAGCCTGCTCACCGTCAGCGCAATTTCCGGCATGAACGGTCTTGCCGCCATCTTTGCGTCCTACCGCGTCACGGCCGGCCAGAGTCTGGCCATCTCCGACTACAGCGACCAGTTGCACGAGATCCAGATGTCGGCGGAAGCCTTCCGCTCGACACCGACCCAGGCTGTCGTCGACAGTTTCCGCGCCGGCGTGAAGGCCTTCGAGGCCGACGATCCGCGTTTTGCCGGCAATAAGGACCTGCAGTCCGGCCTCACCACGATCCGCCAGGATATCGCCGCCTACGGCAAGGCCTTCGAACAGATCGTTTCGCTGCAGGCCCGACGCGACGTGTTGATTTCCAAGGTTACCGAATTCGGCCCCTGGACAAGTATCGCGCTCAACGACGTCGTGCGCAGCGCCTGGCGCCAGAACGACGTTGCCTTGCTGCAGATGACGGCAGCGACGCTGGAGGCCCTGAACCGCAGCCTCTATTTCTCCGAACGTTTCGTGCATTCCAACGATTTCGCCGCTTACGACACGGCGCAGGCGGCTCTTGCCGAAGCCGTTGCGCTCAATGATGCCGCTGCCAAGGCTGCAAAGAACGAACTGCAGAAGAAGCGCCTGATGGGCGCCGGCCAGCTCATGCAGAACTACACCGCCCGTCTCGGCGACATGAAGGAGGTGCTTCAGGCCTCCGGCAATATCCGCCAGACGCAGCTTGGTGTGCTCGCGCCGAAAATATCGGGCGAATTCACGGATTTGCAGGCGACCGTGACAGGTGCCCAGAGGGCCCTGGATGGTTCTGTGGAGGCGACGGTTGCCTCCGCGACCAGCACGACGCTCGTCATCAGCGGGCTGCTGATCGTCATCGGCCTCGTGCTTTCCTATTTCGTCGGCCTGCTGATTTCCTCGGCGGTGCGCAAGATGGCCCAGTCCATGGAGCAGCTTGCCCGCGGCGAGGAGAAGATCGCGATAACCGGCGTCGAGCACCGCCACGAACTGGGGGCCATGGCGCGTTCCCTGAAGGTTTTCCAGGAGACCGGCCGCGCCAAGCTAATCGCCGAAGCTAATGCCGAACGGGCGCGCCTCGCCGCCGAAGAAGAGCGGCTGCGCCAGGAGGCCGAGCGGCTTTCAGATGCGCAGGTGATGGAACATGCCTTCCGCCAGATTTCGGTCGGCCTCGACGCGCTCTCCAAGGGCGATCTCACCGTCCGCGTCGGTGAAGTCGACCATCGATATGTCAGGATCCGCGATCATTTCAACAACTCGGTCGCAAGCCTCGAGGAAGCAGTCGATTCCGTCATTCGCGCGGTCGCCACCATCCGCTCCGGCCTGTCGGAAATCTCCACCGCCTCCAATGATCTCGCCCGCCGCACCGAGCAGCAGGCAGCCTCCCTGGAAGAAACGGTCGCAGCACTCGGCGACGTGACACGCGGCGTCAACGGCACGGCGGAGGGCGCAGGCCGCGCCCAGGCCGTCGTGGCGACGGCCCGCACCAATGCCGAAAAGGGCGGCGAAATCGTCGCCCGGGCGATCGACGCAATGACGGAAATTCAGAATTCGTCGTCGAAGATCGGCAACATCATCAGCGTCATCGACGAGATCGCCTTCCAGACCAACCTCTTGGCGCTGAATGCCGGCGTCGAAGCGGCGCGCGCCGGTGAGGCGGGCAAGGGCTTTGCCGTCGTCGCCCAGGAAGTCCGCGAGCTCGCCCAGCGCTCCGCCAATGCGGCACGCGAGATCAAGCAGCTGATTTCCACCTCCTCGGCACAGGTCAAGACCGGCGTCCAACTGGTCGGCGAATCCGGCCTCTCGCTCGAACAGATCGTCGAGCAGGTCACCGCGATGAATGCGACCGTCGCCGAGATCGCCGTTGCCGCCCGCGAACAGGCAACGAGCCTGCGCGAGGTCTCGGCCGCCGGCGACCAGATGGACAAAGTGACCCAGCAGAACGCTGCGATGGTCGAAGAAACCACGGCGGCCGCCCAGAGCCTGACGCAGGAAACCGAAAGCCTCGCTGATCTGCTGCGGCGGTTCAAGACGGGCAGCCGCCAGTCGAACCACCGGCATTATGCAATGGCATCGTAACGTTCTGCTGATGCAGTGAAGGAACACCGCCGCCCCGAAAGGGCGGCGGTGAACGCGTGTCAGTGGCTGCCGGTTGCGGGGCCGTGCGGCACCCCGGCGATGCTTCGCCGAACATGACGGACGGCGGTCCAGACGGCGAAGAGCACAAGCGGGATAGCGCCGAGAACGGCGAGTTTTGCCACGTGCGGATCGACGCCCAGTGCGGAAATGCTTTCCAGGCAGATCTTCGCCAGGCCGACGGTATAGTAGGTAATGGCGATGACCGAAAAACCTTCGACCGCCTGCTGGATATGCACCTGGATGCGCGCCCGCTCCTCCATCGAGGTGAGCAGCGAGGCGTTCTGATCCTCAAGCTGAACCTGGACGGTGGTTCTGAGCAGGTCTCCGGCCAGGCTGACGCGTTCGGCCAATTCGTCGAGGCGCCGCTCTGCTGCATAGACCGATCGCACAGCCGGTTGGAAGCGTCGGTCGATGAACGTCCCCAGTCTTTGCCTTCCCTCGACCCGCTCTTCGCGAAGCTCGGACAGCCGACTGGCGACGATATCGGCATAGGCTTTCGTCGCACCGAAACGGTGGCGGGCGAGCGCCGAGAAGTTGAGCACATCGGACGAGAGCCTGGTCACCTCGGACAGCAGCGCCTTGTCCACCTTGACGGCACTCTGCATATGCGTGATCAGCAGATCGAGGCGCTGATCGAAGGCCGAAAGCTTGGACACCGTCTCGCGCGCCTTGGGCAGCGCCAAAAGCGCCATCATTCGATAGGTTTCGATCTCCAGGAAACGCCTGACCATGCGGCCGGTGCGATAGGCGTTGAGGTCGCGATTGAAGAACAGGAATTCGACGAAACCGCTGTCGGTCAGGCGGAAGTTCGAATGCACTTCCGCACCGCCGCCGCCGACCTGAGAGGCGACATAGTCGAGCTTCGGTTTTTCGAGACGCTGTCCATCCTTCTCGTCGCGCACCACCACACGGACGGCCGCCATGACCTTGCCTTCGATCTGACGGTAACAGGCCTGAAAGGCTTCCGGCGGATTGCTGCCGGGTTCGGACGATGCGGGAACGACGAAGGTGAGGGTCAGGAATTCGGTATGCGCCTCCCACTTCAGCCGTCCGTCGCCGACGCGGCCAATACCGTGGTTGCCCTGGTAGGTCGTGGTGATATCTTCCAACCCGGGCAAGGAATTCGGAAACGCAGGCGCGGCATTGTCGCCGACGATGGCGACATGCCAGACATCGGTGTCGCCATCGAAATAAAGCGATGGCCGGGCATGCAACTCGTTGTGAAGCTCCCTGCGCAGCGGATGCTCGGAACCCATCGGCATGGAGATGCACCTCTATACGGTAGACAGTCGCTGGGTCGCCGGCGGAACGACCGGGTGCCGGCGCTTGATAATTTGATATGGCGCCTGGGACTGGCTCAGGCTGACAACGCCTATAGCCTCTCCAGCGGCTCGTGTCACGACGCCTTCGCATCAGTCGTCCAGCCGCGCGTTCAGAGTGAGCGCTAGGCGAGTCCCGAGCAGCTGCACGCTGCCGCCGGCCGACATCGCGACGACGAAGCCGGTCTCGGCTTCTCCGAGGAAGGCGAAGATCGGCATAGGGAGAGGCAAAAAACGATCAGCCACGGCCCGTTGCGAGGCCGTGGCTGATGCAGCGCGCAATCTGTGGGAGACAGGCGCGGCCGTTACTTGTTGGCGGCAAGCGCCACGTTGACCTTGTCGACGTCTGCGCTCATCGCCTTGAAGGTGTCCTCAAGGGAAAGTTCGCCGACGATCAACTGGCTCATCCGCTGGACGATGAGCTGATAGATGGCGGAGGAGCCCTTCAGGCGTTCGAGATCGCGGGCTGCCTTCGGCGCGCTGTTGCGGCTTGCGAGGAAGACGGCCATGGCGTCCTTGGCGTTCTTGCTGTCGAGCTTGTACTGCGGATCCTTGATGTCGGCGCCGGTCAGGATGACGTAGTTTTCGGCGATTTCACGCTGGACCTTTTCAGAGCCGAGGAACTCGATGAAGGAGGCTACGGCCTGCGGGTACTTGGTGCGCTTGAAGCCGACGATTGCGGTACCACCCGGCATCGCATAGCAACCGGCATCGCCGCAGGGCGCGCTGATTGCCGTCCAGTCGAAGGCGTCGCCGATCTTCTTCTGGAACGGATTGACCATCCAGTTGCCGGCGAGATAGGTCACGACATTGCCGTTGACGAACTCGTCACCCATGTTCTTGTACTGGGTTCCGCCGGCAGCACCCCACATTTCCTTCGGGAAAGAGCCGTCCTTCGTCCAGTTGTAGAGATCGGTGATGTAGTGCTTGGCGGCATCGTCGGGGAAGGCGAACTTGCCGTCCTTGACGTAGTTCGAGCCGTAGGAGAAGGCAGCACCCGAGAAGCGGTGGCCCGAGCGGTCCATCGTGAAGGGGATCTGGGCGCCGGTCGCCTTGGCGACGCGGGCCGAGGCTTCGACGATGTCCTTCAGCGTGGCGGTCGGCTGCGGAAGCGGCTCTTTCGCCTGTTCGAACAGCGTCTTGTTAACGAAGGGCAGGTTGAAGGTCTGCGACGCGACGTAGCCGTTGATCGAGTTCGGATCGTTGACGCCGGGGAAGCGAAGCGTGTTCAGGCTGTCGCCGTGCAGCTTGGCGAAGCCATCCGGATCCTTCATCAGCGGCCGCATGTCGAGGTAGTAGGGCGCCAGCTGCCAGTCGGTGATCTTGGCGACATCAGGACCTTCGCCGATGGCAAGCTGCACTGGCAGCTGCTTGGCGACGGCATCATAGCCCGACGAGACGAAATTCACCTTGATGTCGGGATGCGCCGTCTCGAATTCCTTGCTCAGCGCTTCCATCCGCTCGACATAAGCCTGGTCGTCGTCGGTGAAGAGAAAGGTGATCGTCTGGGTTTCCGCCATGGCGACGCTCGACCATGCGAAAGAAACGGTGGCCAGCGCCAGTGCGAAAGCCCCTGAGAGATAGGTTTTCATTTTCATCCTCCCATGAAAACATTTTCATCAATCGCGGCATCAGCCATCGATAAGTGAATTTCATATACTTGACATTCGTGCCGTCAAGCTATTTTCTAAGCGAATAGCGATGTTTTTGAGCAATTTTCAGAAATAACGCGCCAAAATTACCTAATGAAAATATTTTCATTAGATTGCGGAGGAGGCGATCTGTGAAAACGGAAAGCATTAAGCAGCCGGACGACATGGCGCCTACCTACAGCGTGGCCGAGGGGCAGACGGTGACGGCATGGGCCGTTTCCGGCCTCATCGAGACCTATTTTCCCGGCGAGCCGGGACCTGCCGAAGATCGCGTGAACTACCGCTTCATCAACGGTTTCGTCGATGTCGGCGACCTGCCTTGCCGCAAGGCTTTCTGGTCCACCATGGTCGGGCGGGCGCTGGCGCCGGACACGTCCTGGCCGACAGAAAGCCTCTATCTTCCCGGCTCGAACCGCCGCGTCGAGTTTACCAGCTTCTGGCATGTGCCCACACATGTCAGGCGATGGCTGAAGGGCACGTTCAGGACGGAAGCCCCCCGCACGCTCAACTTCGCGCTGAAGACCTGCGGCGGTGTCCGCATCTGGGTCAACGGGCAGGAAGCGGTGCGCTTCGAGCCATTCAAGCGCAACGTCGAGAGCGCAACCGAGATAATGCTGACGCTCGAAGCCGGCGACAACGAGATCCTCGTCCACACCGAAGACCTTGCCGAGCGCGACACGACATGGTTCTTCGAACTCGAAATGCTGGACAAACAGCCGCTCTGTGTGCTGCTGCCGGTCTCGCTGGATCAGGACGAGGTGCGCGAGCTGGAAGAGCTTTCGCGTGGCGTGCGCCCGGCCCGCGACGTCTTCGTCCATCAGCCGCTGGAGATCATCTTCGACACGGCGCCCGAGCGCGACTTGCCCGTCGAGCTCAAGGTCGTCGGCCATGGCCATGAGCGGCCGGTTCTCGCCCATTCGAAGCTGACACTGCATGCCGGTCAGAGCCGTCTGCTCGCCGAGGATGTCTGCGCCATTGCGGACGGCTATCACGGCATCCATATGACGATCGGCTCCGGACCGGGTTCGGTCACCCGCGTCATCGACGCCGCCTTCATGAGCAGCCTTTCGCCATTGCCTGAAGAGACCTCGCTTTCCGCCCGCAAGCGCCACGCGCTGGAATACAGCGCCCGCTTCGGCGCCAACCGCGCCGGGCGCCTCATCGCGATGATGGAAACCGGCCATCACGACCCAGAAAGCTTCGACCGCATCGTCGATGCGACGCTCGCCTCGATTGATGCGCGGGAGGATTGCTCGGATTTCATTATGGTGCCGCTGTTGTGGCTGCTCGGCGCCTATGGCGACCGGATGTCGCAAGCGACGGTCGAGCGCATCCGCCGTTCGGTTCTTTCCTACCGTTACTGGGTCGACGAGCCGGGCAATGATGCGATGTGGTTCTGGAGCGAGAATCATGTGCTCTGCTTCCACACGAGCCAGCTGCTGGCCGGACTTCTCCTGCCCGAGGCGGTGTTCTCGGCCTCGGGGCGGACTGGACGGCAGCAGGCGGAACTCGCCGCCGAGCGCCTGGGGCGCTGGTTCGACAGCGTCGAGGCCCATGGCCTGGCGGAATGGAATTCCGCCGCCTATTACCCGATTGATTTCATCGGGCTGCTGGCGCTGGAGCGCTGGGCGACAAGCGGAATCGCCGATCGCGCCCGCGGCCAGATCGACCTCATCTTCCGCATGATCGCGCTTCATACGCTGGCCGGCGTTCCGGCCGGCTCGCAAGGCCGCGCTTACGACAAGGAACTGCGCGCCGGCCCGCTGACCGAGCTTGCCCCCTTTGCCCAGGTCGCCTTCGGCACCGGCTGGCTCAACAACGGCGTGGCGGCATTGACGATGTTCTGCGCCGGCAGCTACGAGCCGCCCGCCGATCTGACCGAGCTTGCCGCCCTTTCCAGAGGCAGAAGCGTCGAGGCGCGCTATAGCCAGGGACTCGAGAGCGGAAAGCTGGTGCTGTTCAAAAACGAGGCGGCGCAGCTTTCGACGGTCGTCGATCACAAGACTGGCGGGAAAGGCCACCAGCAGCACGTTCTCGATGTCAGGCTGGCCGGCCACCCGATGGCGAGGTTGTGGGTCAATCATCCCGGCGAGGATGATCCCTGGGGCAGTCAAAGGCCGTCCTATTGGGCCGGCAACGGCATCCTGCCGCGCGTCGCCCAGCATCGCGACGTCGCGCTCCTGATCGAGGACACCGGTGACGCACGCCATACATGGACGCATGCCTATATCGGCCGCGATGGCCTCGATGCTCTCATCGTCGAAGGCAAGTGGCTGATCGCGCGGTCGGGCAGGGGATTTGCCGCCCTCTGGGCCTCCGACGGTCTGGAACTGATCACCGAGGGGCCAACGGCCGGCCGCGAGGCGCGCTCCCACGGGGCGCTCTGCGGCTGGGCGGCTATCGTCGGATGCGGCAATGGCGACGCCTTCAAGACCTTCATCGAGCGCCTCTCCCAGACGACGGTTTCCTTCGATCCTGCGCTTCGGCATCTCTCATTGACGCCGCCGGGCGGCCCCGCGCTCTTGCTTTCCTATGCCGAAGGTCTTTCGATCGCCGGCAAGCCCCGGCCATTCACACATGATCAGCCGCAGCCGATTCTCACCCACGACAGTGCCGCGTCCCAAGCCGGTACTGACGGACCGCTCTACTCGTAAAACATAGGTCCCCAGCATGAACACTACATCTGTCGATAACGCCGCGCTCCTGACGACGATCGATCGCGTGGCGACGGCTTTCAGCCGGCTCAGAGGCATCAAGGAAGGTCTCGTGACCGGAAGCTCCACCTCCGGGATCCAGTTCGACGAATGGGACTGGGAAGTCGGTGTCGGCCTCTACGGATTCTTGCGACGCGCGATTTCCACCAATGATCAGAAAGCGCTGCAGGAACTCGTCGCCTGGTATGCCGGCCAGATCGAACGCGGCCTGCCGCCGCGCCAGATCAACAGCACGGCACCGATGCTGCCGCTGGCAATCCTTGTCCAGCATGTCGACCGTCCCGATTTCCGCGCGCTCGTCGAGGACTGGGCCGAATGGCTCGTCAAGGAATTGCCGAAGACGGAGGAGGGTGGCTTTCAGCACGTCGTCAAGGAACGCCTCAACGACGGCGAATTGTGGGACGACACGCTGTTCATGGCCTGCCTGTTCCTCGCCCGGGCCGGTGTGCTCTGCGAGCGCAGCGACTGGGTCGACGAGGCCGTCTATCAGTTCGTGATCCACACCCGCTATCTCTCCGATCCGGTCAGCGGGCTCTGGTATCACGGCTGGACCTTCAACGGCCGGCACAATTTCGCCAATGCCTTCTGGGCACGCGGCAATGCCTGGATCACCGTCGCCATTCCAGAACTCTTCGATCTCGTTCCGACCCTTGGCGAGAAGGATCGGCGTTTCCTTTCGAATGTTCTCGTCAGCCAGGTTCGCTCGCTGAAGGCATATCAGCGGCCGGACGGGATGTTCACGACCCTTCTGGACGATCCGTCCTCGCCGCTCGAAACCTCGGCCACGGCTGGCATCGCCTACGGCATGTTGCGCGCCATCGATGCCGGCATTCTGGACGAGAGCGACAGGCCCCATGCGGAACGGGCGCTCAAGGCCGTGCTGGCGCAGATCGACGAGGAGGGCGTCGTCCACGGCGTTTCGGACGGCACGCCGATGGGGCACGACCTCGATTTCTACCGGTGCATCCCGAACCTGCCGACGCCCTACGGCCAGGCACTGACCATGCTGTTGCTGACGGAAGTCTTTCTCGAAGGCGGTCAGCGTCAATGACTTCAGCTTCCCTCGTTTCGATTGAGGCGCTCGACGGCGACAATACCCAGCGCCTGCAGGCGGCGATCGACGATCTCTCGGCTTCCGGCGGCGGACGCCTGGAGCTCCTGGCGGGCATCCACATCTGCCGGGGGCTTCGGTTGCGCTCGGGCGTCGATCTGCATCTGACCGCGGGCGCGATCCTGCGGCCGGTTCCGGACTACGCGGCCTATGCGCATACGACTGTTTCGGTGATCGCCGAGAAGTCGGACCGCGGCATGATCGTCGCCAAGGGCGCGCGGCGGATCGCCCTGACGGGGGCGGGGCGTATCGAAGCCGGCTGCGAGAAATTCATCATCGGAGATGACGTGACGGTGGGGACTTTCATCCCGGCCGAATTCCGCCCCCGTGTCGTCGTCTTCGAGGACTGCGACGAGGTCGAGATCAGCGCGCTGCATATCAGCCGTTCGCCGATGTGGACGCTGCACTTCGTCGATTGCACCGATGTTGCCGTCCGCAACGTCACCATCGACAACGACCGCCGCCTTCCCAATACGGATGGCATCGTGCTCGATGCCTGCCGCGGCGCCGTGATCGAGGATTGCACGATATCGACGGCCGATGACGGCATATGCCTGAAGACAAGCATCGGCCCGCAGGGTGTCGCCATCGGGCGATGCGAGAATATTCTTATCCGCCGCTGCGCTGTTCAGAGCCTCAGCTGCGCGCTGAAGATCGGCACGGAAACGCATGGCGATGTCACCAATATCGTCTTCGAGGATTGCAGCGTCTCATCTTCCAACCGGGCGCTCGGCATATTTTCGCGCGACGGCGGCCGGATCTCGAACGTCAGATTTTCGCGGATTGCTGTGGAGTGCCGCGAAACGCTAGACGGCTTCTGGGGCTCGGGGGAGGCGCTGACCGTCAATGTCGTCGACCGTGTCGCTGAACGCCCGGCAGGCGCCATCGAAAACCTCATTGTCGAGGACATTACCGGGCGCATGGAAGGGGCGATCACCGTCATTTCGGCTTCGCCCGCCGGCATCCGCAATGCATCGCTGGCGCGCATCGGCATAGACCAGCGGCCCGGCGAACTCGGCACCGCGCAGTCCTATGACCTGCGTCCGACAAACGCGGACCTTGCGCCGAAGGCGGACGGCGGCGGCCGCGCAAATGCCTGGACGCGCGCGGCGGATGGGCGGGTGATCGGCCTGCAGGACTATCCGGGCGGAATGCCCGCCGTCTACGTGGCTGATGTCACCGGGATATTGATGAACGAGGTGCGGATTAAGAGACCGACACCGCTGCCGCAAGGCTGGAACGCAATCGACGTCGTCTTCGAGACGGCGGCACCCGATGGGAGTGGGGCATGGCAGAATTGAAACTTTCCACCGTCAACAAGTCGTATGGCTCCGTCAAAGTGCTGCATGACGTCGACCTCGATATCAAGGACGGTGAATTCGTCGTCTTCGTCGGCCCGTCGGGCTGCGGCAAGTCGACCCTGCTGCGCGTTATCGCCGGCCTGGAAGAGGTTACGTCGGGCGGAATTGCGATCGGCGGCCGGGACGTCAGCGCCCTTTCGCCGGCCGAGCGCAAGATCGCCATGGTCTTCCAGTCCTACGCGCTTTATCCGCATATGAGCGTTCGCAAGAACCTCGCTTTCGGCTTGGAGAACCTGAAGTTCAAGCGCGCCGAGATCGAGGCGCGGATTGCCGAAGCCGCCAGGATGCTGGCGATCGAACCCTATCTCGATCAGCGCCCGAAGCAGCTTTCCGGCGGCCAGCGCCAGCGCGTGGCGATCGGCCGGGCGATCGTGCGCGAACCGGATATCTTCCTCTTCGACGAGCCGCTGTCCAATCTCGACGCGGCGCTGCGCGTCCAGACCCGAGCAGAGATCACTAAGCTCCATCGCGAGATCAAGACGACGATGATCTATGTCACGCACGATCAGGTCGAGGCGATGACGATGGCCGACAAGATCGTCGTGCTGCGCGCCGGGCGGGTCGAGCAGGTCGGCGCGCCGCTCGAACTCTTCGACCACCCGCGCAATCTTTTCGTCGCCGGCTTCCTCGGCTCGCCGCGCATGAACATCATCAAGGGCAAGGTGTCGGGCATCGGTGAGAGCGGTGTCGCCATCGATGTGGCGGGCGGCGGTAACATCGTCAGCGACGTCGATCCCAAGGGCATTGCTGTCGGGCAGGATGTGCTTGCCGGCATCAGGCCCGCGCATTTCTCCCGCTCCAGCGAAAAGGGCCTGCCGTTCATCGTCCAGTATCACGAAGGCCTCGGCACCGAGACCTATGTTTACGGCAATCTTGCCGGGCAGGAGGAGCAGATCATCATCCATGAGGCCGGCCACTTCGCGCCTGTTCAGGGCGACCGGATCATGATCGATGCCGATCCGGCACGCGTTCATCTGTTCGATCCCGAAAGCGGCCTGGCCTTTGCCCGCCGATCAGGGCAGGGGAGGCGCTGACCATGGCTGCTGCTGGTGCATTGCTCGCGCAGGCGGGCGACATGGCGATGAGGGTGGTCGAGGCTCCGATGAATGCGGTCGAGCGCATCTTCGGCCGCAAGCGCATGCCCTGGCTGTTCCTGGCGCCGAACCTCGTTCTGTTCGCCATCTTCACATTCCTTCCGATCGCGATTGCGGTCGGCTACGCCTTTACCGGCGGTACCAATCTTTTCGTCTCGGAGCGGCCCTTCGTCGGCTTCGACAATTTCCGCGCCCTGCTTTCCTGCGGCAATTATCTGCAGCCGGGAACCTGCCAGGAATCGCTGTTCTGGACGGCGGTGTGGAACACGCTCTGGTTCGTCGCATTGAACGTTACCGCCACATTGCTGGTGGCGCTGATCACGGCGCTGATCCTCAACCGGGCGATCTTTGCGCGCGGCTTCTTCCGGGCGATGTTCTTCTATCCCGTCCTGCTGTCGCCCGTCGTTATCGGCCTCATCTGGAAATGGTTCCTCGATCGCAACGGGCTGCTGAACGCCTTCTTTCAGATGATTGGCGTGCCGCCTGAGATTTTTCTGCTGGATGTCGGCTGGTCGCGCTTCTTCGTCGTCGTGGTGTCGGTCTGGTTCCACATGGGCTTTTACACCCTCATCCTGCTCGCCGGCCTCCAGGCGATCCCGAAGGAACTCTACGAGGCCGCCTCCATCGACGCCGCTTCGCCGCGCCGTACCTTGTTCAGGATCACGCTGCCGCTGCTTGCGCCGAACCTGCTCGTCGTCTTCATCCTTCTGATGATCAAATCCGTGCAGATCTTCGACGAGGCCTGGGTCCTGACGAATGGCGGCGGCCCCGGTACGGCCAACAGCTTCATCGTCCAATATATCTACCAGATGGCCTTCAGCAGCGATCTCCGTCTCTTCGGACTTGCCTCGGCCGCCTCGGTTCTGATGGGACTGGTGCTTCTGGTTCTCACCCTCATACAGCTGCGCCTCGGCAAGCGAATGGAGTCCTGAGATGAACAGCTCTATGAACCCGATCCGCTTCCTCTCGCGCACGCGCCGGGCCGGACGCATCGACATCACCGATATTCTGTCATGGGTCTGGTTGATCGGCGGAACGCTGGCGGTGCTCGTTCCCGTCGTCTGGGCCGGCCTCTCCTCACTGAAGCCGGCGGCCGAAATCACCCGCTTTCCGCCGACGCTGCTTCCACGCGCCGCCGTGGAACAGACCGTGCCCGGCTTCGACAAGCCGCTTAGCCTCTGGCAGGTCACGGTCGACGGTCAGCAGCGCGAAATGGCCATGGTGCGGCGCATCGGCCTCAAGGCTCAGATGGTCGATCCGGCAAATCCAGGGCAGCCGGTCAGCGTCGACGTCAAGGGGATCACGCCGGTCCAACATCTGACCGTCGCCACCGAGAATTACACCGACCCGCTGACGCGCTTCAGCTTCCTGACCTTCCTGAAGAATTCGGTGTTCGTCACCTTGGTCGCGACGCTGCTGACGCTCATCGTCAACGCCATGGCGGCATTTGCACTGTCGAAATACAAATTTCGCGGCGACACGACGGTTTTCGTCATCATCATCTCGACCCTGATGATCCCGCTCGCCGTCGTCATGGTGCCGGCCTATCTCGTCATCGTCGGGGTCGGGCTTGCCGACAATCTCTGGGGCGTCATCCTGCCAACGATCGCGTCTCCGACCGCCGTCTTCTTGCTGCGGCAATATATGCTGACCATCCCGGACGAACTGATCGAGGCAGCGCGCGTCGATGCGGCGAGCGAATTCTGCATCTTCTGGCGCATCATCCTGCCGCTGACGGCGCCGGCACTGGCCGTGCTGGCGATCTTTTCGGTGCTCTGGCGCTGGAACGACTTCCTCTGGCCGCTCATCGTTCTCAACAGCCGCGAGAATTTCACGCTGCAGGTCGGCCTGAACGCCTTCCAGGGAGAGTTCTCGGTGCAGTGGCACTATATCCTGGCGATGACCTTCCTCAGCCTGCTGCCCGTCACCGTCGTCTTCCTGTTCCTGCAGAAATACATCACCACAGGCATTGCAGGTACAGGGATGAAGTGATGAATTCTAACGCGTCGACCGTTCTGGGCTGAGTGCTTCCAATGTCGTCGCGCCGGCTGATGCGCACCGCACCTGATCCTGCGGTGCGATTCAGTCCTTTTTAGCGACCGACACGCATTATTGCGTGCCCCGGCACGAGGGGATGCAGAGTTGGAAGCACGGACTGGACTGCCCGGGTCTCACAAAACGGTTTCGAAGAGTGGGATCAAGGCCGCGCCAATCGCACCGGGAGCGTCGATGATCTCCGCCACTGCAAGCTGCGGAACGTCACGCACTGCGCCGTGGCGAGGCAGATTGTTGAATTCGGTCCGCTCGATAAGCTTTCTCGCAAGGGAATGCGGAAGCTCGCCGCCAAGGACGATGAGGGCCGGATCGAAGATCGCGCAGATCGCATTGATGGCGCGGTTGTGGGCAGGCATGACCCGGTCGACCCACTCCTCGACGCCGTCCCAACCCACCAGTTCTTCGTTCTTCAGGTCGTTCAGGGTCAGGCCCGCGCGCCCTTTGGCGCGAAGATGTTCGAGCAACTGGTTGAGTGCGGGACGGTCGTCATAGTCCTCACGCCCGAAGAGAACGGAGAATTCGCCGGCATTGCCGAAACTGCCGCGAAACGGCATGCCTCCGGAAACCAGGCCGCCACCGTAGCCGTGAAGATGAGCAATATAGGCGAAATCCGCAACGTCGCGACCAACGCCGAAGATCGCTTCCGCCAAAGCTGCGGTCCTGGCGACATTGTCCGCCCAGACCGGCAAGGCAAGTTGCTTCCCGAGCAAAGGTGCCAGGTCGATCAGTGACCAATGGGCAAGTGGCAGCGGACAATTGAAGGCCGTCTCCAGCATTCGGTGGCCGGCGACCGCCAGACCGACGCCGAGGATGTCGCGCCGCTTGGCGCCCCGGCGGGCCAGAATGTCCTCGACCGCCGCTTCGATCCGTTCCAATTCCACCGACAGCGAGGCGCCTGCCTGCCGGATTTCCATATTCTCCAGAGGCTCGCCGAAACCCATGAGACAAAGGCCGATCGAGCCGACGTTGACGGCGATTCCGAGCGTCAGACACCAGTCTTTTCGAAGGGTCAGCTCCGGGCTGGGTGGACCGGCGCGCCGGGCTTCGGCATGCGAAAAGACGATCATTCCTCGCTCATGAAGCCGCGCGACGATCCTGTGCAGGGATTGCTGGGTGAGGTCGAGCGGCTCAGTCAGGTCGGAGCGCTCGATCCCTGGGGATTTCCAGATCAGCCGCAAGAGATCCCGCTCGTTGCGGGACGCCACCCGGGCCGGTTGTGCATCGCGCAAAAAATGCGTGGCAACATGTTCTAGCGGATCATACTTCATTTGCAGATCGTTTTGATTTACACTGTGAGTGTGAAGCACATTGAAGGGGCGTGTTGCTTCTGTCAAATGAGGGGATTCGGTCCCTCGTTTGCTGAGCTTGCTTACCTCATCAAGATTGGCCAAGCCAGCCGAGGTGAGCGCATTTCGGGACTCGAAGAGCGGGTCCGTGCGTTTGGAGGAACCCATTCGCCATCACCGCAATCCTGAGCGAGATGGAACGTTCGGCCATGCGGGAGGCGGATGCTGAAAGGGAGGATCGAGCTGCATGAGGTACGAGAACACGGCGCGCGCTCCTGAGCGCGAGGATTATGAGTTCGCACCGACGCATCAAGGCCACGACTTTGAGTCGATGGTTAAGACATTGTCGACCGGTTATGGGGTTTTTGCCGCACAGCCGCTAGGCAACGATCGAAACTTCCGCTGGGCGGCGGACTTGAGAAGAGGCGATGGGTTTACGGTCCTTCACTCCGTCTTTCGAAGTTCCTGGACAGTTCGAACGCTCAATGAGACGCCCCAACACCTTGCCTTCTACCTGCCGCAGACCGGGTCCTTTCGAGTGTCCATCGGGAAAAGGGCGGTTGAAAGTGGAGCGGGTTATCTCCTTATGGCCAACAACCATGAGGCCGGTGATCGTTTCGTCCAGGGCCCGCACACTTCGGATGTCCTCTTCCTCGACTGGAATATCGTAAAGCGTGTGCTCATTTCACTTGCGGAAACGCCGCTTTCCGAGTCGCTCAACCTTGAGCCCATCCTGGATCTTTCGACACAGTCGGGCCAGCTTATCGGCAACCTGGTGCAGACGATCGTGCAGGGCATGCGCAACAGCGGTCCGCTTCTGTCTTCCCCTCTCGCCATGGCGACGATGAGTGAAACGCTCGCTCATCTTGTCATCCGATTTGGCCACCACCGCCTGTCCGGCCATCTGGAGAAAAAGAAAGTGTCGTTGGTTGCGCCTTGGCATGTCCGGCGTGCCATCGACTATATGCATGCCAATATCGCAGAGCCTCTCACCATGACGATGGTTGCGGACAATGTCGGCGTTTCACTTCGCGCGCTGCAGACGGGTTTCAAGGCCTTCAGAGGAACCTCGCCGGCTGGTTACCTGCGTACGATCCGGCTCCAGGCAGCCCGTGAGCAACTGCGGGATCCAACGAACCAGCGATCCGTCCGCGAAATCTGCGCGATATGGGGCTTCGCACATGCGGGCAGGTTCTCCATCATCTATCGCAGCACCTTCGGCGAAAGCCCGCGCGATACGCGCCTACGGGCAGAGCGCTTGCGTTAGCTCGGGCTTGGAGCCTTTCGGGGCTCTGCCGCTTTCCGACAAATTTCTAGCGCGGGGGCGCGATGCTGCCGCGCAGGACGAGGTGGCATCCGAGTTCCAGGCGATGGGCCGGCCGCTGCGGGTCGTTGGCGATCAACCTCTGTTCGATGAGCGCCAAGGCGGCAGCGCCGAGCTTGTCGGTGGGAACGCTGACCGTTGAAAGAGGCGGGCGGCTGAACTCGCCGGGGACGATATCGTCGAAGCCCAGCACGGAGATCGCTTCGGGCACGCGTATGTCGCGATCGGCCAATGCCTTCAGGCAGCCGAGCGCCAGATTGTCGGCGGCGCAGAAGACGGCGGTGGCGCCGTTCATCGTCGGATCGCGATCGAGCAGCGCTTTGATGGCAGCCTCGCCGTGACGAGGCTCATATCCTTCTGCCTCGACGATCATGTCTTCGGGCACGCGAAGCTGCGCGGCGAAATAGGCATCGGAAAAGCCGTCATATCTGCGCTGGATTGTCGTGCGGCCTTTCCAGGTCAGGTGCAGGATGCGGCGATGTCCGAGGGCCAGCAGGTGCTCGATGCCAAGCCGCGCCCCGAAGCGGTTTTCCGGTGTCACAGTATCGACCAGCATGGCCGGATCCTCGCCGTTGACGATGACAACAGGCATGTCAGGGGAGGAGAGACTGCGGATGAGTTCCGGCTGGTCGTCGTTCAGGACGACGATACCGTCGGCGCGTTCCGAAAGCGCGATCTGTTTGACCTCAGCGCCGTCGATGCGCCGGCCGGTGCTGACGAAAGGCACGATCCGGATGCCGCGACGCTCGCATTCTTTCCTGAGACCGTTGAGGATCGTCCAGCTCACCAGATTGAGGTCGCTCTCCGGCGCCGCATCGCCCGGAATAGCGAGAAGCAGGACGCGCAGTGCCGCGATCGTTGCTTTCTTCCTGCGGCGGTCGAGATAGCCCAAACGTTTGGCCGAATCCAGGACCCTTTCGCGCACTTCGACCGTCAGCGGCGCGGTTCCGTTCAGCGCGTGCGAGGCGGTGCTCAGCGATACATCAGCGTCGCGCGCGACATCCTTGAGATTGACTTTGCGTTCCACTTTATTCCGTCGCGAATTGAGTTCGTGCTTTCAAAGACACAAGCTAACTCAATGTTTTCACATAAAGACTTCAAAAAAGCTACGTGCTGCGTGGCCTATTTTTCCGCTTTCGGTGAAAACCGGTCGCAACGCTACCGCAAACGGGCGATGAATCGCGGGCGCCCGGCGCTATTGGCCATCACAGAGGCTTGGCGAGCAGGCCGTTGAACAGCAGGTCGAAATAGGTCCGCAGGAAGGCCTCCTTATTGGGAGTGGGCACGCGGCGGTCATCGAAGATCAGCCGCAGAACTGTGGTCGTCAGGATAGGCGCGACCACGATGTCGGAGAATTCCACCGGAATTGGACGAAACTCGCCCGACGCGACTCCCTCCAGGATGAGGGCGTCGATCTTGGCGATGATCGGCGCAATGAACTGATCGTGGTGGCGATCGATCAGGTCGGGGAAACGCTGCCCCTCCGAAATGACCAGCCGTGTCAATTCCCGCGTCGCGCGGTCCTCGGGAATTTGCTCGTAGAAGAGACCGAGAATGGACATCAGCCTGTCCGTAGCGCTGCCGCTCAGCCGATCGGCGATTGCGACCAGTTCCTGAAAGGGCACGGAGAAGTGGTTGATCATGGCTTCGAAAAGCTTTTCCTTGGTTTCGAAGTAGACGTAGACCGTGCCTTTGGTGACGCCGACCCTGTCGGCGATGTCTTCGACGCGTGTTCCGGAAAAGCCGCATTTGACGAATTCCTCGAAGGCGGCATCCAGAATTTGGATGGGCCGCAGCGCCTTCTGTTGCGCGCGTGTGAGCTTCTTCTGATCTGCCATTTCCTGCCTCCCCCGTTGTTGCGCGCGCCTCGCCCCCGCGACACAAAGTTTCATTGACTAAGTCGTCAGTCAATTATATAGCAGCTGCCGTTGAGAGCAAGAGGTCAACTATGAGAACCATTCTGATCGCTAACGCGATCGTATGCGCCATCGGTCTCGGATCATGCAGCGATTCGAGCGGGCCGACCGAACCCGTCCCGCGGCAGGTCGGCGTCGTCGTGGCCAAGTCCGAGCCGCTGGCCCAGGGCGGCGCGCTCACCGGAGAAGTCAGGGCCCGCATCCAGACCGACCTGTCCTTCCGTGTCAGCGGCAAGATCGTCGAGCGACTGGTGGAGGTCGGGCAGTCCGTGAAGGCGGGGCAGCTCCTGGCGCGCATCGATCCGGAAGAGCAGAAAGCCGACCTGGATGTGGCGGCTGCCAATCTGCAGTCGGCGCAAGCGCAGCAAACCCAGGCACAGCTCGCATTCGACCGGCAACAGAGCCTGTTTCGAACGCAAGTGACGACGCGTGCAGCACTCGATCAGGCGCAGGAAGCGCTTTTGACGGCGCAGGCATCGGCGAAATCGGCGCAGGCGCTGTTGGAAACGGCTCAAGACACCCTCTCTTACACGGAGCTGAAGGCGGACGCCGATGGGGTGATCACGGCCCGCAACGCCGAGGTCGGGCAGGTGGCGCAGGCGGCCCAGGTCGTCTTCACCCTTGCCCATGACGGCGACCGGGACGCCGTCTTCGAAGTGGTCGAAAGCGCCTTTCTGCGCCCGATCGAGGGCGACGGCACCGTGACCCTTCTGTCGGACCCTTCGCAGAAGATCACCGCCAGGGTTCGCGAGATTTCGCCGACGATCGATTCCTCCACCGGCACGATCAAGGTCAAGGTCGCGCTCTCGAGCGACGCTCCCATTCCGCTGGGCGCTCCTGTCGTCGGACGCTTCAATTACGTCGCGCAGGAGGTCATCCAGCTGCCCTGGTCGGCAATGACCTCTAAGGACGGCAAGCCGGCCGTCTGGATCGTCGATCCCGCATCCTCGGCGGTTTCGGTCAGGGCGGTTAATGTTGCGGGCTACGAGACCGGCAGCTTCATCGTCAAATCAGGCGTCTCGGCAGGAGAGGCCGTGGTGGCCGACGGAACCAAGTTCCTCAGGCCCGGTGAAATCGTGTCTTATGTCAAGGAAGCTTCCAAGTGAGTATTCGTCTCAAGATAGTCGCATTGATGGTGGGCACGGCCCTCATTTCCTCTTGCGCGCCGAAGGAAGAAGAGGGCGGGGAGGAGGCGCCTCGTCCGGTGCTGTCGATGACCGTCAAGCAGACGCCCGCTTCGAGCCTCAGCCTGACCGGCACAATCGAACCGACGATCGAGACCGAACTCGGCTTCCGGATTCTCGGGCGGATGATCGCCCGCAACGTCAATGTTGGCGACGTCGTCAAGAAGGATGACGTCGTGGCCGCCATCGATCCGCTGGCACTGGAGCTTGCCGTGCGCAACGCCCAGTCCGACGTGGAAAACAGCGACGCCCAGTTGAGAAACGCTGTGACCACCGAGCAGCGCCAACGCGCTTTGCTGGAGTCGCGCTCCGGCACCGAGGCCGCGCTTGAGGAGGCCGAGCAGGCAAGGCGCACGGCCGCGGCTGCCGTCGCCAAGGCGCAGGCCAATCTCGACAAGGCCAAGGAGCAGCTCGGCTATGCCCAGCTTCGGGCGGAATTCGACGGGGTGGTGACGGCGATCTCGGCCGAGGTTGGGCAGGTCGTCTCGGCCGGCCAGACCGTCGTCACCATCGCGCGGCCGGATAAGCGCGACGCCGTGGTCGACGTGCCGCAGGGCGCCGCCCAGAAACTGAAGATCGGCGCGCCTTTCGAGGTGATGCTGCAGCTCGATCCGACTATCCGTACATCCGCCGTTGTGCGCGAGATCGCGCCGGAGGCGGAGACGGCGACGCGGACGAGCCGGACCAAGATTGCGCTCAGCGATCCGCCCGAAGCCTTCAGGCTTGGCTCCGTCATCACAGCCTCGGCCACCATCGCCGCCGATCCTGAGATCGTGCTGCCGTCGTCGGCAATCCTTGCCGCCACCGACGGCCCGAGCGTCTGGATCGTCGACGTGCCGGGCAAGAAAGTCTCGCGCCGCCGCGTGAAGATCGACGGCGATGTCGTCGATGGCGGCACTGTCCGCGTCACCGAAGGGCTTGCCCCCGGAGACAGGGTGGTCGTGGCCGGCGTGCATAAACTTGAAGATGGCCAGGCCATCAGGATCGACCAGGAGATCAGCCAGTGAAGTCCTTCAATCTCTCCGACTGGGCGCTCGAACACCGTTCGCTCGTCTGGTACTTCATGATCGTCTTCATTCTCGCAGGCGCCTTCTCCTATCTGAATCTCGGCCGCGAGGAAGACCCGAACTTCACGATCAAAACGATGGTGATCACCGCGCAGTGGCCCGGCGCTTCGGCCGATGAGGTGACGCGGCAGGTGACCGACCGGATCGAGAAGAAGCTCCAGGAACTGGAATCGCTCGATTATACCAAGAGCGAAACCGTTGCCGGCCAGACCACCGTCTTCGTCGAACTGCTGCCGACCACCAAGGCAAGGGATGTCGCGCCGACCTGGCTGCGCATCCGCAACATGATCGCCGATATCAAGGGCGATTTTCCGACCGGCGTCGTCGGACCCTTCTTCAACGATCGATTTGGCGACGTGTTCGGAAACATCTACGCCTTCACCAGTGACGGGCTGACCCAGCGCCAGCTTCGCGATCTGGTGGAAGACGCCCGCTCCGAGGTTCTGACTGTGCCCAATGTCGGCAAGGTCGACGTGGTCGGCGCGCAGGACGAGGCGATCTATCTCGAATTCTCCACCCGCCAGATCGCGGCCCTCGGCATCGACCAGCAGTCGGTCATCCAGACCCTGCAGGCGCAGAATGCCGTGACGCAATCCGGCTTCGTCGATGCCGGGCCGGAGCGAATTGCCTTGCGGGTGAGCGGACAGTTCACCTCCGAGGAAAGCCTGCGGTCGATCAACCTTCGCATCAATGAGCGCTTCTTCCCGCTGACCGATGTCGCCACGATCAAGCGCGGCTATGTCGATCCGCCATCGGCGCTGTTCCGGTTCGACGGCCAGCCGGCGATCGGGCTTGCGATCGGCATGAAGCAGGGCGCCAACCTGCTGCAGTTCGGCGAGGCGCTCGATGCGCAGATGAAACGCGTCGTCGCCGATCTTCCGATCGGCGTGGATGTCCACCGTGTCTCCGACCAGCCGCATGTCGTCGATGAAGCGGTTTCCGGCTTTACCCGCGCGCTCTTCGAAGCGATCGTCATCGTGCTCGTCATCAGCTTCATCAGCCTCGGCCTTCGCGCCGGCATGGTGGTGGCGATCTCCATACCTCTCGTGCTGGCGATCACCTTCGTGGTGATGGAATATTCCGGCATTTCGCTGCAGCGCATCTCGCTCGGCGCGCTCATCATCGCGCTCGGGCTGCTCGTCGACGACGCCATGATCGCCGTCGAGATGATGGTGGCCCGTCTGGAGGCGGGCGACGATCTGAGGAAGGCGGCAACCTACGTCTATACGTCGACCGCCTTTCCGATGCTGACGGGAACGCTCGTTACCGTCGCGGGCTTCATTCCCGTCGGTCTCAACAACAGCGCCGCCGGCGAATTCACCTTCACGCTTTTCGTGGTCATCGCGGTTTCGCTGGTCGTTTCCTGGATCGTGGCGGTGCTGTTCACGCCGCTTCTCGGCGTCACCATCCTGCCGAAGACCATGAAATCGCACCATGAGAAGAAGGGCCGCTTTGCCGCCGTCTTCTCATGGCTCCTCGGGCTGGCGATGCGCTGGCGCTGGATCACCATCATCCTGACGGTCGGCGTCTTCGGTCTCTCGATCGGCGGCATGGGACTGGTGCAGCAGCAGTTCTTCCCCAATTCCGACAGGCCCGAGCTGATAATCGACTGGAACCTGCCGCACAACAGTTCGATTGCCGAGACCAACAGGCAGATGGCGAGGTTCGAGAAGGAGATGCTGGCCGGTAACAAGGATATCGACCACTGGACGACCTATGTCGGCCAGGGCGCCCCGCGCTTCATCCTTTCCTTCGACGTGCAGACGCCCGACGTTTCGTTTGGACAGACGGTGATCGTCACGACGGGCCTCGACGTGCGCGATAAGGTGCGGGCGGAACTGCAGGACTATCTGACGAAAACCTTCCCGGGCACCGACGCTTTCGTAAAGCTTCTCGATATCGGCCCGCCTGTGGGAAAACCGGTCCAGTACCGGATCAGCGGCCCCGATATTCAGAAGGTCCGGGATGTCTCCCAGCAATTCGCCGGCGTCGTCGGCACGCATCCGCTGCTGTCGAACATGGTGCTGGACTGGAACGAGCCCTCCCGCGTGGTCAAGGTCGACGTGCTACAGGACAAGGCGCGCCAGCTCGGCGTCTCCTCCGAGGATATCGCCACTGCCCTCAACGGCATCGTCGAAGGCTCGACCGCCACACAGATCCGCGACGACATCTATCTGGTCAACGTCATCGGCCGCGCCAGGGCCTCCGAGCGCGACTCCATCCAGACGCTTGAGAATCTGCAGCTCTCGACCTCCAACGGCAAGGTCGTGCCGCTCTCGGCGGTCGCGAATTTCCGCTACGAGCTCGAGCAGCCGACGATCTGGCGTCGTGACAGGCAACCGACTATCACCCTCAAGGCGGCAGTCATCGGTTCGACCCAGCCGGCGACGATCGTCGACCAGCTGAAGCCGAAGGTTGTGGCGTTCCAGAAGAACCTTCCTGTGGGGTACAAGGTGGAAGTGGGCGGGGCGGTCGAATCCAGCGCCGAAGCGCAAGGACCGATCGCGGCGGTGGCTCCGCTGATGCTGTTCATCATGGCGACGATCCTGATGATCCAGCTGCAGAGCTTCAGCCGCCTCTTCCTGGTCTTCGCAGTTGCCCCGACGGCGCTGATCGGCGTGGTGGCGGCGCTGCTGCTGAGCAATGCCCCCATGGGCTTCGTGGCGATCCTCGGCGTGCTGGCGCTGATCGGCATCCTGATCCGCAACTCCGTCATCCTGGTGGTGCAGATCGAGCATCTGCGCGCCGAAGGGGTTGCTGCCTGGCAGGCGGTCATCGAGGCGACCGAGCATCGCATGCGGCCAATCATGCTGACCGCCGCGGCGGCCACCCTCGCGCTGATCCCGATCTCGCGCGAGATCTTCTGGGGGCCGATGGCCTATGCCATGATGGGCGGCATCGTTGTAGGAACTGCGCTCACGCTGCTGTTCCTGCCGGCGCTCTACGTCGCCTGGTTCAGGATCCCGAGAGATGAAGCCGTCAAGGCCAATGTCCCGGCGGAAGCCTGAGGATGAGATCCATCAGCCATCGCAGCGGCCCGAAGCGGCCGCTGCACGCCTTGACCTGCGAAGGGATCGCTCGATGGAGCAACGACGTTTGAACGGGCTTGCGAAGATAGCTCCGGCCGTGCTGGTCGCGCTCGGTCTGGTGACACTCACGGGCTGCGTCTCGAGGCCGTCGCCCGATGTCTTGAAGCCGGTGCATCTGCAGGCTCGTGCAGATGAGACCGAGGTGGGCGTGCTGACTGCGACGAACAGGACCCCCGATACCGTGCGGGGCGGGTTCGGGAGCGCATGGGCCGACAACCTGACCTATGAGCAATATACATTTTCTGTCCCGCCGGACAGAAAGGGTGTCACCATCGCATATCCGACCTCGACACTGGATCCCGAACGGCAATTTGCCGTCATCGACCGTAAGCAGCTCGCAAAGGGCGCTTTCGTTGAGGAGGCGTTGCGGTCGGTGCAACCGGACGGCACTATTGGTATCTTCGTGCATGGTTACAACTACAGCTACCAGGAGGCGCTTTATCGCACGGCGCAGATCGCCGCAGATGCGAAAATGCCCGGCGCCCCGATCCTGTTTTCCTGGCCTTCGGCTGCAGCCGTTGCCGGCTATGTCGCAGACCGGGATGCCGCGCTCGCCTCGCGCAGCGCGCTCGATTCCCTCGTCACCTCGCTTTCGGCCTCCGGCAAGGTGAAACGCATCGTCCTGTTCGGACACAGTATGGGCGGGTTCCTGGTCATGGAAACGGTCCGCCAACTCAAGCTGCAGCATCGCGACGATGTCGTCGGCAAACTGGCGGTGATCCTCGCCGCCCCCGACATTGACGTCGATGTCTTCCGATCTCAGCTGAAGGATATCGGGCGGATGCCTATCCCCATCTCTCTCCTGGTCTCGAAGGACGACCGGGCGCTTGTCGCCTCGAGCTTCATCGCAGGGGAGCGGCCGCGCGTCGGGCGTCTTGATATCAACGATCCCATCATCGAGGAGGCGGCCGTGAAGGAAAGGCTCCGGCTCATCGACATCACCTCGATCCAGGCCTCCGACGGGCTCGGGCATGATCGTTATGCATCACTCGCCAAGTTCGGTGCGCAGCTTGCCTCCTTCGAAACCGGCAGGCGTTCGACCGCCGGCGACGTCGGCGCCTATGTCTTCGATGCGGCCGGCGCTGCGGTCGCAAGCCCGTTTCGGCTGGCTGGACGGGTCGTCGGCGCGCAGTGAGCAGCGCGAGGGCGCTCACCGGATCTGTACAGCGCGCCACCGACATTGTGTACAATATGACTATTAAATTGTCAGATGCCTAAATGAGGCGCAAACTTCCGTCCGGGGTCGAGTCGGCCTCAGGGGATATGGGAGGGCATTCATGAGCATTCGAAATCCGTCTCCCTCGTTATACAACGAGGATCTTGCACCCGCCGAGGAGCGCAAATGGGGTGCATTCAGTATCTTTAACGTCTGGACATCAGACGTCCACAGCCTGTGGGGCTATTATCTGGCGGCGAGCCTGTTCCTGCTGTGCGGCAGCTTCGTGAATTTCGTCATCGCCATCGGCATCGGCTCCCTGGTCATCTTCCTTCTGATGAGCATGGTCGGCAATGCGGGCGTGCGCACCGGCGTACCCTTTCCGGTTCTGGCGCGCGCCTCCTTCGGCACGTTCGGCGCCAACGTTCCGGCCCTGGTCCGGGCGGTGGTCGCCTGCTTCTGGTACGGCGCGCAGACCGCCGCCGCATCGGGCGCGATCGTCGCTCTGCTTATCCGCAACGAGAGCCTGCTCGCCTTCCACCAGAATAGCCATATGCTCGGCCACTCCACCCTCGAACTCATCTGCTACGTCATCGTCTGGGCGCTGCAGCTGCTGATCATTCAGCGGGGCATGGAGACGGTTCGCAAGTTTCAGGATTGGGCAGGTCCGGCCGTCTGGATCATGATGCTGATCCTGGCCGTCTATCTGGTCGTCAAGTCGGGCACCTTCTCCTTCGGTTCGGAGATCCCGCGCGACGTGCTGATCGAGAAGACCAAGGATGCCGGCGTGCCGGGCGAGCCCGGCTCGTTTGCGGCACTTGCCGCAGTGGCCGCCACCTGGATCACCTATTTCGCAGCGCTTTATCTGAACTTCTGCGATTTCTCGCGTTACGCGACAAGCGAAAAGGCGTTGCGCAAGGGCAACCTCTGGGGCCTGCCGATCAACCTTCTGGCCTTCTGCCTCGTCGCAGGCGTCACCACCACGGCCGCCTTCACCGTATATGGCGAGGTTCTGCTGCATCCGGAAATGATATCGGCGAAATTCGAAAGCTGGTTCCTGGCGTTGCTTGCGGCCCTGACATTCGCGATCGCCACGCTCGGCATCAACGTCGTGGCGAACTTCGTCTCGCCGGCCTTCGACTTCGCCAATGTCTTCCCGCGCCAGATCAATTTCAAACGCGGCGGGTACATCGCCGCATTGATCGCTCTCGTGCTCTATCCGTTTGCTCCCTGGGAGACGGGTGCGGCGCATTTCGTCAACTTCATCGGGTCGACGATGGGACCGATCTTCGGCATCATGATGGTGGACTACTATCTCATCCGGAAGAGCCAGCTGAACGTCGAGGCGCTCTATCACGAGAATGGCGAGTTCCGCTTCCAGAACGGCTGGCACGGCAATGCCTTCATCGCATTTGCGGTCGGCGCACTGTTCTCCTCGATCCTGCCCACCTTCACCAGCATCCTGCCGGATTGGTGGGGCACTTATGGCTGGTTCTTCGGCGTCGGGATCGGCGGGGCGATCTATTTCGTGCTGAGAATGGGCGCCCGGCGCAATCCGGCCTTCGCCGCACGATAAAATGAGAGACGCCCGGCATTGCCGGGCGCCTTCATCTCTGGTCTGTGCAAGCGCAGGTCAGGGCGAGGATCGCCGATCCGCATCCATCCTAGCGGCGAGCGGCAACCGCGTGGATCGCGGCGCGGGCTGTCGGCTGCGCCATCGTTCTTGCCGTCGAACGAAGAGCTGACGATTGGGTGGACGTCGTATCGTCGAGCCTGAACTGGGCGATAAGCTCGCGAAGTGTTTGGGCTTGCTGCGCGAGTGAATCGGATGCCGCCGTCGACTCCTGCACCATGGTCGCGTTTTGTTGCGTGGTCTGATCCATCCGGTTGACCGCAACATTGACTTCGCTGAGGCCGATCGACTGCTCTTTTGCAGAAGTGGCGATCGAGTCCATATGGTGATTGATCTGGGTGATGAAGCCGCCGATGGTCTTCAGGGCCTGGCCGGTATCGCGGACGAGCTTGACGCCGCTTTCCACTTCCTTCGAAGAGTTCTGGATCAGGCCCTTGATTTCCTTGGCTGCACTTGCCGAGCGCTGGGCAAGTTCGCGTACTTCCTGGGCGACGACGGCAAAGCCCTTGCCGGCCTCGCCGGCACGGGCGGCTTCCACGCCGGCATTGAGCGCGAGAAGATTGGTCTGGAACGCGATTTCGTCGATGACACTGATAATGTTGGAAATCTGCTGAGACGAGGTTTCGATGCGTTCCATCGCCTCTTCGGCATGGGAAACGACTTCTGCAGAGATGCCGGCGCTGCGGTTTGCCTCGGTTGCCACCGTGCGCGTCTCCTCGGTCCGCTTGCTGGAGTTCGCAACGTTTGCGGTGATCTGTTCTAGTGCGGCTGCGGTCTCTTCGAGCGAAGCCGCCTGCTGCTCGGTGCGTTTCGACAGATCGCTTGCACCGGAGGAGATTTCCCGCGTGCCTTCGTCGATCGTGCCGATGCTGTCGGAAATCGCCCGGAGCGTTGCGCCAAGCTGGGTGACGGACTGGTTGAAGTCGTGGCGCAGTGCCTCGAAATCGGGCGCGAAGGCCTCGTTGAGCTGGAAGGCGAGGTCGCCTGCGGCCAGCCGCTTCAAGCCTGCGGCGAGACCCGAGGTGGCGATGCGCAGCCGCTCGGAGGCGTCGGCTTCCGCCTGCTTCTGGGTGTCAACGCGGTCAGCCTCTGCCCGGACGCGGTTTTCCTCAGCTTCCGTCGCCATCCGCTTGTTCGCGATGGCGGCTTGGCGGAAGATCTCCACCGCTCCCGCCATGGATCCGATTTCGTCGGCGCGGTCGGCAAATGGGATCTGTGAACTTGTGTCTCCCTCTGCCAGCTGCCGCATCGAGGCGGTGATGCCGGTAATCGGGTTGGCAATGGCCTTCAGCACGAAAGCGACAGCACCGAGAACGAGCAACCCGGCGACAGCGATCGTTGCAAGCAGGTAGAATTCTATGGAGGCGAAGGTCTCCGTGCTAAGGTCGGCCGCCTTCTTGCTGCCGATGACGTTCAATTCGACCAGGGCCGCCGTGGCCTCCTTAAGCTCGTCGGAATAGGAGCGCATTCCCCCGCCGAGATATTGCCCGGCTTCCTCGGTCTTGTTGGCGCGGGAAAGGACGAGGAGTTGGGAGCTGCTGGAGATGTAACCTTCAACGCTCTCCTTGATCGTCTTGATCAGGTCGCGCTCGCGATCGGACGACGCCAGCGGAAGATAGGCGTCGACCGATTTGCGTATCGCATCCTCGGCAACCTTGATGGCCTCTTCGCGTGTTTTCTTTTCCGCCTCCGACTGCGCGATGATGTGATCGCGGTAAGTGAGGCGCAAATTCGTCATGGCGAGATTGATTGCCTGCGACGCCTGAACGCTTGGCAGCCAGTCGGTGGCAATTTCATCGGTCGTGTCGTTCGTTTTGCGAAGACCATCGACCGCGAGATAGGCTACAAGACCGAAAAGAAGAGCTACACCGCTGAAAATCAACAGCAAACTCATTTTAATGTTTGGACGACGCATAGAAAGTCCTCGATCGAACGGTCCGGCCCATACCGGCTTGGCTAGGGACTTTTGTACCGAGAAAAATTTAACGATTTGCTCAATATGTAAAATGCCGTTTACCACCCTTCCGGAAACCGACGTCGCTTTTGCGCAAAACATATCCCGATAGCGCTGGAAATGTTTATCGATGCGTCAAAGAGGTGAGAGGAGCCATACATGATGAAGCGCCTATTTTCTGCCCTTCTTGCATTGATCCTTCCGGTTCAGGCAGCCGTCTCGCAACCCGTCGATGAGGCAGGCGCGCGCAAAGGCCGGTCGATCGCTCAGCTTCAATCGGAAGGCGTACCGACGATCGATCATCTGCCGACCGTCGAGCCCGAGAGCGAGAGCACCCGCCGAAATACCAAGGCGGTCGTGCAGCGCACGATCGCGCTTGCGATCGTTGCGGTGAAAGGCGAAACTGGGGACCATGCCATGGGTCAGGCTCTCATCCGGCAGTTCGACGCAGCAAGTTTTTTCACCCCGAAAGAGCAGGCCTTCATGGACGATCCCAATCCCTCCGATCAGGATCGGGCAAACTTCGCCTGGCGTTACGAAGGCGTGCACGTGATGTTGTGGGCAATCGGGATTTCGCCGCAGCTCGAACGTCCCGACCATATTTGCGATGTCCCTTTCATCGCGAAAACACTTCGCGAATTGGGAACGGACGGGCTGATGCGCCGTGCCAAACTGCGCCCGCAGAAAGAGCTGCTCGACGCCGCTGACCTGATCTACCGTTATGATTGGGCGGCCGTGAACGCAAGGCTGAAGGGCGAAGAGCCGCCGGGCGGATTGGACAAGGGCGTGGTTTACGAATGGCACTATGCCCTCAACTGGCTGATCGGCTACATGGATCAGGACTGGGACGATATTTCTACGGACACGTAATGTGGGTTACGCGTTCTGCAATGCTGGAGGGCGGCCGAATAGATGTCGATATCCATGTCCTTCTTCGACAGGCCGCGGCATCTCCTATATATGATGCCCGGATACTCGATGAGAAAAACATGGCCGATCAAGAGATTATGCGGCAAGCCGCAATAAACGAGGCGCAGACGGCAATCCTGCAGGAAAGTGTTATCCGCCTGTCCCCCGATGCCTTCAAGAGCTTCGTCGCTGCAGTCGAGGCGGGCCCCTCCACAGCGTCACCGAAGATCACAGAGCGCTTGCAGCGCAAGGCTCCATGGGAAAAATGATCGGTGGCTCTGTCGACTGTCGAACCATACAGAGAGGACTTTCCAGCCTTAGCATTTCAGGAGGAGGAGGATGTGCATAAGTTTCTCCTCTCCTCCCCGGTAATCGTCCCCCGCCTCGCGCATTGGCAGAACATCTGTGGGGCTTTGGTTGCAATTCGAATCGGACGGCAACAGTTCCAGTCCCAATGCGACGGATTAGACTGAGCTTACGATATGTCTGAGATCAGGCAAGAGTGAGCGTATTGATGTCGATCCTGTAAGCCCTGCCGAGCCGCTTGTCTTGTTGATACGGTCGGAAAATGGAGAGTTGGCTCACCGCGATTTTTCTGCGTGATGTCGCTGGTGGGGAGATGACGAAAGCCTAAGGCAATCCGCCTTCCCACGGTCCCGCACTGAAATGGATGCATGTTTTACGAAATAGCATTATCATCGATGCGGCGTTGCTTGCGGAGGCGTGATCTGCGCAGGAGCGGGAGGACGGCAAGATTTGGAACGGCTGAAGGATCTGGACAGTGTTTCCCCGCAGGCCGGCAGCGGCTCTGCCTCGCCGCCGCATGAGCGGCGCGGCGTTGTGGCTGCCGCCGTGTATCAGCATGGGCAGCGCATTCGTGATATTAGGATAGAAGAGGCCGGAGAATGGCGCAGCCGGGAGAATGCCATCGTCTGGATCGGCCTGCACGAGCCGGATGAAGTGCTGCTGCATCAGGTCCAGGCCGAGTTCAATCTCCACGCCTTGGCGATCGAGGACGCGGCACAGCCCCACCAGCGCCCGAAGCTGGAGATTTATGGGGACGCGATGTTCATCGTCGCCCGGACCGCCCATATGAAGAATGACGAAATCATCTTCGGCGAAACGCATTTGTTCGTCGGCCGCGGTTATGTCGTCTCCGTTCGCCACGGTGACTCGTCGTCTTACCTGTCGGTGCGGCAACGGTGCGAGGCCACACCGACGGCGCTCGCCCACGGTGAAAATTACATTCTCTATTCCATCCTCGATTTCATCGTCGACAACTACATGCCGGTGATCGAGGTCGTGCAGGAAGAGGTCGAGAAGCTCGAGGATTTGGTGCTGCGCGAACAGCTGGGGAAGTCCGACATCGAGCGGCTTTATCTGCTGCGACGCAAGCTCTTGCGGCTGCGCAATGCCGTTGTGCCGCTGGTCGACGTCTGTCGGCGATATGAGCACATTGATCTTCCCGGCATGGATCCGACGCTGCAGTCACTGTTTCGCGATGTGACCGATCACGTGCGCCGGGTTCAGGAAGATATCGACGCTTTGCGCGAGGTGTTGGCTTTCGCCTTCGAGGCCAGCGTGATGATCGGCCAGACCGAGCAGACGGCGATTGCCCGCAAGCTCGCCGCCTGGGCGGCAATTCTTGCCGTTCCCACCGCGATCGCCGGCATTTACGGCATGAACTTCAGCGACATGCCGGAACTGAAAACCCAGTATGGCTATTTCGTCGTGCTCGGCGTCATCGGCGTCCTGTGCCTCGGCCTCTTTGGCTTCTTCCGTCGGAGGAAGTGGCTCTAGCTACAGGAGCGCGTTCAGCAGTCGGTCTCGATGTTTCTGCACATAGTCGATATCGCCTAGTTACAGCTGAGCGTCTCCTGCGGCCACGTGCTCCACGAAGGTCCCGTCTCCGACCGCGGCCCTTGCCTGCATGAAATTGACAAGCGCCTGGAGCCGCCTGCAGATCGTCTCCGGGAGCTGTTGCCGTTCTTCTGCCGTTGCCCCATAAGCCGAACAGAAGATGTCGGCTCGCCGCAGCTGTTCGTTGAGGCCTGACATCACGCCGGGATGGGAGGGATCGGACAAGGGTGCCCAGCGATAGACCGCATAGGCCAGATCCCAGAGGCGCGGTGCGGGATGCGCGGTGTCGAAATCGATGATCCCGACAGCCTCATGCTCTGCCGTGGCGACGTTGTAAGGCGCGTAATCCCCGTGGCAGACGATTTCGCGCGGTTCCTGCGGCGGCAGCATCCACGTCTGACCTTCACTATCCCGCTCCAGAAACCCTTGCGATGCCGAGTGAAAATCGCGCAGAAGCCTGGCCGCGGACAGCAGCATGCGCTCCGATCCAACAAACGAGTTACCCAAATCCTTGCAGACGCGCCCGGCGACGAAGCTGACGATCTCCTGGTTTTCCCCTATGATGTCGATCGGCTCCGGCGCAGCCAGAAAACCGCTGTCTCTGAGATGGCGCAAAAACCGGTGCACTGTCGGCGTCCATGCGCCTGATGGTCTGACGACGGTATCGCCGTCGCGCCAGATCTGCCCGGTTCGCCCGCCTTCCAACGGTGTCACGTCATTCTCGCCCGTCAGATCCATCTACGTTGATTTCAGTTTTTCGATATGGGCGTGAACGGTGGCGCCAAGGTTTGTCTCGTGGCAGTTCCGGTAGAACGTCACCGTATCCGCAGGCATCCCGTCGGGGATGGCGACGAAGTCTTCAAGCCGGAAGCCGCTCGAGCGGCTGAGCTGCCTATCCGCCAGCTGGCCTTCGCTCAACCCGTCGACACGTTCGGCCAGGGCTTCGAAATAGGCGAGGTTCGCCTTCACCGTCGAAGGCGACGACGTCTGGCCGTGCGCGGGGATGACCAGCCTCGCGTCGAGATCACGGATCCGCTCCAGCGATGAACGGATCAGGCGAAGGTCTTCGGCGCTTTTACTCCAGACTTCGGGGATAGGATATTCCACCGCGTCGACGGCCAGGCAGATGCGAAGCTCGGGAATCCAGACGGCGATATGGTCGGGCGTGTGCCCGGGTGTATGGATAAGTTCGAGCGTCAGATCGCCGCCGTTGAGAACCATCGAGCCGGAGAAGGTGATATCTGGGCCGATGAGCTCGACATTGCGAAACCGCGATTCCTGGCTGGCCTTGTCTTTCAGAACCTGTTGCGCGGAGGGTTCACGCAAGCGATCGAGTGCTGCGGCATGCGCGATAATCGGAGCGCGGCCCACGATAGCTGCATTTCCCCAGAAGTGATCCCAATCCATATGCGAATTGATGACGATCAGCGGGCGAGCTGCAGTCTTCCCCTCAAGCAGATCCAGCGCCATCCGGCATAGCTCGGGCGTTCCAAGCGTATCGATCAGAACGTTGAATCTGTCGGTCCGGACAAACACGGCATCAACTTCATCCCCCGCCCGAACGATCACGATCCGATCGTCAAGTTCGGGATAGGTGCACAATTCTACCGATGCGTTCACGTCTGGTCGCCTCTGTTGCCGTCGGACTGCTTTCGTCGAGATAGTCGAAATCTTGCTCGGGAGTGAAGCACAGGAAGCACTTCAAGGCTGCTCGTCCCGCGGTGTAAAGGAGAGCCTCCTTCGGTTGTTTTCCGCAATGATCGCAGCTTTGATCTGGTTGAAGAACGCCTCGGGGATGAAGCCGTAATCGACGCGGCCAGGGTCATCGGGCCGTACGCGCAGATCATAACCAGGCCAGATAAAGCGGTTCAGCTGAGTGAGTCGCAGCCAATGCCGCCCACCATCCAGGCCGAGTGATTTTGCGATTGCGGCAGGTATCTCAAGCGATGCCGAGCGATCGGCCTGGTCGGGTTGCGAGTGCGTGATGGGTACAACAACGACTTGAATTGCCGTTGTGTCTTTCACCTTTGCTGCAAGTACGACCGCACAAGGCCTGTCCTTCGACGCTTCGTATTTTCCTTTGTCGTAGTCCTCTTTCCAAAGAAACGAATATCTGATCACCAGGCCTGGTGCGGGTTCGGGAAACTTCACTTCGGCGCAACGCCGTATTGAGCGTTTTCAATGTCCGAAATCGTGTCCTCGTCCAACTCTCCGACGATGAGAACTTCACGTTCCCTGCGCTTCAGGCTCTTATAGTGTTCAAGCTCGCTTGCGGAAAGATATCCGCCAATGACCCGCCCATGGCTTGTGACTTCGATAATCTTTTCGCTCAGCGCTTCGTCCTGATATCGTGCGAAGCTGCGAGAGAATGTGGTCGCCGGCACTCTCAATATTTGGGCCATTTTCTCCTCCACTAAAATGTGTAAAATACGTAAATTACACAATTTGTCAATTTGCCAGCGTATCGACGGGAATGCTCAGTTCGATGTTGGTTTCTGCCGCACCGGCACCGGCACATCCCATCGTTTCATCACGGCATTCGGCACCGCGGCTGAGCACACGACCATCACGCTGGGTTTTGAGCGGCCGAGGCTCTTCGGCGTCCACTGCGCCTGGAGCGGGACCGCGCATCGGGGAACCAGCACCTTCGCGTTGGGTTCCAGCACGTTCCACTGCTCGTGCCCATTGGCGTTCTCCTGCGCGATGAAGCGCCTGGCCTCCTCGCGGATTTCGAACAGGCCTTGTTTGTACTCTGTCGAACGATCGGTCTCGATGCTCCAGGCGGTGAGGCAGAGGACGCAGGCCGGCAGGGTTGCAGCGACGAGTATTGATCGAAGCATGGATGCGCTTTCAACAGCCAACTGACTCACCTCTGTAGATGACGGAAGACTACCCGGATGCGGCTGGAATTCTCAAGGTTTCTTCGTCTCCTGGAAGGGCTTTGATGCTCGAACGAAATGCGTCCCCTCGATCCGCCGCCGATGCGACGGATGAGTTCGTACAGCCGCGAATTGGCCTTGCCGGTGGAACAACAACCGCCAAAGGAAGTTTGCCTGAAAAGCAACTCGAGGCGGCGGCCGATGTTATTTCGTGCAAACGGGGGTGTGTTGAGCACCCCGCCCCGGATCTATTATGTCAATCCGCTCCTTCTCCAGGGCATCGATGCATGGCGCGAGGTTTTCGACCATGCGGCGGATACCGGTTTCGATCATGTGCTGACGGCACCCCTCTTCGACCGCGGTGGGGAGCGCAGTGTCTTTGCCTCCCGGGACTTCGATCGTCTCGATCCTGAACTGTCGCTCGGAAACGTGGTCGAGGATGGGTTGGCCCGCCTGGCGGAGGCTGGCCGCAAGAGTGGCGTCGCCGTGATGATGGACCTGATGCTCGACGGCAGGGCGCAAGATTCCGAGGCGGGCTTTCGCCCAGTCGATCCGAGGCGCTCGCCATTGGACCCGGCGGAGCCGATGACGGCGATGGGGGCGGAACGGCAATCGCAGCTGTTGGCGGAATGGACGGAACGGCTGCAGCGGCTGTCCGACGCCGGCCTCGCCGGCTATCGGGTGCTCGGGATCGATCGGGCGACGCCGGCGCTTTTCAAATCGCTGATTGCGGCGGTGCGCGAAGAGACTGAGGCGCAATTCCTCGCCTGGACGCCAGGCACCGATTTTGCGGTGAGGGACGGGATCAAGGGGGCAGGTTTTAACGGCTGTTTTTCGTCGATGCCCTGGTGGGACTTTGACGAGAGATGGTTCATCGACGAGCATCGTGTGCAGCAGCCGCTGGGCTGGCAGGTCGCGTTTCCGGAGCCGCCATTCGCGCGGCGTATCGCGCACGGAACCGAAAGCCGCGAGATCCTCGAGCGGCGCGCCGTGAGAGCCTTGCGCCTTGCCGCTTCGCTCGGCGGCGGCCTTATGATTCCGATGGGTTTCGAATATGGTGCAGCCACGCCGCTCGATCCGACGCATGGGAACAGGTCGGGCCTTAAGGGACTGCGTCACGACCTGGCTTTCGATCTTTCTTCCGAAATCCGGCGTGCGAATGCCGAGATCGGCAAGATCGATCACGCGCCTGCCGCATCGCTACGCCTGATCCGCAACGCCAATGGACCGGTCTCGGCGCTCCTGCAATCCGAGGTGGAGGATCTGCGCAGCGCTGACAATGTGCGCTTCATCCTGCTGAACAGAGACCTTCGGAAAAGTGCGCCCGCGCCGGTGACGGCCCTTCGTGAAGCGGCCTCCGGCTTTCTGCCCGTCGCAGCCGACGCTGGGGTTTTGCGCTTGCGGGCAGGGGAGGCGCTGGTCATCCAAGGCAGGGCGCCGGCGCCGATCACGTCCAGGCCCGCCCTGGAGATCGCGCAGGCGACGGCGTCGCCGCGGCTTGCCATCGAAAACATCATGCCGCGCGTCGATGACGGGCGTTTCCCGGTCAAGCGGGTGGTCGGCGACATCGTCACCGTCGAGGCTGATATCTTCGCCGACGGCCACGACCCGATCGCCGCCGTCCTGCTCTGGCGGCCGCTCGATGCCATGGCGGACTGGAACGAGACGGAGATGCATCTGGTCGAAAACGACCGCTGGCGCGCCGAGTTCCTGCTGGAGCGCACCGGCCGCTACGAGTTCGCCGTCGAGGCGTGGAAAAATCCGTTCGCGATCTTCCGCTACGAGCTGACCAAGAAGAACGACGCCCGGCTCGACCTGAAGCTCGAACTGCAGGAGGGATTGAACCTCGTCCGCGCCGCGCAGGCCGGGGCGCCGGCAGCGCTCGGCGCCGAACTGCAGGCCCTGAGCGACAATCTCGAAACCGCCTCGGATGCCGAGCGGACGGCAATCCTGCTCGATCCTCAGACATCCGAGCTGATGAACAAAGCCGACAGCCGGCCGTTCCGGCTCCGCTCCACGGCAAGCGCCGTCGATTCCGAACGCAAGGAAGCGGCCTTCGCCAGCTGGTACCAGATCTTCCCGCGCTCGCAGAGCGGTGATCCCAACCGGCACGGCACCTTCGACGACGTCATCCCGAGGCTGGCCGATATTCGCGGCATGGGCTTCGACGTACTCTACTTCCCGCCCATTCACCCGATCGGCTCGACCAACCGAAAGGGGCGCAACAACAGCCTGAAGGCCGCTCCCGGCGATCCTGGCAGCCCCTATGCGATCGGTTCCGAGGAGGGCGGCCACGATGCCATCCATCCCGAGCTCGGCGATTTCGAGGATTTCGGCCGGCTGGTCGAGGAGGCGGGCCGGCACGGGCTGGAGATCGCTCTCGACCTTGCAATCCAGGCGTCGCCGGATCACCCCTGGCTGAAGGAACATCCCGGCTGGTTCGACTGGCGCCCGGACGGCACGATCAAATATGCCGAGAACCCGCCGAAGAAATACGAGGATATCGTCAACGTCGATTTCTACACGAAGGACGCGCTGCCCTCGTTATGGGTGGAGCTTAGGGATGTCGTCCAGCTTTGGGTGGACCAGGGCGTCAAGCTGTTTCGCGTCGACAATCCGCACACCAAGCCTTTCCCATTCTGGGAATGGCTGATCGGCGATATCAGGGCGCGTCATCCCGATGTGGTCTTCCTGTCGGAAGCCTTCACCAAGCCGAAGGTCATGTACCGGCTGGCTAAGATCGGCTTCTCCCAGTCCTACACCTATTTCACCTGGCGCAATGCCAAATGGGAGCTCGAGCAATATATGCGCGAGCTGACGCAGACGGAGGCGAAGGAATTTTTCCGGCCGCATTTCTTCGTCAACACCCATGACATCAATCCGGACTTTCTGCAGAACGCACCGCGCCCGGCCTTCTTGATCCGTGCGGCGCTCGCCGCCACGCTTTCGGGCCTGTGGGGCGTCTATAATGGATTCGAGCTTTGCGAGGGGCGACCCGATGCCAAGCGCAAGGAATATGCCGACAGCGAGAAATACGAGATCCGCGCCTGGGACTATGACCGGCCGGGCAATATCGTCGGCGAAATCAGGATGCTCAACCGTATCAGGAACGAGAACACCGCGCTGCATTCGCATCTCGGGTTGACGCTGTTGAATGCCTGGAATGACAATATCCTGTTCTTCGAGAAGGCGAGCAAGGCCCGCGACAATGTCTTGCTGATCGCGATCAGCCTCGACCCTCACAATTTTCAGCAAAGCGATGTCGAACTGCCGCTCTGGCACTGGTCGCTCGGCGACGGCGGCGCGCTGGATGCCGAGGATCTCATCGGCGGGCATCGTTTCAAATGGACCGGCAAACGGCAGAGCATCAGCCTGAACCCTGAAATCCTGCCCTTTGCGATCTGGCGCGTTCGAGCAGCGGAGGCATGAATGGACACGATGAACCCCGATGGCATTGAGCAGCCCCTCTGGTACAAGGATGCGATCATCTACCAGTTGCACATCAAGTCGTTCTACGACGCCAACGGCGACGGCGTCGGCGACTTTGCCGGCCTGCACGCCAAGCTCGATCACATCGCGGCGCTCGGCGTCAATGCCATCTGGCTGCTGCCTTTCTTTCCCTCGCCGCGCCGCGACGACGGCTACGACATCGCCGACTACGGCAATGTCAGCCCCGATTACGGCACCTTGGAGGATTTTCGCGCCTTCGTCGACGCCGCCCACCAGCGTAATATCCGCGTCATTATCGAGCTCGTCATCAACCACACCTCCGATCAGCATCCCTGGTTCCAGCGTGCCCGTCAGGCGCCGGCCGGATCACCGGAGCGCGATTTTTACGTCTGGTCGGATACCGATCAGAAATTCCCGGAAACGCGCATCATTTTCATAGATACGGAAAAATCGAACTGGACATGGGATGCCGTGGCCGGCGCCTATTACTGGCATCGTTTTTATTCCCACCAGCCTGACCTCAACTTCGACAGTCCCCTGGTCATGGAGGAACTGCTGAAGGTGATGCGCTTCTGGCTGGAAACCGGTATCGACGGCTTCCGCCTCGACGCGATCCCCTACCTTGTCGAGCGTGAGGGGACGATCAACGAAAACCTGCCCGAAACCCATGCGATCCTCAAGCGCATCCGTGCCGCCCTCGATGCCACCCATCCCGGCGTCATGCTGCTGGCCGAGGCCAATCAATGGCCGGAGGATACGCGCGAATATTTCGGCGACGGCGACGAATGCCACATGGCCTTCCACTTTCCGCTGATGCCGCGCATGTACATGGCGATCGCCAAGGAGGATAGGTTTCCGATCACCGATATCCTGCGGCAGGCGCCGGAGATTCCGGAGAATTGCCAATGGGCGATCTTCCTGCGCAACCATGACGAACTGACGCTCGAAATGGTGACGGACGCCGAGCGCGATTATCTCTGGGAAACCTACGCATCCGACAAGCGCGCCCGCATCAATCTCGGCATCAGGCGCCGCCTGGCGCCGCTGATGGAGCGCGACCGCCGGCGGATCGAGCTGATGAACGCGCTGCTGCTCTCGATGCCGGGAACGCCGGTGATCTATTACGGCGACGAGATCGGCATGGGCGACAATATCTATCTCGGCGATCGGGATGGGGTGAGGACGCCGATGCAATGGTCTCCGGACCGCAATGGCGGCTTCTCCAGGGTGGATCCGGCGCGTCTCGTGCTGCCGCCGGTCGCCGATCCGCTCTACGGTTTCGAGGCCGTCAACGTCGAGGCGCAGAGCACGGATGCGCATTCGCTGCTCAACTGGACGCGCAAGATGCTGGCGCTACGCGGCCGGCATCCGGCCTTCGGCCGTGGCTCGCTGCGGTTTCTCGCGCCGGAGAATCGCAAGATCCTCGCCTATCTCAGGGAATATGAAGGCGAGACGCTGATGTGCGTCGCAAACCTCTCGCGCCTGCCGCAGGCCGTGGAACTCGACCTGTCGAGTTTCGAGGGCCGCGTGCCGATCGAATTGACCGGCATGTCGCCTTTTCCGCCGATCGGCCAGCTGACCTATCTGCTGACACTGCCGCCCTACGGATTTTTCTGGTTCCAGCTGGAGGCCGATGCCGACCCGCCGGCATGGCGCACCGCGCCGCCGGAGCAACTTCCCGATCTGGTGACAATCGTCACCCGCCGCGGCCTGCTGGATCTTGTCGATGAACCCAAGCTTGCACGCGTCCTCAGCAATGAAATTCTGCCGGCCTATCTGGCGAAGCGGCGGTGGTTCGGGGCGAAGGACCAGCCGCTGCAGGCGGCGCGTCTGATCTCCGCAACGCCGATCCCGTTTGCCGACGGGATCGTTCTCGGCGAACTGGAGGCCGTGCTGCCAAACCATAGCGAATCCTACCAGCTGCCGCTGGCGGTCGCCTGGGACGATGCGCAACCATCGGTGCTGACCCAGCAGCTTGCGCTCGGGCGGGTCCGCCAGGGCCGGCGCGTCGGCTTCCTGACGGACGGATTTGCCGTGGAGGCGATGGCGCGCGGTATCCTGCGCGGGCTTGGCGACCGCTCGCGTACCACGGGGCGCACCGGCACGCTTGAATTTCTCGGCACGGAACGGCTCGACCGTCTCGCCGTCACCGACGATCTTCCGGTCCATTGGCTCTCGGCCGAACAATCCAACAGTTCGCTGATCGTCGGCGATCTCGCGATGATCAAGCTGATCAGGCACATCTTTCCCGGCATTCATCCGGAGGTCGAGATGACGCGCTATCTCACCCGTGCCGGCTACGATCACACGGCGCCCTTGCTCGGCGAGGTCGCGCACACGGACTCCAGTGGACGCCGCTCGACATTGATCATCGTACAAGGCGCGATCCGCAATCAGGGCGATGCCTGGAACTGGATGCTGAACAACCTGCGCCGCGGGGCAGACGAACTCGTGCTGAACGACCCGGCCGTCCAGCCGGGCGACGACGTCTTCCAGCCGCTGATCAGCTTCGTTGCGATGGTCGGCATGCGTCTCGGAGAGCTGCATGTCGTGCTCGCCGGGGAGACTGCAGACGAAGCCTTCAGCCCGGTAATCGCCGGCGACAGCGAAGTCGAGGCGATGAAGAAGGCGGTTGCCGGCGAAGTCGCCTATGCCATGTCGAAACTTGCCGAACGGGCGGAGAATGCCGATCCGGCGATCGATCTACTCGCTGCTCCGTTGCTCAAGCGCCGCTCCGAACTCGTCGAGCTTGCCGCGACGCTGACCGAGGCCACGCGCCATACGCTGATGACGCGCACGCATGGCGATTTTCACCTTGGTCAGATCCTCGTCAGCGAGGGCGATGCCGTTATCATCGATTTCGAGGGCGAGCCGGCGAAAAACCTGGCCGAACGCCGCGCCAAGACCAATCCGCTGCGCGATGTCGCCGGGCTTTTGAGGTCACTGAGTTATCTCGTCGCCACCGCCCAGCTTGATAACGACGCCGTCATCGAACACGAGAACGAAGTCCGGCGCGAGGCCATCGCCCGCTTCGGGCGCCAGGCGGAAGAGGCGTTTCTCGACGCCTATTCGCAGGCGGTTTCGGCATCGAAGGCGCTTGATATGCCACCCGATCAACGACGGAGGGTCCTCGATGCCTTTCTTCTCGAAAAGGCCGCTTACGAAATCGCCTATGAAGCCCGCAACCGGCCGAAATGGCTTCCGATCCCGCTTTCCGGCCTCACCGAAATCGTCTCGCGTCTGGCGGGAGTTCCGGCATGAATGTTGAGCGCTCGGAACTTCTGGCCGGCATCGGGCACGATGCCCTCTGGGCTCTGATCGAGGGGCGCCACGGCGATCCTTTTTCGATCCTCGGCCCCCATGAAAGCGGCGGGATGACGATCGTGCGGGTCTACCTGCCCGGGGCGGAGGCGGTCGATCTCATCGAGGCTGCGAGTGGACGGGTGGTGACGCCTTTCAGCATCGCCCATCCCGCCGGCCTGTTTGCGGCGGCAACCGGTTTGAGGAGCGGATACCGGCTGAAGATCACTTGGCCGGATGCGGTGCAGATCACCGAGGATCCCTATAGTTTCGGTCTGCTGCTCGGTGAACTCGACCTCCACTTGATATCGGAGGGCACGCATTACAGTCTGAGCCGCACGCTTGGCGCGGTGGCGATGTCGATCGACGGCATATCAGGTGTTCGTTTCGCTGTATGGGCGCCGAATGCTCGCCGCGTTTCGGTCGTCGGTGACTTCAATGCCTGGGACGGGCGGCGAAATCCGATGCGGCTGAGGCAATCGGCGGGCGTCTGGGAGTTGTTCATTCCGAGCCTCGCCCCCGGTGAAAGATACAAGTTCGAGATCGTCGATGCCGAGGGGTCCTGCCTGCCGCAAAAGGCCGATCCCGTGGCACGGGCGAGCGAGGCCGCCCCATCCACCGCCTCCATCGTCGCATCGTCGACACCATTTCGATGGACCGATGACAGCTGGATGAAGGGCCGGTCTCGGCAAGCGAGACTGGAGGGCGCGATCTCCGTTTACGAGGTGCACGCCGGCTCCTGGCTGCGCGACGGGCGGGACGGCAACAGATATCTCGACTGGGTCGAGCTCAGCCAGCGGCTTGTTCCCTATGCCAGCGACATGGGGTTTACCCATATCGAGCTGCTGCCGATCATGGAGCACCCGTTCGGCGGGTCCTGGGGCTATCAGCCGCTCGGCCTGTTTGCCCCGACCGGGCGATACGGAACGCCCGAGGATTTCGCCTATTTCGTCGACCGCTGCCATGGCGCCGGGCTCGGCGTCATCCTCGACTGGGTGCCGGCTCACTTCCCCACGGATGTCTGGGGTCTTGCCCGTTTCGACGGCAGCGCGCTGTATGAACACGAGGACCCGCGCGAGGGCTTTCACCGCGACTGGAATACGCTGATCTACAATCTCGGTCGCAACGAGGTGAAAGGCTTCCTGATCGCCAGCGCGCTCGAATGGCTGGAGCGCTATCATGTCGACGGCTTGCGCGTCGATGCCGTGGCCTCGATGCTCTACCGCGATTACAGCCGCAACGAAGGCGAATGGATTCCAAATCAGTATGGCGGCCGCGAGAACCTGGAGGCGGTGGAGTTCTTCAAGCACCTGAACAGCATCGTCCACGAGCGCTGCCCGCATGCAATGACCATCGCCGAGGAATCGACGGCCTGGCCGGGTGTGACGAAGCCGCCGGAAGAAGGCGGGCTTGGCTTCGACATCAAATGGAACATGGGCTGGATGCATGACAGCCTGAGTTACATCGAGAAGGATCCGGTCTATCGGAGCCATCATCATGGCACCATGACCTTCGGCATGATCTACGCCTATTCCGAGCGCTTTATGCTGCCGATTTCTCATGACGAGGTGGTCTATGGTAAAGGCTCGCTGCTGACCAAGATGCCGGGCGACGAATGGCAGAAATTTGCCAATTTGCGCAGCTATCTCGCTTTCATGTGGGGTCATCCCGGCAAGAAGCTGCTGTTCATGGGGAGCGAAATCGCCCAGCCGGGCGAATGGAACCACGATGCTTCGCTAAGCTGGGATGTGCTGGACCGACCTCAGCATGTCGGAATTCAGCGGCTGATCAAGGATCTGAATAGCCTCTACCTGGACGAGCCGGCATTACAGTTCGGTGATTTTCATCCCCAGGGCTTCGAATGGGCGGCGGCCGACGATGCCGTCAATTCCGTCCTCGGCATGCTCCGTTATTCCGAGGGCCGCTCTTCATCCGTCCTTGTCGTATCGAATTTCACGCCGGTGCCGCGTTACGGCTATAGGATCGGCGTGCCTGATGATGGCGTGTGGATCGAGCGGATCACCACGGATGCACGCGAATATGGCGGCTCCGGCCTCGTCAACGGCGCGCTGTCGAGCGAACCCATCCCCGCCCACGGCAGGCCGGTTTCCCTGTCGCTGACGCTGCCGCCGCTGGCGACGGTCTTTCTCAAGAGCTCGTCGCGTTGATAGGGCATCATTCGGCGTGCGGCGCTGGATGAATGAAAGGCCAGGGACTTGCCTCGGATCCCTTTTCGATCGGAACCTCGATCAGCACAGGTTCGTCGAGAGAGAGGGCTTTCTCGATCGTCTCTTTGAGTTCGACGGGGCTTGTCACCTGGAATGCGCGGATACCGAAGCTCTCGGCAAGCGCGACAAAATCCGGATTGGTGAGATCCGAGCCAAGATAGCGGCCATGATACGCCTGCTTCTGGTCGCGCAGGACATTGCCATAGGCCGAATTGTTGAAGACGATGGCGACGACATTGATCCTGTGCTGGACGGTGGTGGCAAGCTCCTGAACGCCGAACATGAAGCCGCCGTCGCCGGAAACGGACACGACCGCTTTATCGGGATTGGCGACCTTCACGCCCAAGGCGGTGTTGAAGCCAAAACCCAGATTGTCCTGATAACCGCATGTCACGTACTGACGCGGGGCGTAGACGGGGAAGGCAAAACGGGCGGTAAAGCCCATCTGGCTGACTTCCTCGACGAAGAAGCCATCTCTCGGCAGAGCCTCACGAATGGCATCGAGATAGGCAAGCTGCGGCTGTACTTCCGAGAACCGGGATCTGGCGTCTCTGTTGAGGTCGGCAAATTCGCGGGTGCGATCATCGCGTGGGGCGCCTGCCAGTGCATCTATCAGAGCCTGCGTTCCCGCCTTGGCATCGGCGACGATGCCGACACCGGGCTTGAGACGGACCATTTCGGTCGGATCGATATCGATGCGGATGATCTTGAGGTCCTTCGGCAGCCATTTCCATCGCATGAACTGCAATTCGAGCCGGCTGCCAATGCCGATCAGAACGTCGGTCTTCTTCCAATATTCATAGGCGGCGACGAAGTTCAGATAGTTCGGGTGGTCGTCGGCGACGATGCCCTTGCCGGAACGATGGGAGGTGACGGGCGATTGAAGCAATTCCGCAAGGGCGGCGATTTCGGCGCCGGCATCCGCCGCACCGCCGCCGACCATGATCATCGGGTTGCTGGCGACCGATATCAGTGCCGCTGCGGCAGCGATCTGATCCGAGTTGACAGCCGGGTGAGGGGCTTTCGACCCGACGGGAAGATCGACTTCGGGGCCGGATTGGCCAAACACGTCCCATGGGGCTTCGACCGCTCCCGGACCCTGGCGGCCGGAGAGCATTTTGTTAACAACCTCGGCCATGACAGGACCGGCCTCGGACGGATGATTGATGCGTTCCGCCGTCTTGGTAAGCCCGCGCATTGTCGCGAGTTGATCGGGCAGTTCGTGCAGCTGCCCTCTGCCCTGGCCAATCAGGTGGGACATGATGTTGCCGGTGATGCAAAGCACCGGCGCGTTGGCGCCGTAAGCGGTGCAAAGAGCCGCGCCTGAATTGAGAACACCGGGACCGGGGACGACGGTATAAGCGCCGATCCGGCCGGTGGATTTGGCATAGCCATAGGCCATATATCCGGCGCCCTGTTCGTGCCGTGTGTGAATGAACCGAACCTTGTCACGGGCGCCGTAGAGGGCATCGTTGAAATCATACATGTGGGCGCCCGGGATGCCGAACACCGTGTCGATCCCATGGGCGACAAGCGAACGGGTCATCGCCTGGCCGGTTGTTTCCTTCTTGCTCATTTCAAGCAGCCTTCAGCGCGAAGTGCGGTCACGATTGCGTCGGCATCAGCCGGCTGCATGCCCGCAAGGTTCATACGGCCGGAATCGGCCATGTAGATGCCGTGTTTGGCGCGTAGCGCCGCGGCCGTTTCTTTCGACATGGAGAGATTGGAGAACAGGCCGCGCTGCCGGCTGATAAAGGCCAGATCGGCGGCTGCGGCGGCGAACGCCGCGCGGTTGCCGTTGACACGCTCGCACATCTCGTCGAGTTCGGCGCGCCACATTGCCGACATTTCGGGGCTCTCGAGAATGGTTCTGACGATCGCCGCGCCATGATCGGGCGGCATCGACCAGTTGACACGCGCAAGTGCCGCCATATTGCTTTCTGCCTTGCCGACGTCGTCGATATTGCGGGTCATGACGTAGAGCGCGCCGACGCGCTCGCGATAGAGACCGAAATTCTTGTCGCAGGAATAGGCGATCAGCGCCTCGTCGACCGCGTCGAGGATCATGCGGGTCGGTGCAGCGTCCTGTTCGAGACCGTCGCCAAGCCCCTGATAGGCAAGATCGATGAACGGCACCAATTTGTGCGCAACGAGGAGTTCGGTAATCTCTAGCCACTGCTCCATGGTGAAATCGATACCGGTCGGATTGTGGCAGCAACCGTGAAGGAGGACGACATCGCCTTCCGCAGCGGAAGACAGGGCGTCGGCGACGCCTTCGAATTTGACCTGTTGCGACGTCAGATCGACGAAGGCGTAGTCCTTTACAGCCAGGCGCGCCGAGGCAAAAATCGGCGCGTGGTTCGGCCAGCTCGGTGTCCCCAACAGAACCTTCGCCGATGGGTTTGCCATCTGGATGAGCTCGGCGCCGAGACGCAGCGCGCCGCTGCCGCCGGGTGTCTGAATGCCGACAAGGCGATGATCGAATTTTGGCGATTTGCCGAAAATAATGGGCTGCAGCAGGCGCACGAATTGCAGATCGCCTTCCGGGCCGAGATATTTCTTGCTGTCCTGGGTCTCGAGAAGAAACTGTTCCGCCGCCTTTACGGCTCGCATCACCGGCGTGCGGCCCATGGCGTCGCGATAGACGCCGACGCCGAGGTCGATCTTTCCGCTGCGCTCGTCGGCCTGAAAGGCCTTGATGAGGGCAAGCAGGCTGTCGGCTGGCCGGTTATTCAGTTTCTCAAACACAAGTCCACCTCCGTTTTATCCAATGGCTGGAGATTAACGGAAGTTCCGCGGCGATTTTATGCGATTATCTGCCTAATGCGATATCTGGATGCAGACATTCTGCGTCATCTGGCTATAATGTGCAGAAAGTCTCCTTTTTTCGGGTGAGTCATGCTTGACCAGTTCGATATCAAATTGCTCGCCGCTCTCCAGCAAAACAGTGAAGTGACGCAGGGTGAGCTGTCGCAGAAGGTCAATCTCTCCGCGACCCAATGCGCCCGCCGTTTGGAAAGGCTGCGCAATGAGCAGTACATCCAGAGCGTCGTTGCTATCCTCAATCCTGCAAAACTGGGTTTTGCCGTCGTCGCTCATACCCTCGTCAGCTTGCGTGCGCATACGGAAGGCGGAAACGAGCGGCTCCATCGTTTCATCGAAACCTCGCCGGAGATCCTGGAGTGTTATTCGCAGACGGGGGATGCCGATTTTCTGATGAAGGTGATGGCGCGCGACCTCGACCATCTCAGCCAATTTCTCGAAAGAATGATCCGGGTCACCGATAATCTGGCCTCGGTCAAATCGAGCATCGTCCTGAAGACGCTGAAAAAGACGACTGCTTTGCCGCTGCAGATCGTGACGTGAGAACGGAGCATGATGCCGAAAAGTGTGAGCGGTTTTCGGGCGACATCATGCTCTAACTTTTTAATTTAGAACAGGATTCAGATTTTAGGCCGATCCGGCCTAAAATCTGAATCCTGTTCTAGCCACTCTCATATGAGGTAGTGGACATGCGGGCGCGAATGATGGGGCGAGGCCTCGATGCGGGCCTCGACGGAAAAGACGTCGCGCAGGAGATTCTCGCTCAGCACGTCTTCAGGCGCGCCCGAGGCGACGATCCTGCCCTGCTGCATGATAACAAGCTCATCGCAGAACATGGCGGCATGGTTGAGATCGTGCAGGGCGACGATGCTGGTGATCGGCAGGCCGGAGACAAGCCGCATCAGGCCGATCTGGTGCTGGATGTCGAGATGGTTGGTGGGTTCGTCGAGGATCAATTCCTGCGGCGACTGGGCGAGCGCCCTGGCAATATGGGTGCGCTGCTTTTCACCGCCCGACAGGTTCTGCCAGCGATCGTCGCGCTTCTCCGCCATGCCGGCGCGCGCGAGCGCCGCTTCGACCGCCTCTTCGTCGGCTCTCGTCCAGCCGGAGAACATCGAGCGATGCGGAAAGCGGCCGAGCTTGACGACATCGACGACCTTCAGATTGGCGTTTGTCGTTGCATGCTGCTCGACGAAGGCGATGCGCCGGGCGATCGAACGGCGGCTGATCGTGCCGATGTCGTTTCGATCAAGAGTGACCCGGCCGGAATGCGGTCGCTTCAGCCCGGCGAGAAGCCGTAGTAGCGAGGTCTTGCCGGAGCCGTTCGGACCAAGCAGGCCGAGCATCCGGCCCGGCCGTGCCTCCATGGAAACGCCGTCCAGAATGGTTTTTCTGCCAATTTTCCAAGTGAGGTTGTCGGCCTTGATGCTCATGACGCGCGCTGGAACCGGTAGAGGATGATCGAGAAGAGGGGAACGCCGACCAGCGCCGTGACGACGCCGATCGGCAGGATCTGGTTGGGAATGAGGGCGCGCGCGGCAATGTCGGCGAGCACCATGAAGATCGCTCCAGCGATGGCGCAGGCCGGCAGCAGGCGGATATGCAGCGGCCCGACGACGAAGCGCGCGACATGCGGCACGACAAGGCCGACAAAGCCGATCGAGCCGACCATGCTGACGATCGTCGCCGTCATCATGGCAGTCAGCGCGAAGAGCACCATGCGGGCGCGGCCGACATTGACACCGAGCGAGGAGGCCGCCTCGTCGCCGAAAGCGAAGGCGTCGAGCACGCGGGCATAAAACAGACAGGCGGCAAGGCCGAGGCCGACGATAACCGAGACCAGCGCGAATTCCGGCCAGCGCACGCCGCTGAAACTGCCGAGCAGCCAGAACATGACGTCGCGGGCCTGCTGCGCATTGGCCGAGGTGGTGACGATATAAGAGGTTGAGGCGTTGAAGAGCTGCGAGGCGGCGACCCCGGCAAGAATGGTGCGGTCCGCGCCGCCGCGCGTGCCGTTCGAGAGCAGCGCCACGAAGAAGAAGGCGGCGAAGGCGCCGGCAAAGGCGCCTGCCGACAGCGACACCGCGCCAGCGCCGAGGCCCAGGATGACGATTGCGACGGCGCCGGTGGAGGCCCCGGCGGAGATGCCGAGCACATAGGGTTCGGCAAGCGGATTGCGCAGCAGCGACTGCATGATGGCGCCCGAGAGCGCCAGCCCCGCGCCGCAGAAGGCGGCGACCAGCGCGCGGCTCAGGCGATAATCCCAGATCACCGTCTCATGGATGCGGTTCAGCTCGACGGCAGTCCAACCGAGCCGATTGGTGACGGCCGAAAACGTGGTCGCAAGCGGAATCGGCAAGTCGCCGATCCCGACGCTCATGCCGACGGCGACAGCGATGAGGCAGAGGGAAGCGAGCAGCAGTGCGGTGAGCGCTCCCAACTGCCGGAAGAGACGGCCTGCGTCCGTCACTTCAGCAGACCGAGAGCCTTCAGCTGCTCGGCGACCTGTTCGGCGCCGTAGATCGTCCGGATCGTCGGGTTCATCGCCTGGCCGTCCATGACGACGAGCGCCTTGTTCTTGACGGCCGGGGTCTGGCTGACGGCCGGATCGGTGTTCAGGAAGTTGATCTTGGCCTCAGGCTTGTCGAGTTCCCAGCGGTTGCGGTCGAGGCTGGCGACGACGATGACGTCGGGGTTGGCGGCGATGATGCCTTCCCAGCCGACGGTCGGCCATTCTGCTTCCGCCGATATCGCATTGTGGCCACCGAGCAGGTCGGCGATGAAGCCGGAGGCGCTGTTCTTGCCGCCGACATAGGCGTCGGCCGACGGGCTGGGGCTGGAGAACCAGAAGACGTAGGACAGGTTCTTGCCGTCCTTGGCAACGCTCCCGCGAAGCTTGGCTTCACGCGCCTTGAAGTCGGCAATCAGCGCCTGGCCGCGATCGGCGACGTCGAAAATCTGCGAAAGTTCGTCGATCTCCTTGTAGAGGAGATCCATGTTCCACAGCTCGGCGCGGCTGCCGTATTGGTCTTTGACGTCCTTGGTGCTGAGGCAGGTGCTGGGCGAAAGATAGCTCGCCACCCCGACCTTGTCGAAGTCCTCGCGCTTGGCGACCTTGCTGTTCGGCCCGACCAGGCTCGGCAGGGCGGCCGCCACGAAGTCGGGATTTTCGGCGAGGATCGATTCGAAGGTCGGCATCTCGACTGTGAGAAGCTTGACCTTGGCATTGGCTTCGGCGAGCTGCGGCAGCACCTTGCTCGGCCAGAAGGCGGTGCCGACCAACTTGTCCTGAAGGCCGAGCAGCAGCAGGATTTCCGCGCTGTTCTGGCCGAGGCCGATCGCCCGCTCGGGCGCCTGCTTGAATGTCACCGCAGCGCCGCAGTTTTCGAGCGTCAGCGGATAGGCCGTCGAACCGGCCAGCGTCGGAGTTGCGGCAAGGCCGATCAGGGCGGAGAGGCCGCAGGCGGCCAAAAGCGATTTGAGGATGGTCACGTAGAAATCCTGGTGCGTAAGTGTGTGCGGCGGGGTATAGCCACAAGACCTGCCTGAAAACAAGACAAAATTGATCAACTTATGGCAAAATCGACAGCGTCGAACATTGCTGTCGGATGGCCTGCGACCGGACCGCGTCGCTCGAGCCTGGCACTATGCGCTCTCGAAAAAATCCCGGATGGCCTGCGAGATCGCTTCCGGATTCTCTTCAGCGACATGATGGCCGCTGTCTGTGCCGAAGCGCGCACGTCGTCCGCCCAGTTCCGCCAGATAGCGACGGGATCGCCATAGATCTGCTCCATGTCGTCGCGCAGCGACCAGAGGCAGAGCATGGGGCAGTTCACTTTCCGGCCGGCGTCGCGGTCTTCACGGTCGTGGAGACGGTCGACGCTGAGTCCGGCGCGGTAATCCTCGATCATCCCGTGGATGACGTCGGGGTCTTGGATGACGTTGAGCAGGTCGTCATAGGCCGGTCTGCCCATTCGCGCCGGCGAGAGTTTGTCGTACCACGCCAGGGGATCAGCTGAGATCGCCCGCTCCGGCTTTTGCGGCTGGGCGAAGAAGAACCAATGATACCAGTCTCTTGCAAATTTCCAGTCTGCGTGTTCAAGATGTTCAATGACGGGAATGCCATCGGCAGCAACGAATTTTCGTACGCGGTCGGGATGGTCCATCGCCATACGGAAAGCAGTCAGGCTTCCACGGTCATGACCGACGACCGCGAAGTTTTCGTGCCCCAGTCGCCGCATCAGCTCGACGAGGGCGTCGGCCTTGGCCCTCTTGGAGGAGTTTCTGCTGTCGGGAGTATCGGCAGGCTGGTAGGAGCGGCCGAAGCCGGGTAGGTCGGGACAGATGACCGTGTAATCAGAAGACAATAGATCCGCCACCTTGCCCCAGGTCATATGTGTCCTGGGATGGCCGTGGAGTAGAAGAACGGCGGGGCCTGATCCGCCGTGGCGGACACGAAGCGAACCTGGCCCGACCTCGACGGTCTCGAGAGAAAAGCCTTCGAAATGCTCAGCTGAGCTTTCCCACGAGCTTCGCATAATCCGAAAATGTCAGCTGTTCGCCTTTCCCGGCGGCCTCACCGGCGAGTTGCAACACCCGGATGGGAAACAGGATCGCGGCGCGGTTGGCGCCCGACAGCTCATGATCGTCGTCCTCCTCGATCGCCTTTTGGGCTTTCGAGAGCGCGGCGTTGATTTCCCCGCGCGTGAGCACGTCCTTGTCGACGATTGCGTCGCAGATCGACGTCATCGCCATGATCAGCCCTTTGAGCTGCAGATTGGCCGTATTCATGAGAACTCCAATAAAAAGGGGTGGCCTCTAATCCGGTTGGACTGGGCGTATCGTGTCGACCGAGACCATGCCCTCGACGATGCCGCGCTTGATATCGCGTCTGTTCCGGTCGATCTCTATGACAGTATAGAGCTTGTCGTCGCGGAAGGCACTGGCATTGGCTGTCGTCACATCCTCGGCGGGAGCCGCATCCACTTCCATGAAGTCGAGTTCGCGCGCGGCGGCGACGATCCTGGCATCACCCGGCGTTCTGGCGGCCACGATGACGATGCCATGGCCGGGGGCATTGTCCCATCTCGGATCGTCGGGAGCGGCGATCGGTTCCAGCCGGTAGATGTTGACCATCTCACCGCCCGTTTCGGGCGAGGCTTCCGCCGCCGCATCCTGCATTTGCGCCTGGCTTTCCACCGACCTTCCGAAGGTGGTCGGGCTGGTTGCGTTGTTGATCTCGTCCTTGCCTGTCCTTGAGACGTTCGACATGTCGCTCTCCATTATCAGGTTGGAAACGACGGCCGGCCGGAAACTGTTCCAGCGCAGGCAAAGTTTGACGGCTGATGCCCGATACATCGATCTATGCAACCGCGTGCCCGAGCCATACCCTTTTTCCACTTGAGCACTAATTTACCTCCAGTCGAACAAGGGGGATTTCGTGAGCAAGCAGACCAGTGAATTTTCGCGCGATGTCGTTGCGGCAGACAGCCTCAATGGCCATGACCACAAAACCATGGCATTCGATGACGCCAGCGCGCTTCTGGAGGTCCTTGTTGCGGTCCGGCGCGGTGACTTTTCCGTGCGGATGCGATCGGATCTGACCGGCGTCACCGGCAAGATCGCCGATGCCCTCAACGACATTATCGCCGGCAATCAGCGCATGGCCCAGCAGCTGGAACATGTCGGCCAGGTCGTCGGCCGGGATGGGCGCACGAGCACGCGGGTACGCTTCGGCCTGTCCGACGGGTCCTGGTCGGAGATGGAGGGATCGATCAACGGCCTGATCGACGATCTCCTGTGGCCGACGACGGCCGTCACCCGCACGATCACCGCAGTCGCCAAGGGTGATCTGCTGCAGACAGTGCCGCTCGACGTCGACGGACGGGCTCTCAAGGGCGAGTTCCTGCGATCGGCCGATATCGTCAACACGATGATCAAACAGCTGAGCGTCTTCACCTCCGAGGTGACGCGCGTTGCCCGCGAGGTCGGCACGGACGGAAAACTCGGCGGACAGGCGCAGGTGCCTGCAGTGACCGGCGTCTGGAAGGACTTGACCGAAAGCGTTAACTCGATGGCGTCGAACTTGACCGCGCAGGTCCGCAACATCGCCGAAGTGACGATCGCGGTTGCCAACGGCGACCTTTCCAAGAAGATCACCGTCGACGTGCGCGGCGAAATCCTGCAGCTCAAGGAGGCCATCAATACCATGGTCGACCAGCTGCGCTCCTTCGCTTCAGAAGTGACGCGTGTTGCCCGCGAGGTCGGCACCGAAGGCAAGCTCGGCGGCCAGGCGCTGGTGCCGGGTGTCGCCGGCACTTGGAAGGACCTGACCGACTCCGTCAACGCCATGTGCGGCAATCTGACGGCCCAGGTGCGCAACATTGCCCAGGTGACGACGGCGGTCGCGCGCGGTGACCTGTCGCGCAAGATCACCGTGGACGTCTCGGGCGAAATCCTGGAACTGAAGGAAACCATCAACACGATGGTCGACCAGCTCAACGGCTTTGCCGGCGAGGTGACGCGCGTGGCGCGTGAAGTCGGCACCGAAGGGCGGCTCGGCGGTCAGGCGCAGGTGCCGGGTGTCGCCGGCACGTGGAAGGACTTGACCGACAACGTCAATTCCATGGCCTCGAACCTCACCGCGCAGGTGCGCAACATCGCCGAGGTGTCGACCGCCATCGCCAATGGCGACCTGTCGAAGAAGATCACGGTGACGGTATCGGGGGAAATCCTCGAGCTGAAGGAGACTATCAACACGATGGTCGATCAGCTGAATGCCTTTGCATCGGAAGTCACCCGCGTCGCCCGCGAAGTCGGCACCGAGGGCCGGCTCGGCGGCCAGGCCAATGTGCGCGGCGTCGCCGGCACCTGGAAGGATCTGACCGAGAACGTCAACTCGATGGGCGGAAACCTGACGGCACAGGTGCGCAACATCGCCGAAGTCTCGACCGCCATTGCCAATGGCGACTTGTCGAAGAAGATCACCGTCGACGTGAAAGGCGAAATCCTGGAACTGAAGGAAACCATCAACACGATGGTCGACCAGTTGAACGCCTTCGCTTCGGAAGTCACCCGTGTCGCCCGCGAAGTCGGAACCGAGGGCCGGCTCGGCGGCCAGGCCAATGTGCGCGGCGTCGCCGGCACCTGGAAGGATCTGACCGATAGCGTCAATTCCATGGCTTCCAACCTGACGGGGCAGGTGCGCAACATCGCTGAAGTCGCCACCGCCGTCGCCCAGGGAGACCTGTCGAAGAAGATCACCGTCACCGTGTCGGGCGAGATCCTCGAGCTGAAGGAGACCATCAACACGATGGTCGATCAGCTGAACGGCTTTGCCGGCGAGGTGACGCGTGTGGCGCGCGAGGTCGGCACAGAAGGCCGGCTCGGTGGCCAGGCCAACGTGCTCGGCGTCGCCGGCACCTGGAAGGATCTGACCGACAGCGTCAATTCGATGGCGGGCAATCTGACGGCGCAGGTGCGCAACATCGCCGAGGTCTCGACCGCGATTGCCAATGGCGACCTGTCGAAGAAGATCACCGTTTCGGTCTCGGGGGAAATCCTTGAACTCAAGGAAACGCTGAACACCATGGTCGACCAGCTGAACCGCTTCGCCTCCGAAGTGACGCGCGTCGCGCGCGAAGTCGGAACCGAAGGCAAGCTCGGCGGTCAGGCGCAGGTGCCGGGTGTCGCCGGCACCTGGAAGGATCTGACCGAGAACGTCAATTCCATGGCTTCCAACCTGACGGGCCAGGTGCGCAACATCGCCGAAGTGACGACCGCCGTGGCGCGCGGCGACCTGTCGCGCAAGATCACCGTCGACGTGAAGGGGGAAATCCTCGAACTGAAGAACACCATCAATACGATGGTGGACCAGCTCAACGCCTTTGCCGGTGAGGTGACGCGTGTCGCCCGCGAAGTCGGCACCGAAGGCAAGCTCGGCGGCCAGGCGCAGGTTTCCGGCGTCGCCGGCACCTGGAAGGATCTGACCGACAGTGTCAACTCGATGGCCGGCAATCTGACGGCGCAGGTGCGCAACATCGCCGAGGTGGCGACCGCAATCGCCAATGGCGACCTGTCGCGCAAAATCACCGTCGACGTGCGCGGCGAAATCCTGCTGCTGAAGGATACGTTGAATACCATGGTCGACCAGCTTCGCTCCTTCGCCGGTGAAGTGACGCGCGTGGCGCGCGAAGTCGGCACCGATGGCAGGCTTGGCGGTCAGGCCGTCGTTCCCGGCGTTGCCGGCACCTGGAAGGACCTGACCGACAACGTCAACCTGCTCGCCGCCAACCTCACGACCCAGGTTCGAAACATCGCCGAAGTCACGACCGCCGTGGCGCGCGGCGACCTCTCACGCAAGATCACCGTCGACGTGAAGGGGGAAATCCTCGAACTGAAGAACACCATCAACACCATGGTGGACCAGCTCAACGCCTTTGCCGGCGAAGTGACGCGCGTCGCCCGCGAAGTCGGCACCGAAGGCAAGCTTGGCGGCCAGGCGCAGGTGCCTGGAGTGGCCGGTACCTGGAAGGACCTGACCGACACCGTCAACGTCATGGCTGCCAACCTGACCGAACAGGTGCGCGGCATCGTCAAGGTGGTGACGGCGGTGGCGAACGGCGACCTCAAGCAGAACCTCACCGTCGCCTCCAAGGGCGAGGTGGCGGCGCTCGCCGAAACCATCAACAACATGACCAATACGCTTGCGACCTTCGCCGATCAGGTGACGACGGTGGCTCGCGAGGTGGGCGTGGAAGGCCGTCTCGGCGGCCAGGCGAATGTTCCGGGCACGGCCGGCACATGGAAGGATCTCACCGGCAACGTCAACCTGCTTGCCGCCAACCTGACGACGCAGGTGCGCGCCATTGCCGAGGTGGCGACCGCCGTCACCAAGGGCGACCTGACGCGCTCGATCAAGGTCGATGCGCGCGGCGAAGTCGCCGAGCTCAAAGACAATATCAACACGATGATCGACAACCTGCGCCTGACGACGGAGCGCAACACCGAACAGGACTGGCTGAAGACCAACCTGGCCCGCTTCACCAACATGCTGCAGGGCCAGCGCGATCTGACGCTGGTCGGCAAGTTGCTGTTGTCGGAGCTGGCGCCGCTCGTCAGCGCTCATCAGGGGGTGATCTACCAGGTCGACGCCGATGAGGAACAGCCGTTCCTGTCGCTTCTGTCGGTCTATGCGCAAGGGGTCGAGGCGGCGCATCCGCCGCGGCTCGATTTCGGCCAGGGACTTGTCGGCCAGTGCGCCAGTGATGCCCGCCGAATCCTTGTCACCGACCTTCCCGAGAATGTCGTTCCGATCAGTTCCGGCGTGTTCACGACCCTGCCGCGAAGCGCGATCGTGCTGCCGGTGCATTTCGAGGGACAGGTGAAAGCGGTAATCGAGCTGGCCTCCGCCGGCGAATTCACCGAGTTGCAGCTGTCCTTCCTCGACCAGCTGACGACGTCGATCGGTATCGTCCTCAATTCGATCGAGGCGACCATGCAGACCGAAGGCCTGCTCAAGCAGTCGCAGAAACTCGCCGCCGAGCTGCAGACGCAGCAGCGCGAGTTGCAGCAGACCAACGAGCAGCTCGGCCAGAAGGCGCAGCAGCTCGAGGAACGCAACGTCGAAGTCGAGGCGAAGAACCAGGAGATCGAGCAGGCCCGGCGCGCGCTGGAGGAAAAGGCCACCGAGCTGGCCCTGACATCGAAGTATAAATCCGAATTCCTCGCCAACATGTCGCACGAGCTGCGCACGCCTTTGAATTCGATTCTCATTCTCGGCCAGCAGCTCGGCGAAAACCCCGACGGCAATCTGTCGGGCAAACAGGTCGAATTTGCCAAGACGATCCACGGCGCCGGAACCGACCTCTTGAACCTGATCAGCGATATCCTCGACCTGTCGAAGATCGAATCCGGAACGGTTTCGGTCGATGCCGAGGAGATTTTCGTCAGCAACCTGCTCGAGGTGATGGCCCGGCCATTCCGGCACGAGGCGGAAAACCGGAGCCTGTCGTTCGCGGTCGAGATCGGCGGTGATGTCACGAAGAGCATCATCACGGATTCGAAGCGGCTGCAGCAGATCCTCAAGAACCTGCTGTCGAACGCCTTCAAATTCACCGCGCAAGGCGGTGTGACGCTTCGCGTCGCGTTGGCAGCGAGCGGCTGGTCGCCGGATCATCCGTCGCTCCGGCACGCGCCTTCGGTCATCGCCTTCGAAGTCGTCGACACCGGCATCGGCATCCCGCCGGAAAAGCAGCGCATCATTTTCGAGGCGTTCCAGCAGGCGGATGCCTCGACGAGCCGCAAGTATGGCGGCACCGGTCTCGGGCTGGCGATCAGCCGCGAACTGGCAAACCTCTTGGGCGGCGAGATCCAGCTGCGCAGTACGCCGGGCGTCGGCAGCACCTTCGTCCTCTATTTGCCGCTGACCTATGTCGGTGCCGGCGCAGTTGCGCCGAAGTCCCTTCCGTCGGCCAATGTCGTGGAGTTCGCCGAGGCGGCGGCGAGCCGCCGCGCCGAGAAGACCATCGAACATGTGGCAGACGATCGCCACCAGATCGCGGCCGGCGATTCGGTGCTTCTCATCGTCGAGGACGATGCGCATTATGCCCGTGTCCTGGTCGATCTTGCCCGTGACAGCGGATTCAAGGTTCTGGTGGCGATGCGTGGCAGCGATGCGCTGTCACTCGCGCAGGACTACCGGCCGGCGGCGATCTCGCTCGACATCTTCCTGCCCGATATGCTCGGCTGGACGGTGCTTAGCCAGCTCAAGCAGAATCCGCAGACGCGGCATATCCCGGTGCAGATCATCAGCCTCGACGAGGATCGCCAGCATGGGCTGACCCGTGGCGCCTTCGCATTCATGAGCAAGCCGACGACGCCAGAGGGCCTCGGCAAGGCGCTGTCGCGTTTGAAGGCCTATGCGCAACCGCGCCGCAAGCATCTGCTGCTGGTGGAAGACAATGAGGCCGAGCGGCTGAGCGTCACCGCGCTTCTCGGACATGACGACATCGACATCACAAGTGTCGGTTCCGGATCGGAAGCGCTTGCCGCCCTCAGGCAGGATCCGCCGGATTGCGTGGTGCTCGACCTTTCGCTGCCTGACATGTCCGGCTTCGACGTCCTGGAGCAGATACGCGACGACGCCGAGATCGGTGAGGTGCCGGTGGTCGTCTTCACCGGCCGAGAGCTTTCCCCAGAGGAAGATGCGACGCTGCACAGCATGGCCCGAAGCGTCGTCGTGAAGGGCGTCGAGTCTCCGGAACGTCTTCTCGATGAGACGGCTCTGTTCCTGCACCGGGTCGTCGTCGACCTGCCGGCGGCAAAACAGGCCACCCTGCAGGAACTGCACAGCTCGGATGAGGATCTCGTCGGCGAAACCGTGCTGCTCGTCGACGACGATGCCCGCAATATCTTTGCGCTGAGCAGCGTGCTGGAACGCCGGGGAATGCGGGTGCTGACGGCCACGACCGGCAGCGAAGCCATCGACGTCATCAACAACGAGCCTTCGGTGGCGATCGTGCTGATGGATATCATGATGCCGGGAATGGACGGCTACGAGACGATGCAGGTCATCCGTTCGGAGCCACGGTTCCGGCGGCTGCCGATCCTGGCGCTGACGGCCAAGGCGATGAAGGGCGACCGGGAGAAATGCCTGGAAGCGGGCGCATCCGATTACCTGGCGAAGCCGGTCAATACCGAGCAGCTTCTGTCGGCGCTTCGCATGTGGCTGCACCGCTGAGGATCCGATCATGAACCCCGTCAACATCCTTCTCGTCGACGATCAGCCTGCGAAACTACTGAGCTACGAGGTCATTCTCGAAGAACTCGAGGAAAACCTCATCAAGGCGCAATCGGCGCGCGAAGCTTTCGAGCACCTGCTGCGCACCGAAATCGCCGTGATCCTCGTCGATGTTTGCATGCCGGAACAGGATGGCTTCGAGCTTGTCGGCATGATCCGGCAGCATCCGCGCTATCAGAACACGCCGATCATCTTCGTTTCCGCGGTGATGCTGGCCGAACCCGACCGGCTGCGCGGCTATGCGGTGGGCGCCGTCGACTACGTCTCCGTCCCGATCGTGCCCGAGGTGCTGAGAGCCAAGGTCAGGGTCTTTGCCGATCTCTATAGGAAGACGCGAGAACTCGAACGGCTGAATGCGGAACTGGAGGCTCGGGTTCGCCAGCGCACCGCCGAACTCGAGGCCTCAGCTGCTCAGCTGCGGGAGCTTAACGAGGAGTTGGAGCACCGGATCGATCAAAGGACGCGGGAGCGCGAGGAGGCGCTGGCGCAGCTGTTCGAGGCGCAGAAGCTCGACACGATCGGTCACCTGACGGGTGGGGTGGCGCATGACTTCAACAATCTTCTGATGGCGGTGCTTGGCAGCCTTGGCCTTCTGAAGAAGCGGCTTCCGGCGGATGAACGCAGCGAACGTCTGCTGACGAATGCGATCCAGGCGGCCGAGCGCGGCACGGCGCTGACCCAGCGACTGCTTGCCTTCGCCCGCCGCCAGGAGCTCAAGCCGCAGGCGGTCGATTTCCTCAGGCTGTTCGAAAACGTTGAGGATCTGCTCGCCAAGGCGGTGGGGCCGCGCATCGAAATCCACAAGCGCATTCCGGCGGATCTGGCGCCGCTTCTGGTGGATAGCAACCAACTGGAGCTGGCACTGCTCAACCTGTTCGTCAATGCCCGCGACGCGCTTGAAAACGGCGGCGCCGTGACGGTTGCCGCGGCAGCCGCCGAAGAAGCTCGGCCGGCCGGTCTCGCGGGCGGTAATTACATTCGGATATCGGTGTCGGATGATGGCGAGGGCATGGACGAGGCAACGGTCGCTCGCGCCGCCGAACCGTTTTTCACCACCAAAGGAGTCGGCAAGGGCACTGGTCTCGGCCTGTCGATGGTGCATGGCCTGGCGGCGCAATCCGGCGGCTCGATCCAGATATCGAGCGCGAGAGACAAGGGCACGACAGTATCCCTTTGGCTGCCCGTCGCAGAAGCCTTCGTCAAGACGCAGCCGGCCGTCGAGCCTCCCGCGACGGAAGCCCTGAACCCGGTATCACGGCCGCTCGCCATTCTTGTCGTCGACGACGATGCGCTTGTCCGGACGGGAACCGTGGCGATGCTGGAGGATCTCGGACACCTGCCGCGCGAGGCGTCTTCCGCTTCGCAGGCCCTGGAACTCCTTGCCGACGGACCAGATTGCGATCTCGTCATCACCGATCATGCGATGCCCGGCATGACTGGCGCCGAGCTTGCCCGCCATCTCCGCTCGGCCTTCCCAGGCCTGCCGATCATCCTCGCCTCGGGCTATGCTGAATTTTCCGAAGACCACGGTCTCGGCCGGATGCTCAGGATGACCAAGCCCTTCACCCAGGAACAGCTTCAGGCGGCGATGGACAAGGCACTCTCGGGCAAAGTCGCGGCGGCGTGAAGGTCGAAGCGTCTTGCAATCATGTGCCAGCGGCCAGTTCTATTTGTAGCGTTTATCAAAAACTGATAATATCGCTTCAACGAAAGGTATCGCTATGCCCTCCAGCTACAATATTGGCCCCCGCTATGAAGGGCTTGTCCGAGAGCTTGTCGAAAGCGGGCGCTATGCCAGCGCCAGCGAGGTCGTGCGCGATAGCCTGAGGCTGTTGGAACAGCGTGAGGAAATTCGCGCGCTTGAGCTGGAAAAACTCAAGCGGGAGTATGCTGAGGGTAAAGCTAGCGGCGAACCCGAAGAGGTTGATCCCGCCCGCTTCCTGCAAGAGCTGAAAGCAGAACGCGCAGCCCGTGGCTAAATACAAGTTGCCTCCGCGTGCGCAGCGTCAGATGCGAGATATCTGGCGTGATATCGCCGTTCACAACGAACCGGCAGCGGACAGGCTCCTGCAAAAGCTTTTCGATAAGTTCGAGCTGGTTGCCACCCATCCCGAAATGGGGCCTGCTCGACCGGATGTCAGCCCAGCTGCCCGTCTGGTTATCGAAGGGCGCTACATCGCCATCTATGAGCCCACGAAATATGGCGCTGAAATTGTCGTGATTGTCCACGGGATGCGCGAGCCATCGACTTGGCTCGATTGAGGCGGCCTCTCGTAAGCCAGTGATATGTTATCCGGTGACGGCGGCCGCTTTCGCGTGTTCCGCGTGCGGACGAAACTTTTTGCTCCTGCAGAAGTTACCCAAATCCCATCCTCACTTCACCGAAGGCTTTCCCTTGACCAATATGACGTTCGGCCCCGCATTCACTGAAGACGGTATGCTGTTTCGGCTCTGGGCTCCCCTGCATGAAAGCGTATCGTTGAAGATCGAAGGCACCGATCCGCGGCCGATGCAGGCGGCGGAAGATGGCTGGCATCGATGCACGGTACCGAATGCCCATGCCGGCATGCGCTATCGCTTCGTTCTGCCGGACGGTCTTGAAATTCCCGATCCTGCGTCGCGGTTCCAGCCACAGGATGTGCACGGTCCGAGCGAAGTGGTCGACCTGTCCTATCGCTGGAAGACGAGTGACTGGACCGGCCGGCCATGGGAAGAGATGGTCGTCTACGAGATGCATATCGGCTGCTTCACGCCGGAGGGGACTTTCGAAGCTGCGATCGAGCGGCTCGATCATCTCAGGGAACTGGGTGTCACGGCGTTGCAGATTATGCCGGTCAGCGAATTCCCCGGCCGTTATAGCTGGGGTTATGACGGCGTTTTGCCCTATGCTCCTGACAGCAGCTACGGCCGGCCGGAGGATTTCATGGCGTTGGTCGATGCAGCGCATCAGCGCGGCATCTCGGTGTTCCTCGATGTGGTCTACAATCACTTCGGGCCTGACGGGAATTATATCCCGTCCTATGCGCCGCTCTTTACCGACCATCACAAGACACCCTGGGGCCACGGCATCAACTATGACGGCGACGGATCGCAGATGATCCGCGAATTTGTCATTGAGAACGCCATCTACTGGATCACCGAATTCAGGCTCGACGGCTTCCGCTTCGATGCCGTTCACGCGATCAAGGACGACAGCGACGAGCATCTGCTTCACGAACTTGCCCGCCGCGTCAGGGCTGCGGCTGTCGACCGGCACATTCATCTGATCGTCGAAAACGAGGAGAATGACAGCGACTTATTGAAGCGTGACGAAAAGGGCGCAGCGACGCTGTTCACCGCCCAGTGGAACGACGACGTGCACCACGTGCTGCATATCACTGCGACCGGCGAAACCTTCGGCTATTATGCCGATTACGCCGGTGACGCCGGCAAGCTCGGCCGGGCGCTGGCGGAAGGCTTCGTGTTCCAGGGAGAACATATGCCCTATCGCGGCGGGAACAGGGGCCGGCCGAGCGCTCACCTGCCGCCAACGGCTTTCATCTCCTTCATCCAGAACCATGATCAGATCGGAAATCGGGCGCTAGGCGACCGGGTCATTGCGTCGAGCCCGGCCGAAGCCGTCCAAGCCGTCATCGCCGTCTATCTGCTGGCGCCCGAGATTCCGATGCTGTTCATGGGCGAGGAATGGGGCGCTGCAGAGCCTTTCCCGTTTTTCTGCGATTTCGACGAGGGGTTGAATGAGAAGGTCAGGAAAGGCCGTCGTGAGGAGCTTTCGCGTCTGCCGGGCTTCGATGCCGACGACCTTCTCGACCCGACGGCGCCATCTACCTTCGCTGCGGCCAAACTGGATTGGTCGAAACGCGCTTCCTCCGAGATCCTCGATTTCTACAAAATGTTGCTCGACCTCCGGCACCGGAAGATCGTTCCTTTGCTGAAAGGTGTGACGTCTGGAAACGCCGTTTACCGCTCGACGGGAAATGCGATCGCAGTGGATTGGTCCCTGGCGGAAGGCCGGCATCTTCATCTGCGTGCCAACCTCGGCGACGAGGCGGCGGCGCTCGATTCACAACAGCAGGACGATGAGACGATATTCCATCTCGGCGGACGCGACGGCGGCGATCTGGCGCCCTGGGCAGTGATCTGGAGCCTGAGCCAGGCGTGAGGACGCTGGGAGGAAAGGGTCGAATGATGAAATCCGCAGAGCTCGACAAACTCGCCCGCCGCCACGGCATCAGCCTGACAAGGCCCAGCCCCGAGAACCGGGAAGTGGTGATCTCAGCCGCGACTAAGCGCAAAATACTCTCGGCATTGAATATTGAACTGACGGAGGATCAAGAGCCCGGTGAGCCGCGGCGGAAGGCCAAGCCGGATGGCAGGAAGATCCCGGTGTCTTTTCTGCCGGATTTCCTATCCGACACACGGGTCTGGGGCGTGAGCCTGCAGCTTTACGAGCTCCGTTCTGCACGCAACTGGGGCATAGGAGACTTCCAGGATCTCGCCGATTTGGCCGATCTGGCGGGATCGCTGGGGGCGGATTTCATCGGTCTCAACCCGCTTCACGCGCCATTCCTCGCCGATCCCGACCGCTGCAGCCCGTATGAACCGTCAAGCCGCCAGCATCTCAACCCGTTCTATATCGCGGTCGATCAAGTGCCGGGCTTTGCCGGCAATCCCAAACTCGAACAGGAATTGGAGCGCCTTCGCCAATGCGATCTCGTCGACTACATCGGCGTCGCGCGGACCAAGCTTGGAGCCCTTCGTGATCTCTGGTCGGCGCGGCGACAACGCCGTGTTGACGACGAGGCCGATTTCGACGCATTTGTCGCGCAAGGCGGCGACAGCCTTCGGCTGCATGCGCTGTTCGAATGCCTCTCCGCTTTCATGGTCGAGCGCGGGGCGGGCGCCGGCTGGCAGCGGTGGCCGGCCGAGTTGCAGCGCTTCGACAGCGCCGCTGTCGGCGATTTCGAACGCGAGCATGCAGATGACGTTCGCTTTCACATGTGGCTGCAATGGCTCGCCCACCGCCAGCTGAAGCAGGCGGCGGATCGGGCGCGCAAGGCCGGCCTCAGGATAGGGCTCTATCTCGATCTTGCCGTCGGGGAGGCGGTCGACGGCTCGGCGACGTGGAGCGAGCCGGATATCTATGTCTCGCAGGCGACGATCGGCAGTCCTCCCGATCCATTCGCCGTCGATGGGCAGGATTGGCACCTCGCCGGATACCTGCCATCCGAAATTGCCGGAGGGGAGATATCGCCTTACCGGCGCATGGTCGGCACCGCCATGCGCTACGCGGGCGCCATTCGTATTGATCACGCCCCGGCGATCCGCCGCCTTTTCCTGGTTCCGCTAGGCAGCAGGCCGGATAGCGGCGCCTATGTCCGCTATCCCGAGGACCGGCTGCTGCAGATCCTCGCCGAGGTTTCCGCTGAACATCGATGCCTTGTCATCGGGGAGTCCCTCGGAATGATTCCTGAAGGCTTGCAAGAGGATCTGGCTACTGCCGGCATTCTCTCCTACCGGATCCTTTCCTATGAACAGGATGAGAAGGGCTTCAAGCCCGCCGATGCCTATCCGGTCCTCGCGCTCGCCTGCATTTCGACGCATGACCACCAGACGCTTGCCGGCTGGTGGCGCGGCGCCGACATTCAGGATCGCTGTGAACACGGTATCGTGCCGCCCGATCTCACCGAAGAACATCTCAAACACCGCAAGCGCGAGCGGAGGTATCTGAAAGCGGTCTTCAACGCCGCTGGCCTCGACGTGCCGCCCCGGCTCACGGCGGCGCGGGCAAGCCAGGAAGCGTTGCAAGATCTGACGGTGAGCGCCTATCGTTTCATTGCGCGCACTCCATCGCTTCTGACATCGGTGCGGCTTGCCGATCTCACCGACGAGAAAGCGCCGACCAACATTCCGGGCACCAGCGACAGCTATCCGAACTGGAAGCCGAAGCTTTCGGTTTTGCTGGAGGATCTGCTGTCGGTCCCGCTGCTCAAGCGCGTAACGGCGGCGATGCGGGAGGAAAGGCCGCGCTTCGCCTCCGCGGCGCGAATGGAAATCGATCGGGGACGGAACGAATAGGAAGCCGGCGAATTTTCATCAAATAAGGACAGGGAAAGCCGAGATGAGGGCCTATCCGCTGTCGCCGCTTAAATGCGGCACGACCAATATGATGGAAACAAGATCATGACGACCGCATTCATCCTTATCGCATTGGCCCTGATCATCATCTACGCCGGCCCGACGTTGCTGTTTTTCTGCGTCGGCTATGCCGATTATATGCTGGAGCGGCGAAGACACATGATCGCGCTGAAGCACGCCGTGAGGCGTCGCAGCGACGAGCTGTAGAGCAATTCCAGGAAATCGCCGAACCCCGGCTGGGGAAACGGAACTGGAGGCAGGTCCGAACCCGCCTCCAGCTGCTGGAGCGTCAGCTTAGTCGTTCGCCGTGACCTTGACGCCAAGGACCGACGGAATGGTATTCGGCGCACCCATGGCCGCGCCGATGATCATCGGAAATGGAACGGGCTTTTCCGGTGCTGCGCTGACCGTCAGGTTCTTCGGCCCGTCGAGATAGGTGTTGACGGCAGCCGATACCTGGTTCTGCAGCTCCGGCAGGTTGAGCTGCGCCATCATGATCGGCACAAGACCTTTCAGCGATTGCGTTAGCTGGTCGCCTGTGACGCCCTGCTGGGCGCCGGCATAGTCGAGTGCCTTCTTGGTGATCGAGGCATCGTCGAAACGGATCGAGGCGCTGTTGAACGTCAGCTGCTGCATCAGTCCCAACATCGCAAGGCCGACGGCCTGGTTGGCCTCTTCCTTGTTCGGATTGGCCTCGGCGGTCTTCACCGCCTCCTGCAGCGACTTGACGAAGGCCAGCGTGTAGCCGGAGAAGTCGACGGCGATATTCAGCCGGCCGATATTCTTGAAGTCGAAAGCGTATTCGTCGACAGCGATCTTGCCGCTATCGACTTCCCAGCTGCCCTTCATCGTCACCGTGCCGTCGATCGTGGCCAGCCCGAGTTTGTCGATCGCGTCCTTCGCGCTCGCATCCTCGACCTGCGACAGGTCGGCTTTAAGGCCGGCGACATTGGCGTCATAAGTAAAGCCGCCATCCTGGCGCTCGAGGTTCGACTCGATGCCCTCGATGGCAAACACGTCCTTGCCCTTGACGTTGAGAGCGATCGGCCCGGTGCTGACCGTTTCATAAAGGAGGATGTCGTTCAGCGTCTCGCCCGTGGCATTGGCCGGAATCGTCAGGCCCGCGATCGCGATGTCCTTTGCGGTGAAACGGCCTTCTTCCTGGCTCATGTCGATATCCGGTAAAGAGACGGTTTTGGCGTGATAGCCGCCGCCTTCGGTTTCTTCGACGCCCTCGAAGGTCAGCTCGCCGATCTTCAAAGTATCGCCGGGCAGGCTCGCAGATCCCACCTGGACGCCCGTCGCGGTTACCGTATCGCCATCGACATCAGCCTTTTCGAAGGTGATGACAGTGCCGCCGGCACTGGTAGCTGCATTGAGCTTTTTCATCATATCAGCGCCGTCAAGCGCGAAGGAAGGGCCGGCGAGCGCCAGGAAGGCAGTGCTTGCCATCATCAGGCGAAGATTGCGCATATGCTTCATGAAAATATCCTTATGGAGTAATTAGACGTGGGGTTGTGAAATTCCCGGACCTCTCCGTCCGGCTCTGAAGGCCCGAGAGCTGGGAGGGATGTCGCGGTTACATCTGGCCGCTAATTCGGTGGTGAGGAGGTCAGGCACCGCCGGAACTGTCGGGCAGAGGAGATATAGCCGGCCTTCCCTAGAGGATGGACGGCGTGATTTTCTCCAGCATGGGTCGTTTTGCGGCTCATTCTCAGACGTAGAATGTGTTCCCTCGATTCTTGCAACCCTGAAATTCCGTTGCCACGTGAAGCCACTCAGCTCGCATTTTTTAAAACTAATATATTTGTATTTTAGTGTAGACGGCCGCTGGCGGATCGCGATAAGACCGTGGCTGCAGATGCTGGTCAGCGCGCTTGCGGTATCGAACGACCGATATGGCATGGGCTGCACTCGTCGATCAGGAGAAATGGAATGCAGCCCGGTCGCACAGGCCTTGCCGTCTGCATGATGGTGGCGGCCGCCTTTTTGAACAGTCTCGACGCAATCATCGTGCGTTCGCTGGCCGGCGATGTGCATCCATTGATGATCGGTTTTTTCCGGTCGTTTTTCGGGCTCCTCGCCGTCTCGCCGTGGATCGTGTCTCGCATTGGTCTGAGAGCCTCTCCCTACCGGGTCCTGCATGTCGTGCGTGCGGGTCTGAAGCTTGCCTCGCTGGTTGCTTTGTTCATCGCCTTTGCGCATGCGCCACTGGCCGATGCCACAGCGATCAATTTCACCATGCCGATGTTTCTCGTTCTCGGTGCATGGCTCGTGCTCAAGGAGCGTGTCGGCGTTTCCAGCGTCGCCGGCATCGTGGCAGGCTTTATCGGCGTCATGATCATCATTCGCCCTGGAGCGTCCGGTTTCGACCAATGGCTGCTTTTTGCGCTGGCGGGAGCGGTCTTGACGGCGGCCAGCCAGTTGATGCTGCGGCGAATGGCGTTGAGGGACAGCGCGGACCGGCTGGTTGCATGGAACCTGATCACGACGGTGCCGCTTGGCCTGATCGTCATGCTGCCGGTTTGGTCGATGCCGAGCTGGAGCCAACTCGGGCTGCTCGCCATGCAAGGGGCCCTCGGGGCATTTAACATGACGCTGATCACCCGCGCCTTCGGCATGGCGGCTGCAAGCGTTCTGGCGCCACTCGACTTTCTCCGGCTGCCGGTGGTGGCGCTGATGGCCTTTTTGTTTTTCTCGGAAATTCCTGCGCCTCAGACGTGGATCGGCGCGGCAGTCATCATTGGCGCAACCATCATCGGCACGGGCGGTATGGCGTGGAGACGGAAGCCGCCGGTCGATAAGAGCTGACGATTTGAGAAAGGGGGTTCACAAAAATTCTAGATGCACTAATATTTCAGTTCACGCTTGTCGACGGGAACATGACGGCGGACACGCGAGGACCAGGCGAACGGTCCCTATGGGTTTCACTCGGGAGGAGTGGCATGAAGAGTTTCATCGGCAAACGCGCGATCGCCAGCGGCGTATCGCTCGTGGTGCTTATCGTCATCGTGTTCTTCCTGTCCCGGCTCACCGGCGATCCGACCGATCTCTACCTGCCGATTGATGCGACCACGGAAATGCGCCAGCAATTCCGCGAAATGAACGGGTTCAACGACCCGTTGATCATCCAGTTCGGCCGTTATGTTGCGGATCTCGCGCAGGGCAGCTTCGGTCAGTCGCTGCGGCAGGCTCGTCCTGCCATGGATGTCGTGCTGGAGGCCTTCGTCTGGACCTTCTGGCTGGCTGTCATCACCATGACGCTGGTGACGGTTGCTGCGATCGTCATTGGCTCGCTCGCGGCGTTTCGCGTCGGCGGTGTCTTCGATCGTCTTGCCACCTTCTTCTCGCTGATCGGTGCTGCGGCCCCGGATTTCTGGCTTGCCATCGTGGCGATCGTCATTTTCGCCGTCAAACTTCATGTCCTGCCGACATCCGGAACGGGAACCTTCTGGCACTGGGTCCTGCCGGTCAGCGTGCTGTTCATCCGGCCCTTCGGCCTGATCCTGCAGGTGGTGCGCGGCTCGATGATCAGCGTTCTGTCTTCCGCATACGTCAAGACGGCGCGCGCCAAGGGCGTCCGTTCCAACTCGATCATCTTCGTTCACGGATTGCGCAACGCCATGCTGCCGGTGATCACCGTCATCGGCGACCAGGCAGCCGCCATCTTGAACGGTGCCGTCGTCGTCGAGACGGTGTTTGGTTTTCCGGGAATCGGCAAGCTGATGATCGATTCCATCCTGCTTCGCGATTTCGCCGTCGTGTTGGCCGTCATCATGGTCTCGGCATTGGCGATCTTCATCATGAACCTGTTGATCGACATTGCCTATGCGCTGCTCGATCCGCGCATCCGGTATTGAGCGATGGCGATGACCGACACACAAATCCTCATCGAGAAAAAACCGAGCGGCCCGATCGGGCGCTGGCTGACCATGCTGTGGGCGGACAAGCTGGCTTTCTTTGCCGCTCTATTCCTGCTGATCGTTCTTCTCTGTGCGCTGTTCGGCCCGTTTCTGCTGGAGGGCATCGCCACCAAGCAGAACCTGCGGGGCCGAAACGCGCCGCCCTTCGATATCACCCGCGGATGGCTTTACATCCTTGGCGCCGATGCGCTGGGCAGGCCGCTTTTGGCCCGCGTCGTCGTGGCGGCGCAAAACACCATGCTGGTTGCCGCGGCGGCGGTGCTTGCATCCTCAGTCGTCGGCACGGCGCTCGGTCTGGTGGCCGGTTACAGCCGCTCTTCCGCCGCACAATGGATCATGCGCCTCGGCGACGTCATCATGTCCTTTCCGTCGCTGCTTCTGGCGGTGATCGTGCTCTATATGCTCGAACCCTCGGTCACCAATATCGTCCTCGTCCTGGCGATTACCCGGATACCCATCTATCTGCGCACCGCCCGCGCCGAGGTGCTTGAGGTGCGCGAGCGGATGTTCGTGCAGGCGGCCAAGGTCATGGGGGCATCGGACCGGCGCATCGTCTTCCAACACATCCTGCCGGTGATCTTTCCGACGCTGGTGACCATCGCCACGCTTGATTTCGCTTTCGTCATGCTTGCGGAATCCTCACTGTCGTTTCTGGGGATTGGCATTCAGGCGCCTGAGATCACCTGGGGTCTCATGGTTGCTCAAGGGCGGCCCTATCTTACCAATGCCTGGTGGCTGTCCTTCTGGCCCGGCCTTGCAATCATCCTGACGACGCTGTCGCTCAATCTTCTGTCGAACTGGCTGCGCATCGCGCTCGATCCGACGCAACGCTGGCGGCTTGAAATGAAAGGCCGGGAAATGAGAGGCAAGAAAAATGGTTGAACATCTTCTGGACGTTCGTAACCTCTCGGTCGAGTTCCACACGCTCGGCGGCACCGTCAAGGCGGTGCAGGACGTGAACTGGCATCTCGATCGCGGCGAGACGCTGGCAATCCTAGGCGAAAGCGGTTCTGGCAAGTCGGTATCCGCCTCGGCGATCATGAACCTGATCGACATGCCGCCCGGCAAGATCACCAGCGGCACCATTCTCCTGAATGGGCGCGACATGCTGACAATGACGCCTGAGGAGCGGCGTTCGATCAACGGCGCCAGGATCGCCATGATCTTTCAGGACCCGCTGGCCCATCTCAATCCGGTCTACACGGTCGGCTGGCAAATCACCGAGATGATGACCACGCACGGTCAGTCCGCGGAGCAGGCCCGGGCCCGGGCGCTCGAACTCATGGAGCGGGTGGGCATCACCGATCCGCAGGCGGCAATGCGAAAATATCCGTTTCAGTTCTCCGGCGGGCAGCGGCAGCGCCTGATGATCGCCATGGCGATCGCCTGCAAGCCCGACATCCTGATTGCCGATGAACCCACCACGGCGCTAGACGTTACGGTGCAGGCACAGGTGCTCGAACTTCTGCAGGAATTGCAGCAGGAAACCGGAATGGGTCTGCTGCTGATCACGCATGATCTCGGCGTCGTCGCCGAGATCGCCGACCGCGTCGTAGTAATGAATTCAGGCTGCGTCGTCGAAACCGGCAATGCGGCCGAAGTTTATCGCAACCCGCAAAACGCCTATACGAAAAAGCTGATTGCCGCCGCACCCGGAAAGGGCGCGATGGCGCAAGAGCGTGACCGGCAAGGCGAGCCCCTGTTGCGCGCCATCGGCTTGAAGAAGAGTTTCGGCGCATTCCAGGCCCTGAAAGGCGTGGACGTCGTCATCATGCCAGGCGAGACCGTCGCGGTTGTCGGCGAGAGCGGTTCCGGCAAGTCGACCCTTGCCCGGGCGATCGTTCGTCTCGACGATCCGCAGGAGGGCAAGGTGCTCTACCGCGGCAGCGATCTGCTGGCGATGACCCCGAGGGAAATATTCGGGCTGCGTCGCGATTTGCAGATGGTCTTTCAGGACCCGACGCAGTCGCTCAACCCGCGGATGACCGTATTCCGATTGATCTCCGAGGCCTGGGTCATTCACCCGGATATCCTGCCGAAAGCGAGATGGAAGGAGAGGGTGGCCGAATTGCTGGTCAAGGTCGGCCTGAAACCGGAGATGGCGGATCGATATCCGCATCAATTTTCCGGCGGCCAGCGCCAGCGCATCGCCATTGCCCGCGCGCTGGCGATGGAGCCGAAACTGATCATCTGCGACGAGGCGGTTTCGGCGCTCGACGTGTCGATCCAGGCGCAGGTAATTGCCTTGCTCGACGGCCTGCGCCGCGAATTCAACCTGTCCTACCTTTTCATCGCGCACGATCTGCCGGTGGTTCGCGATTTCGCCGATCGCGTCATCGTCATGAAGGCCGGCGAGATTGTCGAGGAAGGGCCGGTGGACCAGATCTTCAACGCGCCCTCCCACCCCTACACCCAGGCGCTGCTTGCCGCCGGCCTCGATCCCGATCCGGAAATCCAGGCCACAAGGCGGGCCACACGCCGCATACAGGAAGGACTTGTTCCCGCATGAAGCCCGATGTCATCGTCGCCTATCCGCTCCGGTCCCGTCAGATGGCAGTGCTGGAGGAAACCTATACGCTGCACCGGCTGGATCTTGCAGAAGGCGAAGAGCGGGATGCTCTGCTTGAGAAAGCCGGCCCGATCTGCACGGCTCTGGTCTGCAACGGCCATGTGACGATCGATGAGACGCTGCTTGCGAAATTGCCGGCACTGAAGTTGGCCGCCTGTTCCTCGGCGGGCTACGATCAGATGGATGTCGAGGCGATGACGCGGCGCGGCATCAAACTCACCAACACATCCGAAGTGCTGTGCGACGACGTTGCCGACACGGCGCTGCTCCTGATGCTGGCGGCGCGACGGCGCCTGCCGGAAGGGGACCGTTATGTTCGTTCCGGCGACTGGGGGCGCAAGGGCATGATGCCGCTGACGACGTCGACGTCGGGAAAGCGGGCCGGGATCGTTGGTCTCGGTCGCATCGGTATGGCGATTGCCAGGCGATGCGAAGCTGTCGGGCTGACGGTCGGCTATTCCGGGCGGACGAAAAAAGCCGGCAACGATTTTGCCTATTTCGACGAGCTGGTAAAACTGGCGGACTGGGCCGATATCCTGATTGTCGCGACACCGGGCGGGCCGTCAACCGAAGGGTTGATTTCGGCTGAGGTGCTGAACGCGCTCGGCCCGACCGGCAGCTTCATCAACATTGCCCGCGGCACCGTGGTCGATGAGCCGGCTTTGATCCGAGCCTTGCAGGAAAAGCGGATCGCCTCGGCCGGCATCGATGTCTACTTGAACGAACCCAATCCCGATCCGCGCTTTGCAACACTCGATAATGTTGTGCTCTATCCGCATCACGCCAGCGGCACCGAGGAAACGCGCGACAGGATGGCGCAATTGACGGTCGACAACCTTGCGGCCTTCTTCGCAGGCAAGCCGCTGCTGACGCCGGTCAATTGAGCCCGGCGGAAAGCAGGAGCGCGGCGGGGTCAGACGAAGTAGTCCGGGAACTCCTTCCTGAGGTCTTCGACTTTTGCGACTGTGCGGCTGAGATGCTCGCGGATCGCATCGACGGCACCCTGTTCGTCGCGGGCGGCAATCGCGTCGATGATGGCGTGATGACCCTCGAGAATGCTCGTGATCTTGCCCTTTTCGGGCAGATGCAGACGGCGAATGCGTTCGAGATGGCCGGACCGCTCGCGAACCAGTTGATGCAGGCTGCTGCGCTTGGCGCCTGCGAACAATGTCTGGTGAAAGAGTTCGTCGAGCTCCTGGAAGATAGCAACCTGGTCGATGTCGTCGGCGACGGCCGACTGCATTTTGATGATCGAGCGGGCGCGCGTGATGACGCTCGGATCCGGATCAGGATCGGTCGCGAGGCGGCGGCAGACTTCCGATTCCAGCGCGACGCGGAGGAAATGCGCCTCGTAAATTTGCAGAACGTCGATCCTGGTCACGACAGTGCGGGACTGCGGGTAAATCCGCACCAGGCCTTCCTGTTTGAGAAGCTGCAGCGCGTCGCGAATGGGCGTCTGGCTGACTTCATAGGTCTCGGTAAGCTCGGTGCGCGACAGCGTGGTGTCCGGTGGCAGCTGAATGGTGATGATGCGCTTTCTGAGATCATCATAGACGCGCTGGACCGTGCTGCCGGCCGCGGCTGGAAAACCGGGGGCAGTCAGGCCGAATGTGGAAGCGAACTGAGAATTCATATGAGGCAATCCTTTCACTCCATTCATAGCTTTGCGCGACCTAATGCACAAGAATGCAAAGTTGCCGTTGATATATATGGAAAACTAAAATATCAGTTGGTAGAGCAAGCGCAGATGAGTGCGCAAAAAGATGGGAGAAAGCCGTGACCGCGAGGAAAACTTACGAGCAATTGCGGTCGGCCCGATGGATGCTGCCGGATGATCAGCGCTCGTTCGGTCACCGGTCGCGGACCATGCAGATGGGCTATGCGCCGGAGGATTGGCAAGGGAAGCCGATCATTGCCGTCATCAACACCTGGTCGGACGCGCAGCCGTGTCACATGCATTTTCGCGAACGTGCGGAATGGGTGAAGCGCGGAATTCTTCAGTCGGGCGGGTTTCCCATGGAACTGCCGGCACTTTCCCTCTCCGAAAACTTCGTCAAGCCGACCACCATGCTCTATCGCAACATGCTGGCGATGGAGACGGAAGAGCTGTTGCGCAGCCATCCTGTCGACGGCGCCGTTCTGATGGGCGGCTGCGACAAGACGACACCCGGCCTTATCATGGGCGCGGTCAGCATGGGCATTCCCTTTGTTTATCTGCCGGCCGGGCCGATGCTTCGCGGCAATTATGCCGGCAAGACGCTGGGCTCCGGGACCGACGGTTTCAAATATTGGGATGAGCGGCGTGCCGGCACGATTACCAAGGAGGAATGGCAGGGCATCGAAGGTGGCATTGCCCGCAGCTTCGGCCATTGCATGACCATGGGCACGGCGTCGACCATGACGGCAATCGCCGAGGCGATGGGACTGACGCTGCCGGGCGCTTCGTCGATTCCGGCAGCCGACGCCAACCACCAGCGCATGTCGGCGGCCTGCGGCCGCCGCATCGTCGATATGGTGTGGGAGGATCTGACGCCCGACCAGATCATAACGCCGGCGGCCGTCGACAATGCCGTCACCGTCGCCATGGCGACCGGCTGCTCGACCAATGCGATCATTCACCTGATCGCCATGGCACGGCGCGCCGGCGTGCCACTGGAGCTCGATGACCTTGATCGCATCGGTCGCACGACGCCGGTTCTTGCCAACATCCGGCCTTCCGGATCGACCTACCTGATGGAGGATTTCTTCTATGCCGGTGGCCTGCGGGCACTGATGAAGCAGCTCGGCGACAAGCTCGATCCAACCGCGATCACCGTCACGGGCAAACCGCTGGTGGACGGCCTCGACCAGGTGAAGATCTACAATGACGACGTCATCCGGCCACTGTCGAACCCGGTCTATCACGAAGGTTCGCTGGCGGTGCTCAAGGGAAATCTGTGTCCCGACGGCGCGGTCATCAAGCCGGCGGCCTGCGACCCGAAATTCCACCGCCATTGCGGCCCGGCTCTGGTCGCCGACAGCTATGCGGAGATGAAGAAGATCATCGACGATCCCGATTATCCCCTGACGCCGGACACGGTACTGGTGCTGCGCAATGCCGGCCCCCAGGGCGGGCCCGGCATGCCGGAATGGGGCATGATCCCGATGCCGAAGGCGCTGTTGAAACTCGGCCTGCGCGACATGGTGCGCATCTCCGATGCCCGCATGTCCGGAACCAGTTTCGGCGCCTGTGTGCTGCACGCCGCGCCGGAATCCTACATCGGCGGGCCGCTGGCATTGCTGAAAACGGGCGATATGGTCGAGCTCGATATTCCGGCGCGCAGCCTCAATATGCTGGTTTCGGAAGAGGAGATCGCAGCCCGCCGCGTTGCCTGGGTGGTGCCGACGCGACACTACGAGCGCGGTTACGGCTTTATGTTCTCCAAGCATATCGAGCAGGCCGACAAAGGCTGCGACTTCGACTTCCTGACGACGGAGTTCGGTGGCAAGACTCCGGAACCGGCTATCAACTGAGGCACCACGATGTTTGATCTCAATCGACGCACGATCCCCGCACAGCCGCCCAAGGCTGGCTTTGCGGCCGGTCCGGCCAAGCTGGACGCCATCCGATCGGTCACCCTGTCGCTCGCCTATCTGCCGTTGGCGCGGCCGATTAGCGACGCCAAGGTTTTGACCGGGCGGCAGAAGCCGCTGACGGAGGTGGCATTTCTGTTTTGCGAGATCGTCTCCGACGCTGGCCATAGCGGTCTCGGCTTCAGTTACTCGAAGCGGGCGGGCGGACCAGCGCTTTATGCACATGCCTGCGAGATTGCCGACAATCTGATCGGCGAAGATCCCAACGATACAGCGCGGATATGGGACAAGCTCTGCTGGGCCGGCGCCTCGGTCGGCCGTTCCGGCATTGCGACACAGGCCATTGCCGCCATCGACATCTGCCTCTGGGACATGAAGGCGAAACGCGCCGGCCTGCCGCTGGCCAAACTGCTTGGCGCCCATCGCGACAGCGTCGCCTGCTACAACACGTCAGGCGGCTTCCTGTCGTCGAGCGTCGAGGAAATCCGCGATGCCATCGATCACTCGATCGCCTCCGGCATCGGGGGCATCAAGATCAAGGTCGGGCAGCCGGATCCCATGATCGATCTTCGCCGGCTCGATGCGGTGACCAGCCATATCGACGGCCGCGTGCCGCTGATGGTCGATGCCAACCAGCAATGGGACCGCACGACGGCGTTGCGCTTCGGCCGGCTGGTCGAGCCGCTCAATCTCGAATGGATCGAAGAGCCGCTCGATGCCTATGACGCCGAAGGTCATGCCGCACTGGCGCGTGAACTCGCCACACCGATCGCCACCGGCGAGATGCTGGCAAGCGCTGACGAACATATGGCCCTGATCCGCGCCGACGCGGTCGACTTCATCCAGCCGGATGCGCCGCGGGTCGGCGGCATCACGCCCTTTCTGCGCATCTGCACGCAAGCCGAGGCGAAACGCATGCGACTGGCGCCGCATTTCGCCATGGAAATCCATCTGCACCTGGCGGCTGCCTATGCGCACGAGCCGTGGGTAGAGCATTTCGATTGGCTGGCGCCGCTGTTCAACGAACAGCTCGAAATCAGCGATGGCCGGATGATCGTGCCCGCCCGTCCGGGGCTTGGTTGCAGCCTGACGGGCAAAGCCCGTGACTGGACCGTGGAAACGCGCAGCTTTGGCGGCTGAATTCGAACGAGGAGATGGAAATATGAACCCCGCAACCCGTGAAAAGCTGATGGGTGTATCGGTCGCGACGCTCTGCTCGGCGCTGTTCAAGCGCGGCCTGAGAAACCAGACGGTCCAGGATGTTCGGCCGGTGCAGCCGAAGGGCCGCAATATGGTGGGGCCGGCCTTCACCCTGCGTTACATGCCGGCGCGCGAGGACCGCAACGCGATGAACGTGTTTCGCAACCCGAAACATCCGCAACGGCTTGCCATCGAGACCTGCCCGGACGGCCATGTTCTGGTGATGGACAGCCGCAAGGATCCGCGCGCCGCCTCCGCCGGCGACATTTTGATTACCCGGCTGATGATGCGCGGCGGGGCCGGCGTCGTCACCGACGGCGGCTTCCGCGACGCCATGACCATCGGCGGCCTTGATATCCCCGCCTATCACCATCGTCCCTCCAGCCCGACCAACCTCACGCTGCACGAGGCGATCGACATCAACGTACCGATCGGCTGCGGCGACGTGGCGGTCTTCCCTGGTGATATCATGGTTGGCGACGACGACAGCGTGATCGTCATCCCGGCGGAGATCGCCGACGAGATCGCCGACGAAGCGGTCGAAATGACCGCATACGAGGACTTCGTCACGGAGCGTGTCAAGCAGGGACACACGATTATTGGTCTCTATCCGGCCACCGATGAAAGCAATCTCACGCTCTTTGCCGCATGGCGGAAGGTGAACGGCCGCTAGAACAGGATTGATATTAAGCCCGAAAACCGTGCACATTTTTCGGCATCATGTTCTACGCAGCGCATCTTGCGCAATCACCGCACAAGGACGGAGCGAGGCTCCGCCAAGGAGATAACAATGAGCTGGACCCCTTCAGGCAGGCATCTGATCGCCGGCGAGTGGATTGCCGGAACGACGACCTTTCGCTCCGAGCCGGCACACGGCCCGGCCCATGATTTCGCCGTCGGCACCACGGAACTGGTCGACCGCGCCTGCCGCGCCGCCGAAGCCGCATTCACGGCGTTTTCCGCAAAGACATGCGAGCAGCGCGCCATTTTCCTCGAGACGATCGCCGAGGAAATCGACAGACGCGGCGATGCCGTCACCCTGATCGGAACCGAGGAAACCGGGCTCCCGGAAGGCCGGCTCAATGGCGAGCGCGCTCGCACCACCGGTCAGCTCAAGCTGTTTGCCGAGCATATCCGCAAGGGCGCGCATCTTGACGCTCGCATCGATGCGGCGCAACCCGATCGGCAACCGGCGCCGCGGCCTGAGATCCGTCTGGTGCAGCGGCCGATCGGCCCGGTCGCCGTCTTCGGCGCCTCGAATTTTCCGCTGGCATTTTCGACGGCCGGTGGTGATACGGCCGCTGCGCTCGCCGCCGGCTGCCCAGTCGTGGTGAAGGGACATTCAGCCCATCCCGGCACCGGCGAGATCATTGCCGAGGCGATCGCCGCTGCTGTCGAGCGCACCCAAATGCCGGCCGGCGTCTTCAGCCTGATCCAGGGCGGGCGCCGCGATGTCGGCACGGCTCTGGTCACGCATCCCGCCATCAAGGCGGTCGGCTTTACCGGATCGCTTGCCGGCGGTCGTGCGCTCTTCGACCTTTGCGCCCAGCGCCCCGAACCGATCCCGTTTTTCGGGGAACTCGGCAGCGTCAATCCGATGTTCCTGCTGCCGGCGGCGACCGCTGCCCGGGCGGAGGCGATAGGCTCAGGCTGGGCCGGCTCACTGACGCTTGGGGCGGGCCAGTTCTGCACCAAGCCCGGTATCGCCGTCGTGGTCGATGGGCCGGAGGCGGACAGGTTTACCGGCGCTGCCAAGTCGGCTCTCGAAAAGGTGGCGCCACAGACGATGTTGACCCAAGGCATCGCCGCCGCCTATCACGACGGTGTCGAGCGCATGCGGGCGAGCAATGCCGTCGCGCCGGTTCTTTCCGTTGAGAGCGCTGGCCGGGACGCCGCCCCGAACCTGTTCGAGACCAATGGCTCGGCCTGGCTTGCCGATCATTCGCTCAGCGAAGAGGTCTTCGGCTCTCTCGGTCTCGTCGTGCGGGTTGGCTCGCCGGAAGAGATGCTCACCCTTGCCGAAAGCTTCCAGGGACAGCTGACTGCGACGATCCATATGGATGACGCAGATCTTGGCCTTGCCCGCGACCTGCTGCCGATCCTGGAAAGGAGGGCGGGTAGATTGCTGGTCAATGGCTTCCCAACCGGCGTCGAGGTTGTCGATTCCATGGTGCATGGCGGACCTTATCCCGCATCGACCAATTTCGGTGCGACCAGCGTCGGGACCATGTCAATCCGCAGGTTTCTGCGCCCCGTCGCTTACCAGAATTTCCCCGCCGGCCTGTTGCCCCCGGATCTGCGCAACTGAGACCGAGAAGTATCAGATTGATCGCGGTGACGAAACTTCGCGATCAATCGCCGGCTTTGAGGCGGGCGCAATGGGTGCGCCGCTGAGCGGGTCTTACCCATGAAGAGATGCGCTGACTGACGCGCTTCGCCACGGCTAAAAAACGAGAATTCAGGCGGGTGACAGCTCGTGGTTCGGGCGCCGCGCTTGATCGCACTTCTCAACTAGTATATTAGTGCGCTTATGTATTAGCGTCGCTCTCGCAGGAAGGAGGCGAGGGCGGGACCAGCGAAACAAGACGAGGTTTGCTGTAAATAGCGCCGCCGGCGCATGGGAGGAGAACGAAATGAAACTGCATTTGGTAGCTGCCTGCTTTTCAACCGCGGTGATCGGGCTGAGTATCGGCTCGGCCCACGCTGAGGATGCCAAGAGCAACGTCACTGTTGTGCTTGCCGAAACCGTCGATGTCGTGGAGCCCTGCATGGCAGCGCGCCAGGACGTCGGCCGGGTCATTTCCGAAAACGTCAACGAGATGCTGGTGGAATTCGATTACGTCAATGGCGGCCTCAAACCCCGCCTGGCGACGGAATGGTCGAAGATCGACGACGACACCTGGGAGTTCAAGCTGCGCCCGAATGTCAAATGGCACGATGGCAAGCCGTTCACCGCCAAAGACGTCCAGTTCACGATCGAGCGCAACAAGAACAAGAAGCTCAGCTGCGAGACTGGCGGCAAATATTTCGGCGGCACGGAATTCAGCTTCGAGACGCCTGATGCCAATACCATCCGCATTACGACAAAACCGGCGCAGCCGATTCTTCCGTTGCTGATGACGGTGATGGCCGTCGAATCGGCCGAAGCGACACCTGCAGACGAGTTTACCCGCAAGCCGATCGGCACCGGCCCCTATACATTCGACAAATGGGAGATTGGCCAGTCGATCGTGCTGAAGCGCAATCCGGACTATTGGGGGGAGAAGCCGCAGGTGGAGCAGGCGACCTATCTGTTCCGCTCGGATAGCGCGGTCGCAGCCGCCATGGTCGATGCCGGCGAAGCCGATATCGTTCCGGCCGTGTCGGTGCAGGATGCCACCAACAAGGAAACCGATTTCGCCTATCCGAATTCGGAGACGACATCGCTGCGCATCGATACCCGCGCAGCACCGCTCAATGATCGGCGCATACGCGAAGCGATGAACCTCGCCATCGATCGTCAGGCCATGCTCGGAACGCTGTTTCCCGGACAGGCAAAGATCGCCACGCAACTCGTCGTACCCACCACGATCGGCTATAATGCCGATATCCCCGCCTGGCCCTATGATCCCGAAAAAGCAAAGGAACTGGTCAAAGCGGCAAAAGCCGACGGCGTGCCGGTCGATCAGCAGATCCGCATTATCGGCCGCAACGGGCAATATCCCAACGCCACCGAGGCGATGGAAGCGATGATGGCCATGCTTCAGGACGTCGGCTTGAACGTCAAGCTCGACATGTACGATGTTTCCGTGTGGAACGGCTATTTCGTTGCACCCTTCGTCGCCGATTCCGGTCCGACATTGACCCAGTCGCAGCACGACAATGCCACCGGCGATCCCGTCTTCACAGCATTCGTGAAATACGCCACCGACGGCTCCCATTCCATGGTTCGGGATCCCGCGGTCGACGCCCTTATCGCCAAGGCGACCTCAGCCACCGGCGACGAGCGCACGAAACTCTGGAAGGAGCTTTTCGCCAAGGTGAACACCGAGATCATCGCCGATATTCCGATGTTCCATATGGTCGGTTTCACCCGCGTTTCGCCGCGTCTCGACTTCAAGCCGACGATCGCGACGAATTCCGAGCTGCAGCTGTCGCAGATCCGCTTCAAGTAAGCTGGTTTGCGTACCTAAACGCGGGCCACGCTCTTTCGGATGGCCCGCGTCTTCCATGACATGACGGATGGATGCCTATGCCGCTGATTGACCGCATTGCCCTCACTCAATTCGCCGAGCAGATATTGACCGGCGCCGGGATGGAGCCGGACAAGGCCGAAACCACGGCCGCCGTCCTGGTGGAGGGCGACATGATCGGCCATGAAACGCATGGCGTCAGTCTGCTGAACTGGTATGTCGAAGCGTTGGAGGACGGTTCGCTGGCGAAATCCGGCAGCTATGAGGTGGTCAATGACCGCGGCGCGGCCTTTGTCTGGGACGGCAAATCCTTGCCCGGCGCGTGGCTTTTGACCAAGGCGATCGACCAGGCCTGCGAACGCGTGCGCGATCATGGCGTCGTCACCGCGGCAATCCGAAACTGCCATCATACCTGCGCTCTTTCGGCCTTCATGCGGCAGGTTACCGAGCAGGGCCTGATCGTGCAGCTATCGGTGTCGCATCCTGCGGCAAGCCGTGTCGCGCCCTATGGCGGCACCAAGCCGCTCCTGACGCCGAACCCGATGGCGGCCGGTTTCCCGACATCGGAGGATCCGATCCTGATCGATGTTTCGGCTTCGATCACAACCACGACGATGACGCAAAATCTGGCGAAGGCCGGCAAGAAATTCCCCGAGGCCTGGGCTTTCACCGCCGCTGGCGAGCCGACCGATGACCCGCGTGAGGTGACAGAACGCGGCGGAACGATGATGCCCCTTGGCGGCCAATTGAAGGGACACAAGGGTTTTGGGCTCGGACTGATCGTCGAGTTGCTGGGGCAGGGGCTTTCCGGCAAGGGCCGGGCGAACGCACCGCTTGGCGTGTTTTCGCAAAGCGCCTTTCTTCAGGTCATCGATCCCGCCTTTTTCGCAGGGCTGGACGCCTTTACCGCGCAGTCCGATTTTCTCGCCTCTGCTTGCCGCAGCAACCCCTCCGCGCCGTGGAACGACGGCCCGGTCCGCATGCCGGGTGACAGCGCGGCGCGAAGGCGCCGCGCTGCGTTGGACGAAGGCGTGCCGGTCGGCGATGCGGCTTGGGAGAAGCTTTGCCGACATGCCGAGATCCTGGGCTTGCCTATTCCTGCAGTCGCCGCTTGAAGGCCTTCAAGGTCGGGCTCGAATGCCAAGCCCATACGTTCAAGGCAAGCCTTATGCTGTTGGGCAACTCGTTGCGACGTCTCCAGCCGATTCTGGAACAATGTCCATCGTCCCCTGTTACATTGGCGATGGAATGAGTGACGCCCAAAGGACGGAACGGCTGGAGGTTCTATGAAGCGGAGCACGGGATTTGGGCTGGTCTTTGCCGTTATCCTGACGGGCTGCACGACCGGCGAAGGATATTACACGTCGGCTGGGCTGGCCCCCATCCCCGGCAGCATCACCTATAATGGCCAGCCTCGGACGAAGTTGACCAAATCGCCCGTGGGGTCTTCTTTCCCACACAGCTTCACGGATCAATGGGGACGGCAGGTCGAGGAAATTTATATCATCCGGCCCGACCGGAGCTTGCTGATTGCCGAGCGCCACTATCGGCCGGTCTTCTCGTTCGATGACGACTAGCACAGAGTGATCACCGTTTGCTAAGGAGATGGATCATGCCGCGACGCAAGAGCATTGAGACGGCTACCCTCGACCCCGAAGGAAGCAAGATCGGCGAGCCGGTGCCGAAAGCCGTTATCGATCGGAGTACGGCCTCCGTCGGCGTTCCCCGGCAGCCTGATCACGGCCTGGGTGAGGAGTTGAGCGCGCTACGACAGCAAATCGACACGCTCCAGCGGCAAATCCTCGATGGCGCCCTATCGGTAAAGGGCGGGGCCGGGGAAGCGATGCGTCAGACGGAAGCGGCGGTGAAACTCTATCCGGCCTCGACGCTCCTTCTCGTTGCTGCGGTCGCGGCTGCCTTCGCCTTCGCGGGACACCGCGCCTCTCTGCCGCGCCGTCGCCACCAGTCGGCGCTGCGTGAGGTGCGGAATTTCTACGACACGATCCGCGCGCGCATCTGACAAGATTTCGGGATTGTCAGCATTCCGATTATGCCCGACACTTGGTCATTCAAGCGAGGGCAACGGCATGCTCGACATCATCATACGAAGCGCTCTCGATATTGTCGGGCGCACGGAACGCCTGATCGAGGCCAGCAAGCGGTTGCTGCTCACTGAAGGTCTTGACGAAGTCGAGGTGTACGAACTGGATTGCGAGATCGAACGGCTCGGGGATGCGGTTTTCGTCGTGGACGAAGCCATTCGGTAGCTCGCGCGCACCGTCGGATACTGGCCGCACGCCGCCCGTACCCATGGGATACATAGAACATTGCATTGATGGGCTGTCGCCCCTGGTGGAACCGACACCTCACAATGCCCGTTTCGGACAAGTTTTCGAGCAGTGATCTGCATGTCACGCCGATGTCACGCGACCGTGGAAACAATATGTGCTTGATCGGCGTCTGTAGTGTGAGGCCAAGTCTCTGACCTGGAGGTCGCCGGTTCGATTGCCGGAACTGACCGCTTTGTCGCTTGGTCGAATATTGAGCGCATTGGAGGCACTCGATGAGGGATGTGTTGTCGACTATCACGCGTATCCTGAGCCGGGGACGGCCGGGTCAATGCTGCCATCATTTTGCTGGGGCATCACAATGAGCTCGAAGCGGTCCAGGCGAAAGTCTCAGCCCCACGAATTCATCTTTCAGGTTCACACGCGCACGATCGCACAGATCAGGTACGATAGCCTCAGCCGCGTTATGACGGTGGTCTATCACGACGGCCGCTCGACGACGACGACCGGCATACAAGGCCCGGCGATGCTGAGGATCCTTGCCCAGCGTCCGCTGGAGCGCTCGCCGTTTCTGTTGCAGACGGTCATCTGAGGCGGAAGTCGCCGAAATCCGCATGATCGTGCATCCATTTCCCGCGGGCTGCGTTCATCTCCAATAGCCAATGGAGGGAATTCCGATGACCTTTCCATCACCGAAAACCGAGGCGCCCGCGCAACGCTTCAAAGAGGCGACCGATGCCGCGCGCGACGCATTGGAAGGACTGATTGCAGCGGCGAATGAAGCCGGATGGGCAACCGAAGAGATAACATCAGCGCTGCTTGAAGCCGCCCAGTTTCTGCATGATGCCAACAAGAAAGATCCCGATCCGGCCGACGATCCCGCGATCAGCGAGAAATCTGCCAGGCAGGAGCAGATTGGTCATGGCGAGCTCTATGATTAGAGCATCTCGGCTTTAGCCCGGATCTCACGGGCCGATCGTCGCCACGGAGCCGCGCAGGACAAGGCTCGTGGTAACGCGCAGATGTTCGACGGCAAGCGGTGTGCGCTCGATGCGGGCGACGAGCCGTTCGCCGGCGAGTTTGCCTAGCTCGTAAACGCGCTGGTCGACGATGGTGATCGGTGGAACGGTGACGCTGGTCCAGTCGGCGTCCAGAAAGGAAATCATCGAGACATCCTGCGGCATCGACAGGCCGAGCGATTGCAGCGACTTGAAAATGCGCAAGCCGACGAGGCTGTCGGATGCTAGCAGCGCCGTCGGCGGCGCTGTTTCCGAAAGCAGACGTTTCATCACGGCGTCCGTCTGATGCTGGTCCGTGGCGCCGAGCCTGATGTAATGAAGAGGGTTCGGCAAGCCCGCCTCGGCCAGGGCGCTGACGAAGCCTTCCACGCGTTCGCGCACGGCGGAATTCGAAATCAGCGCGATATCGGTGAGCCCGCCTTTCTCGGCATCCATGGCGGAGACATAGGCGAGGCGGCGATGCCCTTGGCCGATCAGATACCGTGTCGCGGTGAGGGCTGCCTCCCGGTCGTCGCCGGTCACGGCGTCGACATCGAGTTCCGGGATGGCCCGGTCGAACAGCACCAGCGGCACGCCGGTGCGGCGGACATGCTGCAGGTGATCGAGGCGGTCGCAACGGGCGGGCGTGACGATCAGGCCATCGACGCGCTTGCCGATCAGCAGGTCGATGGCCGACCTTTCAGCATCGAGTTGTTCGCCCGAATTGGCGATGATGATGTTGAAGCCGGCAAGGCGGGCCGCATCGCTGATGCCGCGCACCGCCAGGCTGAAGAAAGCGTTCTCGATATCGCCGACAACGACGCCGATGATGCCGGATCGTCCCGTGCTCATGCTCCGGGCAAGCTCGTTCGGGCGGTATTCGAGCGCGGCGGCGGCCGCCATCACCTGATCCTTGATCTGGGCGCTGACGACGCCATAGCCGCCGAGCACACGTGCGGCCGTAGCCTTCGAGACCTTTGCGGCCTTCGCAACGTCGGCGACCGTGACTGGGCGTTTGGGATGAGCGGAATCTTCCATAACCGAGGACTACAAGAGTTGTTGACGACCGGTCAATTGACAGATATCAACTATGTCGGGAGACCGGTCTCTTTTTAGCGGAGACCGGTATCCTGTCCTTAAATCTCTGCCGCTGATGCGTGGCAGGGGCTGGGCGAACCAACATGCCGACAAGAGCATTCCTTTCAGAGCGGAGAACGACGATGAAGCCTTTTGAGACATTTGCGGCCACCCTTGCCCCATTGCGGGCCGGCATATTGACGTGCCTTCTTGCGATGGGCGCAGGCTCTGCGGTTGCGGCCGACAATCCCTATAACCTGATCGAGACGGGGATGATCAGCGTCGGCACGATGGGTGATTCCAAGCCCTATACATTTGCGACGGCCGACGGTCAGTTCACCGGTTTCGATATCGAGCTGTTTCTCAACGTCGTCTCCCGCCTCGGCTTTACGAAAGACAAGGTGACCTTCACGGGTCAGGAATTTTCAGCCCTCCTGCCGTCGGTGGCAAACGAACGGTTCGACGTTGCCGTCGCCGCGATCGGCACCACCGAAGCCCGCAAGAAGACCGTCGACTTTTCCGACGGCTATCTTGCCGGTTATCTCTCGGTTTTGACCGCGGATGCCGGCATCAAGGATGCCGACGGCCTCAAGGGCAAGCGTCTCGGCGTCGTGCAGGGGACCTTGCAGGAAGTCTATGCGGCCAAGAACTTCGGTGGGACCGATCTGGTGAAATTCCCCGACAACAATTCCGCCGTCGCCGCCCTCAACAACGGAACGGTCGATGCGCATTTTCTCGATTACGAGGCTGCCAAACAATATGGCGAGCGCTATCCCGCGCTGAAGATTGCGGTCAACATCCCGTCCTTCGATGCGCCGGCGGGCTTCGTGATCCGCAAGGGGAATGATGCCTTCCGCACGGCGCTGAACGGCGCCCTTCACGACGCGATGCAGGACGGCACCTGGAAGACCCTCTACGAAAAATGGTTCCCAGGCTCGCCGATGCCGGACCAGTATCTTCCCAAGAAGTGAGGCCGCAGGCCGTCCGCTCCGGCGGACGGCCTTATGCCCGGCGAGGGCTTCGATGGGGATCTCGATGAACTGGCTTGAAAATCTGCGCCGCAGCTTCCTGGATTGGGACGCCATGGCGGAAGTGCTGCCGAGCATGATCAGCGTCGGCCTGAAGAACACCCTGATCCTGGCCGCCGCCTCGACGGTGCTCGGCGTCGTCATCGGCATGGCTCTCGCCGTGATGGGCATCTCGCAGTCCCGCTGGCTGCGGCTGCCCGCGCGCATCTATACCGATATCTTTCGCGGCTTGCCGGCGATCGTCACGATCCTGATCATCGGTCAGGGTTTTGCCCGGATCGGACGCGAGATCTTCGGCCCGTCGCCATTCCCGCTCGGCATCCTGGCGCTCAGCCTGATCGCCGGGGCCTATATCGGCGAAATCTTCCGCTCGGGCATCCAAAGCGTCGAGCGCGGCCAGATGGAAGCCTGCCGGGCGCTGAGCATGAGCTACGGGCAGGGCATGCGCCTGATCGTTGTTCCGCAAGGCATCCGGCGCGTCCTGCCGGCGCTGGTCAATCAGTTCATCGGAAACGTCAAGGATTCCAGCCTCGTCTATTTCCTCGGATTGCTCGCCTCCGAGCGGGAGATCTTCCGCGTCGGGCAGGATCAGGCTGTCGTAACGGGCAATCTGTCGCCCTTGCTGCTGGCGGGCCTCTTCTATCTCGTCATCACCGTGCCGCTCACCCACCTGGTCAACTATATCGACGTGAGACTGCGTCTGGGAAAACAGGGCCGCGGCATGGGTGCTGCGAGCGGTCTGGCCGAGGTCAGCGAATTGCAGGCCGCTGCCGTCCCGCAGCCCGCGGCCAAATCTTCCGGAGAGACGAAACCGCGCTTCCAGGGCGGCGCCCTGAACATCCGGGATCTGAGCATGGCCTATGGCGATCTCGATGTGCTGAAGGGCGTCGACCTCGACATCGCCGCCGGGACCGTCACCTGCATCATCGGACCCTCCGGCTCGGGCAAATCGACGCTTTTGCGCTGCATGAACAGGCTGGTGGAACCGAAAGGCGGCGACATCCTGCTCGATGGCGACAGCATTCTGGCCATGAAACCGGAGCGGTTGCGCCGGCGGGTGGGGATGGTCTTCCAGCACTTCAACCTCTTTCCCGATCATACAGCGCTTGAGAACGTCATGCTTTCCCTGACGAAGATCAAGAAGATGCCGAGGCAGGAGGCGCGACGCATCGCCGAGGCGCGTTTGGCCGAGGTCGGTCTTGCCGAGCGCAGAGATCATCGCCCGGCAGGTCTATCGGGTGGGCAGCAGCAGCGCGTCGCCATCGCGCGAGCTCTTGCCATGGATCCGGAGCTTATCCTGTTCGACGAAGTGACGAGTGCGCTCGATCCCGAACTGGTCAAGGGCGTTCTCGACCTGATGGCGGCGCTTGGCCGCCAGGGCATGACCATGGCCGTCGTCACGCACGAGATGGGATTTGCGCGCAGGGTCGCCGATCAGGTGGTGTTCATGGATGAGGGCCGGATCGTCGAGGCCGGTTGCCCACAGCAGATCTTCGACAATCCCCAAAGCGAGCGGCTGAAGCGCTTCCTTGCTGAAGTCCTCTAGCCCCTGACGTGAAGCATGCCGCCGCCGTCTCTCACGACGGATGCATCGGAATTCGTTCGACATAGCAGGAAACAAGGTTATCGACATGAATGCTTCCCCAAAACCTTCGAAGGTTGTCGTCATCGGCGGCGGCATATTCGGCGTCTCGACGGCCGTCCATCTCGCGCGCCTTGGGATCGCCACCGTGCTCGTCAGTGACGGGCCGCTCGCCAATGGCGCTTCCGGCCGTTCGCTCGCCTGGCTCAATTCGGCCCGGAGACGCTCCGATGCCTATCACCGGCTGCGCCTTGCCGGCATCGACCGGTATCGAACGCTCGCCGCCCGATATCCGGATGCGCCCTGGCTGCGTTTCGATGGCGGGCTGACCTGGGATGCCGATGACGCCGGTAATGAGATTGCCGAGATCTTCAACTATGAGTGCGATCTCGGCTATCACGCGCAATGGCTGGCGCAGGAAAACATTGCCGGAACCACGCCCGGTGTCGACGCCGGCGCGGTGACGCCTCAGGGTGCGATCTTCAATCCCGGGGAAGGCTGGGTCGATCTCCCATCCCTGATCGGCATTCTCGCGGAGGAATTCCGTTTTCTCGGCGGCGAGATCGTGACGGACGCCGGGCGCGCGAAAATTGATGTCGAAGGCGCCCGCGTCCGCGGCGTGAGCACCGCGGACGGCAGGTATTGGGAAGCGGAGTCCGTGCTGCTTGCCGCAGGCGGCGCCGTTCCGGCAATCGTCGCCGAAGCCGGCCAGCATATCGACGATGCAACGCCGGTCGCCCTGCTCGTCAGGACCAAGCCGATCCGCCATGCGCTGAAGGCCGTGCTCAACACTCCCCGCGTCGCCATCCGGCCCACACCCAATGGCGGTTTCGCGCTCGATTCGGCCTGGTCCGAGGAAGAGGTCGGAGTGAAGCCGGACGGCAGCTATGAGGTCAGGCAATCGACGCTGGACGGGCTGCTGCGCGAAGCTTCAAGGGTTCTCGAAGGCAATCCGACGCTTGAGGTCGACGATTATGGGGTCGGCCCGAAGCCCATTCCGGGCGACGGCGAGCCGGTCTTCGGCGAGCTGCCGTCGATCTGGGGCTATTTCGTCGCCTTCAGCCATAGCGGCGCGACCCTCGGCCTGATCGCCGGCGAGTTGCTTGCGGACGAGATCGCCACCGGCCGCCGCCATCCGCTGCTGGCGGCGTTTCGGCCCGAACGTTTCGGCGCGTCGCGACGATGACGGTTGTGGCAGGCGCGGAGGTCCCGACCGGACCCCGCCCCAAAACCGCGGCCGATGCATCCTTCTGATCCTTCGAGCGTTCTATCGCCAGGAACAACGGGAGATGCATCATGTTCAAGGACGAATTCGGGGACACCGGTACGAATGGGGATGGGCGCGACAATGCCGACACTGCGCCGGCTGCCTTCGAAGAGGCGAACGCCAATCCCGATCTCATCAGGCGTGAGGGCTTCGCGAGCGAGGCCGAATATCTGGCTTATATTGCGACGCTCGGCCGCCAGGCTCCGGTTGAAGGCATTGTCGAAGACCGTCTCCTGGTCTCCGGTGATCATGTGTTGGAAGACCGTCTGCGAGACCTGAGAGAAGAACTCGAAAACCTCAGCGCCCGCCTTCACGTGATCCAGCGACAGGCGGCGACCGTCGTTGCTGAGAACGCCCGCTGGGCCGATGCGAGCGCCCATGCGCAGCTTGGCAATCAGCCCTGGCTCAAGCTGGCAGGCGCAATGGCTGCAGCATTCGTCATCACGAGAGGCATCCGGCTGCTGCCGCTCGGAACCGTGACGACGACGGCACTGCCATTGGTGGCGGCCGCGATGAACCGGAAGTTTGCCAGGTAGAAGCGCGCGACGATCCTATCCGAAGAGCTGCGGCGCGCGTTTTACGCGAAGGCAATTTCCGCGAGCAGAGGAAGGTGGTCGGAGGCGACCCTTGCCAGGCGGTTTTCCAGAACCGTCGCCTGCTTGACGATGAGGTCGTCGGTGACGAAGACGTGGTCGAGACGCATCAGCGGGTAGCGGGCGGGAAAGGTCGCTCTAGGCCGCGCATTGCCTGCGCGCTGGGCGTCCTTCAGCGATCGCGCGGCAAGTCGGTACGTCGCCGACGACGGAATGGCGTTGAAGTCGCCACAGAGAATAGTGGGAAGCGGTTCGTCCGCCGTGCCGCGCAGCCAGCCCGCGTTCAAGAGCGTCGTCATCTGCCGCATGCGCTCGCGGCCGCGAAGGCCCAGATGGGTGTTGACGACCAGCAGTTTTCTGTTGCCGACCAGGATTTCGACGGAAATGGCGCCGCGCTGTTCGCCGATGGATGGCAGCGGGCCGGCCTTGACCGCGCCCGTCGGCAGAGCGGTGATGATCGCATCGCCATACTGCTCTTCGGCGACCGACAGCGCTGGGTGAAAATGGGCCTGCATCTCGAGAAGTGAGGCGATCATATGGGCCTGGTCGATGCCGCCAGTCCGGCGCCTGAGGACATCGACCTCCTGAAGCGCGACGATGTCGGCTTGTGCCTCGGCGATGACCGCAGCGATGCGCCCGGGATCGAGCTTACGGTCGCTACCGATACAGCTGTGCACGTTGTAAGTCAGGACTTTGATTGATTTTTCCGCCATGGGCCCGCTGAAATTCGTCCCATGGGGACATCGACCTTGTTCCGGGGGAACACAAAACTCGTTTGATCGTTCCAGATTATCGACCCACCGCGCTCGCACTCCCGAGGACAATCGATGAGTTTGAAAAGCATGAGCTGGAATGGACTGCTGGTTGCCGCCCTTGGTTTTGCGGTCTTTCTTCTCTATCGCATCTTCGAGCAGTACAGCCTCTACCAGATCGTCCAGTCGGTTCGCAGCATACCGCTTTCAAGCTTCTGTACAGCGCTTCTCTTTGCTGCGGCATCCTATCTATGTCTTGGCTGTTTCGATCTGCTGGCGATCCGTTCGCTCGGCAAATCCTTGCCGTATCCCAAAATTGCATTGGCTTCGTTCATCAGCCTGTCGCTCGGCCACAATATCGGTTTTGCCGGGCTGAGCAGCGGTGCCTTCCGCTACCGCTTTTATTCGCGCTGGGGACTGACGACCGAGGACGTGGCGAAGATCATCCTGTTCTGCGGCGTCACGGTCGGGCTCGGGCTGATCACGCTCGGCGGCCTTGCTCTGATCGTCAATCCGGGTGATGCCGGGCGCCTGTTGCGGCTTGATCCGGCCAGCGTACGCATCTTCGGCGTGCTGGCGCTCATCGTGCCGGTCGTCTATGCGGCGCTGGCGTTTTTCATCCGCGGCAAGCTGCGGCTTTGGCGATGGTCGTTTCAGCTGCCGCGATTTTCGATTGCCGTCGCGCAGGTCGTGGTCGGGACGATCAACTTCATTCTCGTTTCCGCCTGCCTGCACCAGATGCTTTCGGCCTTCGGCGACGTCGCTTTCTTCAGGTCGGTGACAGCGTATGTGCTGGCCAATTCGGCAATTCTCGCAACCCATGTTCCTGGTGGGCTCGGCGTCCTGGAGGCGACCGTCTCCTATGCGGTGCCGCAGGAAGCCTCGATCGGCGCGCTGATCGCGTTTCGCTGCGCCTATTTCTTCATACCGTTGGCGCTCGGAACGGCGCTTCTCCTCATCAGTGAGATCGTCTTCCGAAGATCACGCCGGACGGACGAGGAGGCGGACGAGCGCGCCGAGGCCCAATCGGCGTAGCGGCAGGAAAGGCCGGGCCGGGTCAAAGAATCCGGTCCCTCTGACCGGTGAGATGCTGCCGGAAAGCTCGATGGCGAATTCTCTCAAACCCTGGGCGCCACCATTCAGCGCCTCGATCCCTTCGATCACCGAGCCGCTTTGCGCGTAGGCGGCTGCAAAGGTCTCGGTGCCTGTTCCGAGATATTCCGCAAGCAGGCGGTTGCGCAGCTCCGCCACCGCGCGGCGGTGCTCGTCTGTTTCAGACTCGAAGTGGATATCGCATTCCGAATCAATCCCTTCGGAGCGATTGTTGAGATTGGATGAGCCGATGCGCACCAGCTCATCGTCGGCGATCATCAGTTTGGAATGGATGAGCACCTCGACCTCGTCGACCGTGGCCGGCGCTGTCGGCCCGGGGACGATTGGCCCGGGCACTGTCGGCCCGGGCACGGCTGGCCCGGGCACAACGGGAAAATAGACCCGCAGCCGGTTCGCGCGATCGGCCCGTTTGAGAAGGCGGATGACGCGGTCGCGATTGCCGCCCATGATAATCTTTTCGATCAGCCCGTGGGAGCTGCGCGTGCAGATGATAACGACCTCGGGCCCGTCTTCCTCCTGCAGCCGCGCGGCAATGGCATCGGCGACGCGGAAGGAGGCGAGATATTGCGCCTCGATATAAAGCAGGTGCCGTGCCCGGGAGATGATGTCCAATGTCGAGGCGATACCGTCGCTGATGCCGGCGCGCAAGCTCGTCGCCGGCTCCGTGAGCGCGAATCTTACCGGGATATCCCGCAGCGAAACGGCAAGATCGTCCGGCCAGGGAAAGGGCGCGCGCTCGGCAAGCGGCCGGTGCCCTTCGCCGGTGGCTGTTTCCCAGCGCCGCCTGGCGATATCGCCGATCAGCCGGGCGGCGTCGCCCGTGACCATCGCCTGAACGTCATGCAGCGGATCGTAGGACACGCCCTCGGGGTCCCGCCGATGCCTGTCCCATGCATGATGGCGTTTTGTGTCCCATCGCCGCGACGTCAGGTCGATGCCGCCGATAAAACCGACGGCGTCGTCGATGCAAACGAGTTTCTGATGGTGGCAGCCGCGAACGGCACTTTGAAGATCGAAACGCAGGTCGATCCTGGCATTCCTCGGGAAGTTCTTCTTGCGAAGCACCTGCAGGGATTTTTCCGAATAGACCGGCCCGAGCGCCCAGATTAGGATGCGTATCTCGAGTTCGGGATTGGCCTCTGCGAGCCCATGCAACAGGTCTGCCAAAGTCTCGTCGGATTTCTCCGGCTCTAATGGGATGTCGGGATTGAAATCCCAGCCGATGATCCAGATCGTGCGCCGTGCCTGGCGCAGCGCCCGCGAAACTTCGGCGAAATATCGGTTGCCGTTGATCAGGAAGGCCGCCTTCTCGGCGCTGCCTTCCAGGCGCAACGCGCTGTTATTCTGTTTTTCGCGGCCGTCCGGCCATTGCGATTTTGCCTGGGGCAGGCTCGGGTTATTGAAGACGGTCTCGATTGCGGTCATGATTGCCTCGGCTTCTAACTGCGAAAACAAACGCCTGGAATATTTTTGGGTTCCGTGCGGCGTCGGAAGAGGCGGCCGGGCTGACTTTTTCCGGTGATGGAAGCGTAAGGAAACGAAATGTCACAACGCGCAGGCAGTGCCGATCTTCCCCTTCACGGGGGACGTGTGCCGCATTGGCTCGGCGACCGGATGACGCGGCTCGGAGCCCTGATCACCGAAGCGATCGTGCATCACTACGGCCGTGACGAATTCCTGCGCAGGCTCGCCCACCCTTTCTGGTTCCAGTCCTTCGGCGCAGTGATGGGCATGGACTGGCATTCCTCCGGCATCACGACAAGCGTTCTCGGCGCGTTGAAGCGCGGGCTGAAACCGCGCGCCGGCGAACTCGGCCTGCATGTATGCGGCGGCCGCGGCGCGCATTCGCGCAAAACCCCGCAGGAGCTCGTCTCGATCGGCGAACGCGTCGGCCTCGATGGCGAAGGCCTGGCGACGACGAGCCGTCTCATCGCCAAGGTCGACAGCGCTGCGCTTCAGGATGGGTTCGATCTTTATCTGCACGGTTTCATCGTTGCCGATGACGGCCATTGGGTGGTCGTGCAACAGGGCATGAACGGCGACAGGCGGCAGGCCCGGCGCTATCACTGGCTGTCGGAAGGGCTGGAGAGTTTTGTCGATTCGCCGCATGCGGCAATCGAGGGCAGGAGCCAGGGCACGATCGTCAATCTGGCCGACAGGCGCGCCGAGCGGTCGCGGCGCGGCCAGCTCGATCTGCTGGCAACACTCGGTCCCGACCGCATCATCCGCGAGGCCGCCGCGCTGCTGCGTGTCGAGCAGCCGCCGCCCGAGCCGGCCGAGCAGCCGATGCTGCCGCACCTGATCATGCCGGCGCATCACGATGTGCGCGAGAGCGATGTCAATATGCGGCGCCTCCATGGAAACCTCGCCGCCGCGGCCGACCGAGGGCCGGCGGATTTCGAAGAGCTGCTGCTGGTTCCCGGTGTCGGCGCCCGCACGGTGGAGGCGCTGGCCATGGTGGCCGAAGTCGTCCACGGCGCGCCCTGCCGGTTTTCCGATCCGGCACGCTTCTCGATCGCCCACGGCGGCAAGGACCGCCATCCTTTCCCGGTGCCGCTCAAGGTCTATGACGAGACGATCGGGGTGATGAAATCGGCAGTGCAGAAGGGCAGGCTCGGACGGGAGGAAGAGCTGCAGGCGCTCAAGCGCCTGGATGACCAGTCCAGGCAGATGGAACGCTATGTGACAGGTCCCGACCTCAAGGAAATCATCGCCGGCGAATTCCGCCACTCCGCCGATTTCGGCGGCCGGAGCGTCTTCGGCTGGGAGCCGCCGCCCGCAGACTAGAGCATGATGCCGAAAAGAGTGAGCGGTTTTCGGGCGACATCCTGCTCTAACTCTTTAATTTAGAGCAGGATTCAGATTTTAGGCCAAACGGGCCTAAAATCATCCTGTTCTAGGTGTTTGATCCCAGGCTTTGATGGGGCATCCTTGTCTTCCGAATCAAAGGATGCGTTATGGGCCAAGTTCTTCATGGGAGCGCCACGACGACAGAGGCAGTCCGTCGAGCGATACAACATAGTCAAGAGAGCCTAAGGACGCTTTCGAAGCGTTACGGGATCAATCAGAAGACCGTTGCCAAGTGGCGGAAGCGGTCCTCTGTTGCGGACCTTCCGACCGGCCCGAAAGAGCCGAGATCGACGGTGCTCTCCGTCGAGGAGGAGGCCGTTATCGTTGCCTTTCGCCGGTATACGCTGCTGCCGCTCGATGACTGCCTCTATGCGTTGCAGCCGACAATCCCGCATCTGACACGGTCGTCGCTGCACCGCTGCCTGCAGCGCCACGGCATCGGCCGCCTGCCGGATGTCGACGGCGACAGACCGGCGAAGAAGAAGTTCAAGAGCTACCCGATCGGCTACTTCCACATCGACATTGCCGAGGTGCGCACCGAACAGGGTAAGTTACACATGTTCGTAGCCATCGATCGCACCTCGAAGTTTGCCTTCGTCGAACTGCACGAGAAGGCCACCACCGCCGTCTCGCGCGAGTTCCTCCTGCACTTGATTGCAGCCGTCCCCTACAAGATCCACACCGTGCTCACCGACAACGGGATCCAGTTCACCACGCCCGGCGCTGGAGGCTCCGCTGTACCGCTGATCAAGGAGGCGATCGCCAATGGCGAGCGTTTCTGGGCCCATGCCTTCGAATACACCTGCGCCACCAATGATATCGAGCACCGCACCACCAAGGTGAAGCATCCATGGACCAACGGTCAGGTGGAGAGAATGAACCGAACCATCAAGGATGCCACCGTCAGACGCTTCTACTATGAAAGCCACGATCAACTGCGCCAGCATCTTGCCGACTTCGTCGCCGCTTACAATTTCGGCCGCAGGCTCAAGACCCTCAAGGGCCTCACACCCTACGAGTTCATCTGCAAAGCATGGGCTTCACAGCCAGAACGTTTTACCCTCGATCCGCTCCAGCAAATGCCGGGACTAAACATCTAGGGCACTCCGTTATGCCGCTCTCTTAGCTCGCTGATCCGGGTAGGGTGACCTCGCCGTTTTCCTCACTATCCCAGTAGCGGATGGAGGACGCCGAGACTTTGATGAGAACGATCCCGGGAGTGTCCACACCTTCAGGAAACCACCGCTCGAGATCGGGCACCCAATGGTCTTCGAATGCCGCCTTGTCGCGCACCAGTGAGGCGACGCCCTCGACAGCGATGAAGATCCCCGGTTTGCCGAGGAGACTGGGCGGTGCCGTGAACGTCAGCGAGACGATGTCGATGCCTTCGATCTCCGTGATTTTCCTGCTGTCTTCATACGAAAAGAACCAGGAATCCCCGTCATGTTCGACGTCGCCATTATTGCTCATCGGTCGGGCCGAGATGCGGCCCGATCCGGCGTTCGTCGACAGCATGCAGAAATCGATCTTCTTCAGTTGCGAGGATAGGTCTTCGAGGGTCATGGATTCCATTGCGGTCTCCCGGGTTTGAATGCTCGAGAGTAGCGTGCAGGCGTCCAAATTGTTCCGTGGAAAGCCTGAGTGACTAAGCCTCCGACCGTTTGATTTATTCCCGCAGGTTCAAGGATGGAAGTATGCAGGAATTCCAGGGGTTACAGCAGCGTCCTATGCGAAGCTGAAAGACAAGCGGCGCTATAGCCTCAATGGCCGTCGGGCGGGACGGCTTCGACCGGAACCGTCTCTTTCAAGTTCTTCCGATGGAAGATGAAGAGCCCGGCAAAGACGATGATTGCGGCGCCGACGATGATCTGCATATCGGGAATGTCGTTGAAGAAGATGTAGCCGAGCACGATCGCCCAGAGCAGCAGCGTATATTGCATCGGCGCCAGCAGCGAAGCCGGCGCGAGCTTCAGCGAGCGGGTGATCAGGAGATGCGCGCAGGTGGCGACGACACCGAGCAGCAGCATGCCGGACCAATTGACGAGCGTTGCCGGCTGCCAATTGCCGATGCTAAGCACGGTGCCGGTGGCAAGGGCCGCGATCGTCTGCCACGTCACCAGGGTCGTGTCGCTGGTCGAACGCAGATAACGGCTCATCACCAGCGACAGCGCAAAGGCAAGGCTGCCGGCAAGGCCGAAGAGCGACGGAAGCGACAGCATCGCCGTCGACGGACGCAGCGCGATGACGACGCCCGCAAAGCCGACCAGAACGGCGAGCCAGCGGCGCCAGCCGATCTTTTCCCCGAGAAAGAAATGCGAGAGCGCGGCTATGTAGATCGGCCCGGCCATATAGAAGGTCATGACGTCGGCGAGCGGCAGATAGGCGACGGCCGCGTAGAACAGGGCGACATCGGCGGTCGCCATGAAAACACGTATGAACTGGAGGCGCTTCTGCTCGACACGGAACAGGGCCATCGGCCCTTGCCGTGCGATCATCGGCCCGAGCACGATGAAAGAGCCGACCGAGCGGATCACCAGCACCTGGCCGAGGGCGAAGTTCGTGAGCAGCCACTTGCCCATCGCATCGTTCAGCGCAAAGAGCAGATCGCCGAGCAGCATCAGCACGATACCCGTCATGATCAGGTTTCCGGCGTTGGCTGCAGCCGCCTTCGTCTTCATCTCTCAAATCCTCGTGAAAAGGCCGCGCATTGCGAAGCCGAGTGCGGCTTCGGCCTTAACACCGCCAATGTCAATGGTCAGTTTCATCCGCGATTTTGTTTGTTCGCGCTCTTCTATCGTTCGGCACTTCATTGGCAGCTTTTAAAGGAATGCCTAAAAATGCTGTGAACGTCACAGCGAGAACTTCGTAGAGGCCGCCTGAAACCGCGCCGCCGTAAATTAGGCCCGCCCCGAAGAAATGATCACGGCCGACTAGGCTGGGCAGTCATCTTCCGGATCAAGCACTTTGCGTTGTTGGCAGGTGCCGTGGTAGGAGCTGCGTATGAACTCACTAAGCGATCTAGATTGCCAAACCTGCGGTGCGTGTTGCTCCTTTTCATCTGACTGGCCAAGGTTTTCCACGGAAAGTGATGCTGCGCTCGATTTGCTGCCCCCCCGCTTCGTCGCCGCAGATGAAACGGGAATGCGTTGTGACGGGTCGCGTTGCGCTGCATTGTCGGGTCGGGTCGGTGTTGAGACATCTTGCCTCGTCTACGATATTCGGCCGGTCGTTTGTCGCGAATGCATTCCCGGAGATGCTGCCTGCCTGATGGCGCGCGACGCCTTCGGATTAACGCTTCCTTCGGATAGGTCAGCGTTTTAAGCGGACCCAAATCCATAGCTCAGCGTGAAAGCCCAACGGACGGCGGATCTCGACAAACGCCTGGACGAAGTCCTTTAGCGCAACTTCTCGACTGCGATGGCGAGACATGTCTTGAACGCGGATAAGTCCGTATAGAGCGCGTCACGAGCCGCGTCTCCGACGATGAGGACGCCGCCGCGCCGCTCGATCCCGGCGTGCAGCATGAGATTGTCGGCCAAGCCGAAATCCTCGACCGCAATCCCGTTCGGATCTCGCAGCCGACCTTCGGCATCATAGGCGACGGCGCCGCCATAAAGATCGCTCACCCGTCCGCTGTGATCGCGGGCCACATTCGTGTAGGCGAAGACAGGCTTGCCGCTTGCGCACATAAAGCCGAGTTCGAAAGCCGTCCCGGTATCGGCGGCAATGCCGCGAAACGGTGTCAGATTGGCGATGATGGCATCGGCCTCCATCATCATCTTCTCGTCCACCGCGTTTATCGCTGCCGCCCGCTCGCGCTTCGAGTTCGTCTGCGGGATTTCCAGATCACCGGGTGAGAGTGGGTGAAGTCCCGCCTCGCGGGCAAGCGCTGCCTTCCGGTCGAGCATTTCACGGGCGTTTGGAAGGAACACTTCAGGACCTGCGAGATAAATTTTTTTCGTCATAGATGAATTGCACCTTAAGGGGACGGGCTCGGAATACGTCCCTTCTGTAGAGGGAATGAAGATCACAATCCAGTGGACAAGAACCGCGCACGTGCAGCGCAGACGGATCGTCCGCCCGATCGTATGGGACCAAAGTCCCATGCTGGAACGAGCCCGCGCAGATGACGTTCAGCCATAGCCGAAGAGCTGAGGAGATGTCGATGCGCCGCGATTTTTGGGACCAGCCCGTTGAGGTCATCGTTGGGGATGGCGACCATCTTAAAAGTATCCGCAATAGCAGGGACGCGCTCGCATATCTGATGACCTGTTGGCCACCTGAGAAAGCGGCATCCTTCGCCGCCGCCAAGAAGATCTGCACGGACGCCATCCACGGGCAAGCCGATGCAACCGCAGCCGCATTGGCTTTCAAAGTCGCGGCCGAAGAAGCCGGCGTGCTCCGTTAGTTGCAACGAAATCGATCGGGCATGCCCCCCACCTTATAGAGGAGCGGGGGTTACCGCCAGGTACCGACAGAGGCTCCCGGGCAGGCAATACCAGAGTGACGAGGATCTGATTCGCCGCGCCGGCAATATCGCCACAACGATCTTCCATCCGGTCGGCACCTGTAAAATGGGCAGCGACACGATGGCGGTTGTTGATTCGCAATTGCGGGTGCGTGGGCTGGCGAAGCTGCGGGTCGTCGATGCCTCGATCATGCCGACCATCGTCTCGGGCAATACCAATTCGCCGGTGATCATGATTGCCGAGAAGGCGGCCGAGAGCATTCTATCCGAGGCGTAGAGAGCGCCTCGCGTCGGCCTGACGTGGATGCGTGAAGCATTCCTGCCGTCCCGGTACCCCAAAACGACACGCACAGACCTCGATTACCGTCGTCGCGGCCTATGGCGTTGCGACGAGCCCAACCCGCTCAACGCGGGTTGGGTGATCTTCGACTTTGAATCAGAGGGTTGAGACGTTCTCAGCCTTCGATTTTCCGGTCTTGCGATCCTGTCCGACGTCGAAGCTGACCTTGTCGCCTTCGCGGAGCGACCCGCCGCGCTGCAGAGCAGACACGTGCACGAACACGTCCTGTCCGCCATCCTCGGGGGTGATAAAGCCGAAGCCCTTGTCGTCATTGAAGAATTTAACCGTACCTGTCGGCATGAGATAACTATTCCTTGTGTCATTCGTCGATTTGCGAAAGCGAAACTATACCGCCGCCGCTCCTCTATCAACCTTCATACCGGTGACGCAACTTTAAAGGCGAAGAGGCAACAGTTTTGGCGAGGGTCAAACCGGCTCCTGACAGCCGATCGCCTGACGATCCGACCGTTTTTCATCGTCTCGATGGTGCGTCCGGAGGCATCGCCGAAATCTGTTTCTCGTTTGCGCCCGCGTCATCGACAGAATCAACGCAGGATTGCCGCCCGCGCGTGTAGAAAAGCATTGCCGATCGCCCATAACAGGTTGTAGATCGGTATCACACAATGGGATTGTGCAAGCCGGTCTGGATGACGCCAACTCCGCTCGTTGGTCATCGGCCGCTGTATGAAGCTTTACCGGCGCGCCGCGCTGTCATTTGAGGGGTCTGCGCCGTTGTCTTCGCTTGTTCTCCCCAGCCGCCCGCTTTCACTGGCGCGCAACGTCATCTCCACGCCGAACGCTTACTTCTGGTCAACGCCCACTATCCTGGCATTGGCCGTCTTTCTATTCGTCTCGGAAGCACCCGGTGTGATCCGCGATTTCCACATCAGCCAGAACCCTTTGGTGCTAGAGAATGGCGACGTGCAAAACGGGAAATGCACGACACGCAAGGCAGTCTTCACCGACTGCGAGGCACGCCTTGTCTACAGCTACGGCGGACGAAACTACGACACTGAGGTCGAGGTCATGTTCGTCGATTTCCATACCGGCGATTATGAAACCGATCTGGTGATTTCCGCCGACCATCCGGAACTCGCGACAATGAGCCTGGGTCTGGACATGCTCTGGAACAGGATCATCACGCTCACGCTGTTCGTGGTCCTGCTTGGCGGCATGAGCCTGGGCATGATTTTTCTTGGTATCCGCATTTGGCGGGTCAAGGGGCAATTGCGCCGGCCTGCCAGGCTGATCCCCGTCCCAGTCGAGATCAGTGCATTCGACCGCAAACGCGGCGTCCTTTCCATCACCTATAATGACAAGATCGCCGCCGACAAAACGGGACGATCGGCTTACACGCGGATGAAGAGCGGACAGGAGCCGCTGATTGTCGGTGAAGCCAATGGCAAGGCGATCGGAATGGCCGTCAGGCACGGCAATACGGCCCTGCCGGTGCTTCTGGACGATCGTCTGCAGCGGGTCGAGCTTACGGATGCCGAGCGCGCCGCGGCTCTTGCACCCCTGGGGCAGCAGCAAGACGGCGATCAGGCTGCGCCGGCGTTGATCGAAGAACCCAAAAAGACGGTATCGGTCTTGAGGCGGCTGCAGCTTTTCTTCGGGACGTTGCTTCTGATCGTCGTCGGTGTAGTCGGCTTCTGGCTTTGGTACGTCACGAGCTCGCCAACGCAATTCCAATCACCTGGCATGGACATCAACAACCTCATGCCGGCGCCGTTGAACGTGTGGGGATGCGAGCAGCTGAAGAAGCGGTTTGGCCAGGACCGCGCGCCGTTTGGTTGCACCGCCGCCGATTACACGAGCTGGAAATAGCCGGCGCCCTATCGTTTGATCGGAACGCCTGCTAGCAGCCTCGCGCGAAAATGCGGCGCCTCATCCCGGTCGTCGGGTGTAAAAGGTGTGCCACGCTTCGTTGTTGCGGCTCATGCGATATGAATCCCATTCAAGATCCAGGCCGGCCGCCTTGATGCGCAGCGCGAAGTCGTGGCGGCGCCAGTAGGTCATATGGTAGGCGCCGCTCGTCTCCCCGTCTCCATCCCGCATCGTCACCAGGAAGAGGCCTCCGGGGCGCAGCGCGGCGGCGATCTTTTCGAGGACGTGGCCGGTCTGGTCGCGAGGCACGTGGATGAGAACACAGAGAGCGATCGCCGCGTCATAAGGGCCGCCGAGGTCATCGGTGATGACATTGAGGAGCTCGCCCTCTTTGCCGCGCGCTGCCTGCAACTCGAGAAACCGTCGCGTGGCATCGGTTCGTCTTACCGAAACACCCCGTGTCTCGAGAAAATCCGCATCCCACCCAGGCCCTGACCCGATCTCAAGGACCCGGCCGCCCTTGCCGGCGGCGATGGCGAGCTGTCGCAGCGCGGCTTCCAGGCCCGGCGCGGGAAAGGGATTAACGATGCGGCTATAGTCATCGGCATCCCCTTCATAGGAATCGATCGTGCATTGGGTATCGGCCAAGGCGGTGGAAGAGATGTGCATTTTGACCTCCGATTGATGAAATCCCGGGCACCGCTCGGGGCGCCATATCATCATGCTCGACGTAAGGCCGCCTAAGCACATCAGGCAAAATGCCTAGGCCGTGAAAAAATGGAATGCGATGCGGGCTTCGAGAAAGCGGCGGATATCAGGACGACTTAGCCAGGACTCCTTGAAGCTCACATCTATGCCGGATCAACCATCCGGAGCCGATGCGCCATGGCGGCCGCAGCACCGCGGCTGGGGACGGCGAGTTTGCTCAAGATGTTGGAGACATGAACGCTCGCCGTTTTCGACGAGATGAACAGATTATCGGCGATCTCGCGATTGCTTTGTCCGGCGGCGACAAGCCTGAGCACCTCGAATTCCCGATCCGTCAGGCCAAGCGGCGCCTTCGGCGTGCTGCCCTCTTTCCCGCCTCGCAGATCAATGCGGGCCTTTGCGGCCAGCGTCTCGATCTGATTGGAAAGCAGGCGCGCGCCGATCGAATGGGCAAGATCCGCACCTCGCCCGAAATGGTCCGCACCCCTGGCGCGCTTGCCGGCATTCACCGCAGCGATCCCGGCCTGCATCAGGGCATATGCCTGCCGAAAGGGCTGGCTCAAATCAGCCCAGCTTTGGGCAACCGCTTCCCAGGCATCGAGGTCGGAAACCGTCGCGCGCGACATCTCGGCCGAGATAGTGAGCCTCTCGGCTTGCTCCACCACATTGCGGCACGGAGTCCGAGCGGCGAGGTCCGCGAGCTGCCGGGCGACATCTTTCCGGTTCGCGTCGATGGCGACACGCATGGCAGAGGCCAAGAGCGGCCAAGAGACGCCTCCTTGCTTCTCCAACTGGGTCGAAGCCGATCTTATCAGGATCGCAGATTGATCCATATCGCCCGCCAGCGCGGTGCTTTCGAGGTCGAGTCGCAAAAGATTGGCCGTCATGCGGCCCGTGACCTGGGGGCCGGGTGGCAGAGCGCGCAAGGCGCTTGCCGCTGCGGCAACGCGATCCGAATCCCCCAGGACCAGGGCGATCTCCGCCTGACATTCGAAAACATGAACCAGCCCCAGCGGCAGCGGATCCAATGCCGCCATCCGTTCGCATGTCTCAATGGCTTCGGAAACGCGGCCGACGGCGAGCAGGGCGCGGCACAAGGGCGAACCCACGATTGCCCCGATATACCGGGCCTGGCCGAATTCGACGGTCCGGGCAAAGATCGCCGGTCCGATGTCGATGATCTGAGCGTAGTCTCCTGTCTCGAGCAGGGCTTGAAGCAGGGCTGCGCCCGCCAGCACCTCGACCCGGCCGATGGATGCCTGACCGGCGCGCTTAGCCACGTTCCAGAAGGCGTCGATGCGAGAGTTGCCCGCGGCCATGTCCACGGACGCCGCGACGATCAGTGCCTCGATGCGGTATTCCTCGTCATCGAGCCTCTCCGACAGGTCCTTCAGTTCGTCGCCCAAGAGCCTGGCGCGATCGAATTCTCCCCGCAATATCAGAGCGCGGGAAAACTGCCCCAGTCCGTCCGCACGCAGCCTGGTTGGATCGACCGCGTGGTCAAGCGCTCGCTCAAGATCGGCGATCTCACCTGGGATCAGCGTGTGCTGACGCATCACCGCGCGCTGCAGAAGAAGGGCTGCCAGCTGTTCGCTGTCGCGCTCGGCATTCACTTCGGCGAGAGCACGTTCGACAAAAGCCAGCCCCTGTTCGGCTTCCGCTGCCCAGCAGGCCGCATCGGCAGCCAATTCCAACACCCTGCAATGATCTGCGCCGATCAGGTCAGCCGCATGATCCACGTCGGGCCAGGCTGCCAGCACGAGCTTCAGCATCTCCATCTGGTCTGCATAGGCGAAGGTGGCGGCGGCTTCTACGGCGGATTGCCACGCCCATCGCAGGCAAGGTTCGGCCTGGCCGGCGCCGTGCCAGTGGCGGGCGAGCGCAACGGAATGCCAAACCCGGTAGCTCGGAAGCGGGCCGCGTTCGAGCACTTCGGCATAGGCGCGATGGATGGCCATCCTTTCGCCGGCAATCAGGTCACCCCGCACCGCTTCGTGGATCAGCGCATGGCGGAACGCATATCCGTCGCCATCCGGCACCAGGATCCCTGCCAAAATCGCAGGCCGCAGCAATTCTGCCAGTTCGATGTCGGACTTCTCAGTCACGCTGCGAAGAAGCGCATGCGTGATATGCGGGCCGCCAAGCGCCATCACCTTCAAGAGTTCTGCCGTCGACGCCGGCATCTCCCTGACGCTTTTCAGCAGGTAGTCGTTGAGCGAGCCAGGAAATTCTGTACGCAAGTTTCCGCTCGCATCGATAAGCGCCTCCGTGAAAAGCGGGATCCCGCAGCAACGCGCATGGACCTCATTGATGACGGCCGGTGTCGGCGGGCGCCCGAGCAGCCCCTCGAGCTGCGCGGCGACTTCGGCGCGCTTCAGGCGGGGAAGCTTCAACACCTCGGCAGCCTCGGACAGCGAGAGGTCCGCGATGGTCGTTCGCAGTGCGTTGCTGCCGCTGGTCTCCTCAGGTCGGTAGGTGACGATCAGCATCATCCGACTTTTCTTCAGCCGCGTCGTGAGGAAACGAAGCAGATCGCAAGTGGCCTGGTCGGCCCAGTGAATGTCTTCGACGACCACGACGAGCGGCATTTCCCGGGCGAGCTCTTCGAACAACTTCCTCAACGCCTCGAACAGCCTCGCTCTTGCGATGCCCGCATCAAACCGTTCAGAGGTTTCGCCGAATTCGGGAAGAAGCCAAGCCAGCTCGCGCGCACTCGCGGCGCCGACAAGCGACCGGACCGCCGTCCCGCCGCGCAGTTGAACCAGTTCATGCAGCACGGCGGTGACCGGCGCATAGGGCAATGCCGATTCTCGCTGCTCGATGCAGCCGCCCTTCAGGATCAACGCACGGCCTGACAGTCGGTCGGCAAACTCCTCGACCAGCCGGCTCTTGCCACCGCCTGCTTCCGCCCCGAGAAGAATGGAGCGTTGCCGGCCGCCGGAGACGTCCCGGAACGCGGATTCCATCGCATCGAGTTCTGCTGCACGGCCTGAGAACAGGGACTTTTTGAGGGATGTCGACACAAAGTCCTCCGATAGGTGAAGCTCAAGATTAGCAGAGATGGAAGCGTAGTCATCCCATGCATGTTTTGAACCTGTCCTAGGCAAAATGCCTGATGCGGCGCTCCTGCCTTAGCCCCAACATGGGGATGCCTGCTAATACCAGGAGCCAAGGCTTCGCCGCTTCACCCGATACACATAAAGGACGCTTCAAGTGACTGAACGCAATATCAAATTTGACGACGTCGAGATCGCCGCACAGGCCTTTGGCGACCCGGCGCATGAGCCGATCCTGTTGATCATGGGCGCGATGGCGTCGATGCTGTGGTGGCCGGACGAATTCTGCCAAAAGCTCGCCGCTCGGAAATTTTATGTCATTCGCTATGACAATCGAGACACCGGCCGTTCGACGATCTACGAGCCGGGGGAGCCGCCTTACACGATGGACGATATGGCTGCGGACGCCGTCAGGATACTCGATGGCTACGGCATTGACCGCGTCAATCTGATCGGAATGTCGTTGGGTGGCACGATTGCCCAGATCGCAGCGCTCTCCCATCCTGAACGCGTCAAGACGCTGACGCTGATGTCCACCACGCCGATGGGTATTGATACAAGCGCCCTGCCGCACACCACTGACGCTTACATGGCGCACGCCTCGATGGGCGAGACCGTCGACTGGACAGACAATGCCCAGGTGATCGAATTCCTTGTCAAAGACACCCGGATGATCGCCGGCGCGGCGCACTCCTATGACGAAGGGCGGGCGCGCGCCTTTGTCGAACGGGATGTCAGGCGGGCGAAAAACTTCGTCAGTGCCACCAATCATTTCATGCTGAGGGGCGGGCAGACCCTGAAAGGAAAATTGACAGAACTGGCCGCGCCCCTCCTTGTCATACATGGAACGGCGGACCCGATTTATCCGGTTGAGCATGGCGAACTGCTGGCACGAACCGTCAAGGGAGCGAATTTTGTCCGGCTCGAAGGCGGGGGCCACGAAATTCATCCCAATGATTGGGAAGAGATCATTTCCGCTATCGACGCCCACTTGCGGTGACCGGCGAAGCAGCAGGGCGTGCCGATCGACGGCTACGCCCTGCCATACATTCGGCTCGCCCGCAGCAAGCGTTGCGAATAGGGATGTTCGACGGCGCCTCGGCGCAGAGCCTCGATATCGACCTGTTCGACGATCTCGCCTGCCTCCATGATGGCGACGCGGCTGCACATGTGGGAGACGACGGCGAGATCGTGGCTGACAAGGAGGTAGGTGAGACCGCGCTCGGTGCGCAGATCCTGCAGCAGATTGAGGATCTCGGCCTGGACAGAGACATCGAGCGCCGACGTCGGTTCGTCGAGAAGTAGAACATCGGGGTTCAGCATCAGGGCTCGGGCGATCGCCACACGCTGGCGCTGCCCGCCGGAGAGCTGATGCGGAAATCTGTAGCTCAGCGCCGGATCGAGGCCGACCGATCTGAGGACAGCGTTGACGTCGACGGAATTCGCCTCCAGCCCCTGGTTGCGCAGCGGTTCCTTCAGCTGCGAGCGGATGGTCTTGCGGGGATGGAGAGATCCGTAGGGGTCCTGAAACACCATCTGCACCTGGCGATAGAACGGCCGGCTGCGCTGCCGGTCCAGCGTCTCGCCCTGAAGTTCGATGTTACCGTCATAATTGGCATTGAGGCCGGAGAGGGCTCTGAGAACCGTGGACTTGCCGCAGCCGGATTCGCCGACCAGGCCGAACGCCGTCCCCCTCTCGACGTTAAGGTTCACATCTCTGACAACGGGCCGCTGGCCGTGTCCGAAACGGATGGTGAGATTGTCGATCCGGATCATGGCCGCACCTCCACTGCGAGGTCGTCAAGCCAGGCCGGATCGCGCTTCAGGATCGGCAGCCGGGCAGGGGGATTGTCGATCGTCGGCAGGGATGCCAGCAGCCCCTGCGTATAAGGGTGTTTCGCCCTGTCGAGATCGCGCGCCTCCAGCACTTCCACGACGCGGCCGGCATACATGATGAGGACGCGGTCGCAGAAATTCCGGATCAGATTGAGATCGTGGCTGATGAAGATCAGTCCGAGATTGCGGCGTGAAACGAGTTCGTCGAGCAGCGCCAGGATTTCGAGCCTGACCGTGACGTCGAGCGCCGAGGTCGGCTCGTCGGCGATCAGCACCTCGGGTTCGGCGATCAGCATCATGGCGATCATCACGCGCTGGCCCATCCCGCCCGATATTTCGTGGGGATAAAGACGAGCGACGCGCTCGGGATCGCGGATCTGGACGGCTTCGAGCATCTCGAGCGCCTGTTGGTAGGTCTGCTTCGCGCCCGCCTTCGGATGATGGAAACGGTAGGTCTCGGCGATCTGTTCACCGATCCGCATCACAGGATTGAGCGAATATTTCGGGTCCTGCAGGATTAGCCCGATCCGCCGTCCCCGGATCGTCATCATCTTTGGTTCGTCGGCCTTGAGAATGTCGACGTCGCGAAAGGCCATCCGCTCGGCACGAACGATCGCGGTCGGCGGCAGCAGCTTCATGATTGCGCGGCCGACGGTGGATTTGCCCGATCCGGACTCACCGACGATGCCGAGTTTTTCCTGTCCGAGCGTAAAGCTCACGCCGCGCACCGCGCGCATGTGGCCACCGCCATAGGCGATTTCGAGATTGCGGATATCGATGAGCGGCTCTGTCATTCCGAACCTCTCGGGTCGAGCACGTCGCGCAGCGCATCGCCGACGAGATTGAAGGCGAGGCTGACGAGCGCGATGGCGATGCCGGGCGCGGCGATTACCCAGGGGCTGTCGAGCATGAACTCGCGGCCGCTGGCGGCCATCGAGCCCCATTCCGGCCAGGGCGGCTGCGCGCCGAGGCCGAGGAAGCCGAGACCGGCGGCAGTGATGATGATACCGGCCATATTGAGGGTGACGCGGACGATGACCGAGGGAATGCACATCGGCAGGATGTGGCGGGTGATGATCGCAAGCGATGTCGCGCCCTGCAGGCGCACGGCGGCGATATAATCCGCCTTGCGCAGGCTGAGTGTTTCGGCGCGCGCCAACCGCGCGATCGGCGGCCAGGCCGTCAGCGAAATGGCGATGATCGCGTTGGTGATGCCGGGCCCGAGGGCGGCGGCAAAGCCGAGCGCCAGCACCAGGCCTGGGAAGGAGAGGAAGATATCGGTGATGCGCATCAGGATCTCATCGACGATGCCGCCGAAATAGCCGGAGACGGTGCCGATCAGCAGGCCGAGCGGTGCGACGATGATCGTCACCAGCATGATGATGTAGAGCGTCGTGCGGGCGCCGTAGATCACCCGCGCAAAGACGTCGCGGCCGAAATTGTCGGTGCCGAGAAGATGGGCAGCAGAGGGCGGCGCGAGCCGCCCGGCCATATCCTGCACGATCGGATCGTAGCTGGTGAGCAAGGGGGCGGCCGTCGCCACGACGATCAACAGCACGATGACGGCAAGGCCGGCGAGCCCAAGCGGATGCAGGCTGAATTTCAGCCAGCCCTGATGGATTTGCTGCGCCGACGACTGGAACCAACCCTGAGGCTCATCGGCCCGCAACCAACTGCGAAAGCCGAGGGTGTGGGCGTCTGCATCTTCTGAGGAGATCGTCATGGCGTCACCGTGTTCTCGGATCAAGGATGCGGTAGAGCACATCCGACAGGATGTTGATCGTCAGGAAGACGGCGCCGATCGTCAGAACCGAACCCATGACGACGTTCATATCGTTCATCTGCAGCCCGCGGGTGAGATACTGGCCGAGCCCCGGCCAGCCGAAAACCGTCTCGATCAGCACCGCGCCCTCGAGCAACCCGCCGAAGGTCAGCGCCAGGATCGTCAGGAGTTGCACGCGAATGTTCCGGAAGGCATGGCGCCAGACGACCTTGCGGGTGCCGAGCCCCTTTGCCCGCGCGGTGATGATGTATTCCTGGCTCAGCTGTTCCAGCATGAAGCTTCGCGACATGCGGCTGATATAGGCGACGGAGTAGTAACCGAGGATCGACGCCGGCAGGATGATGTGGCCGAGCGCGTTGTAAAACACGTCCCATTGCTGCTGTATCGCCGCGTCGATCAGCAGAAAGCCGGTCATCGGAGTGACGAGGCCTTCATAGAAGACGTCGATCCGGCCTGATGCGCCGACCAACTTGAGCTTGCCATAGAAGAGGAAGAGCGCCATCAGCCCGGTCCAGAAGATCGGGATGGAGTGGCCGGCAAGGGCGACGATCCGGGCGATGTGATCGATGATGGTTCCGCGCCTGACGGCAGCCGTGACGCCTAGGGGAATGCCGATAATGGCGCCGATGATCATGGCGATGATCGCAAGCTCGATTGTGGCGGGAAAGATCGTCATCAGATCGGTGAGGATCGGCTGGCCCGTCGTCGCCGACGTGCCAAGATTGCCGGTGGCGATCTTTCCGACATAGGAGAGGAACTGCATCCAGATCGGCTGTCCGAGCCCCAGCTCGTTATAAACCCGATCATAAACTTCCTTGCTGACCTCCGGCCCGGTGATTGCGAGTACCGGATCGGCAGGCAGCAGGCGGCCCATCGAGAAGGTCAGAAAAAGCAGACCGAGCAGCGTGGTGACAACAGCCACCACGCGTCCCGCCAGGCGCCGCAGCAGGCTCATCAAGGGGTGCGGGGCCGCATCGGCGAACCCGCCCGCCTGAGAGCGGCGGCTCTCCTGCTTCGATGTCAGATCGGCGCTTACCACGCGCTCTACTCCTTGGTCACGTCGTGCCAGCGCGTCGACCATGTCGTGTGTCCGTGATAATTCTTGACGTTGGCGCGCATGACATAGGGGTCGGTTCGCTGGAAGAAGATGACGAGCGGGGCGGCCATACCGGCATAGATGCCGTCCATCTTCTTGAAAATATCCGTGCGCTTGGCCGTATCGCGCTCTTTCATCGATTGATCGATGAGAGTGTTGAGGTCGTCCACCTTCATGCCCGTGCGCCAGAGATAATAGCTGCCGAGGCGCGCCTCGTCGCTATTGTCGGGGTTGAAGGCATATTGCGTGGCGACGGCGAAGGGGTCCGGCAGGCGGGCGCCGGAATTGCCGAGCAGCACTTCGAACTTGCGTTCGCGGAAGGCGGGCGTGAACTCTCCGGGCACCAGATCGAGATCGAGGCCGGCGGCCCGCGCGCTCGCCTGCAGCGCTTCGGCGAAGGGCAGGGTCGCTGCCCCCGACGGATTGAGCACCTTCTTCAAGCCGTTCGGATATCCAGCTTCCGCCAGCAGCTGCTTGGCTTTGGCGGGATCGTAATCATAGCGGGCGGCAGCCTCGTCGGGCGCGCCGATCATGCCGCGCGGGATCATCGACTGCCAGGGAAAGCCCGTATAGCGCATGATGTTGCCGGAGATCGCCTTCCAGTCGAAGGCGTGCTGGAAGGCCTCGCGAACCTTCGGCTTCTGCAGATCCGGGTCTTTCTGGTTGAGGGCGATATAATAGAAGCCGAGACCCGGGACATTGTCGATGACCATATCCTTGTTGGTGGACAGCGCATCGAGATCGCCGCTGGCCACATACTGGCCGACATCGACGTCACCGGCTTCGAGCTGCAGCCTGAGATTGCCGGATTCGGGGATGTGGCGGGCAACGACGCGGGCCATGGCCGGCTTGCCGCCCCAATATTTCGGCTGCGCATTGAAGATCGCCACGTCGTTCGGCCGCCATTGCGCCAGGCTGAATGGTCCGCTGCCGGCGGAATTGGCCGAAAGCCAGGCGCCGCCGAAATCGCCGTTCGCCTCATGCGACAGCACCGTCTTCTTGTCGACGATGCCGATCGACGAGCCGGCCAGCGAATAAAGCACCAGATCAGTATTCACCGACTGCGGCAGCTCGATTTCGAGCGTATGCTCGTCCTTTGCCCGAACGAGTTTTTCGACGTTATCGGGCTTGAAGCCCCAAAGCGCCACGTCGGTGGAGCCGACCTGGCCCATCTTGATGACGCGCTGGATCGACCAGGCCGCATCCTCGGCGGTCACCTTGTTGCCGCTCTGGAAGACGGCGTCGTCGCGCAGGGTGAGCGTGATGATCTTGCCGTCGTCCGAGACGCTCCATTGCTTCGCAAGCATCGGCTTCAGCGTCTTGAGATCGTCCGGCGACAGCTGCACCAGGTTGTCGTAGAGGTTCGAGATCAGCTCGGAAACGGTGCGGGCATTGTTCTGGGCCGGATCGAGCGTGCGGATACCGGTGAGATTGGTGCCGATGACCAGCATATTGGGCGGCGAGGCAGCCCAGGCAGGCTGCGTCGTCATCAGGGCGCCGGTAATTGCGATCGTTGTCAGTAGCTGTTTCAGCATCTCTAGACCTCCCAATCCTGTTGTTTGCGGAAATAGTGTCGAACTCAGCCGGCCGCCTTGGCGGACTGCTGCCGGTCCGGATCAGTTTGAATACTGCCCTCGGCCTCCCAGCCTCGAAGCAGCCGATGAAGTTCCTCGCGATCATGCTGGTCGAGCAGCGGTAACCCCGGCACGCGCACGGGGCCGACATCGAGGCCGGAATAGGTGACGGCCTCTTTCACGACGGTCACATTGGCGCCGTTGCGGAATTTGGTTCGCATCCGCTCGAACGGCTCGAGCGTGTTGACGATCGCCCGTGCCGCGGCAAAGTCGCCCTTTTCGAGCGCGGCGTGGACGGCAAGCGAAAGCTGCGGCGCAACGTTGACGAGGCCCGAGGTGAAGCCGCGCGCCCCGGCTGCGGTAAATGTCGGCGCCCAGCTCTCGGCCAGGCCGCAGACGAACAGCGCACCATCGGGATCGGCCGCCGGGATCGCGCGCGACAAGAGCATCAGATCGGTCGTGGCAAACTTGATGCCGGCGATGTTGCCGTGATTGGCGAGGCGGACGATATCGTCGACACCGAAACCCTCGGCCCTGACATAGGCGACGAGCGGCAGGGTGGACGCATCGGCAAGATTGCAGAAATAGCCGATCTGGGCCGAAGGTGCTGCGAAAGGATCGACGGGCTGATGCGACATGACGGCGGTTGCGCCGATCGCGGCCGCATCCCTCGCCATGCCGATCGCCTCGCGCAGCGACCGTCCGACCGCCGCCGTCACCGGCCCGCGGCCGTTGACGCCTGATACCGCCGCTTCGTGGACGATCCGGATCTCCTGCGGCGTCAGCGCGTAGAATTCCCCGGTATTGCCGGCAGCGACGATGTTGTGAATGCCGGCAGCCGCCACCCGCGCATAGACCTTGGCCGTAATCCGCGGTTCGACTTCGCCTTTGCCGTCATAGGCCGTGACGGGAACACCCGAAACGCCCGTGAGCGCCTTGCGCATGATCGCGATGCTCATTTTTCTTCCCCGTTCGCTTTCAAGATGATTGGTTGCCGAAGCGGAAGGGCGGCAGCCCCTCTGCATCCACGTCGAAGGCGATGACCGTGCCCGCCTCGAACTGCCCGGTGCGGTCCGTCGACAGGCTGGTGACGAAGAGGGTGCTGAGATCAGGCCCTCCGAAACACGGCATGGTCGGTGCCGGGACCGGCAGAATGTAGATCTCGACGATTTCGCCTTCGCTCGATATGCGGTTAAGGCGGCCGGCCGAGACGCCGGCGCTCCAGTAAAATCCGTCGCGATCGGTCGTCGCCCCGTCCGGCCGCCCTTCATCTTCGGTGAAGCTGCGAAGCCGACGTCCTTCGCCGAGACTGCCCGTCTCGGGATCGAAGTCGAATGCCTGCAGGAAACATTGCCGGCTGTCGGAGTGGTACATCCGCCGCCCGTCCGGCGACCAGGCGAGACCGTTGGAGCTCGTCAGCCCCGTTGCAACGGTGCGCATGCTGCCATCGGCGCCGACGCGGAAAAGCGCTGCGTCATTGACCTGCGGCTTGGCTTCGCTGATCGAACCGACCCAGAAGTGCCCGTCGGGGCCGACCTTGCCGTCGTTCAGGCGACCATTGATATCGCGCCCGACCGGATCGCACAGAAACCCGATTTTTCCCGAGACAGGATCGAAGAGATGGACGCCCGTCTGGAGGCCGACGACGATCCTGTGATCGCGGCAAAGCCCGAGGCTGCCGATCGGCGCCGGCATGTCGAAGTGGTCGATCTTTCCTTGCGGGGAGACACGGACAACCGCCGGCGCCAGGATATCGACGAGCCACAGCGTGCCGGTCTCATCGTCCCATACCGGCGATTCACCGACCGTCAGCGGCTGCTGGATGACGGAACGGATTTGCGGGCGGATGATCCGAGGCGCCGTCATTCGGCCGCCTCGAGGCTCTTGGCCAAACCTTCGGCATCGCGCATGCGGATGGTGCCGTCGTGATTGATTTCGCAGAACCCGCCACCCTGGAACGCCAATGCAACCGGTCCTTCGGATCCCTGTTCGATGCGGGCGTGATCGCGCGGCCGGTCCTCTGGCCGGTAGCCGAGCCTTGTCGCCAGATCATTGTCCCACCATTTCTCGTCGGTATCGGAAACGCCGTAGACGACCGTCGCGGCGATCGACGGGTGGGACAGCCCAATCCGCACCAACTGCGCCAGATCCCGCGCGCTGATCCAGATCGCAATCGATCGTTCGCTGTTGGGATAGGTCCCGGCATTGCCGATGCGGATCGAAAGGGAGCGAATGCCCGACGTGTCGTAATAAAGCCCCGCCACCAGTTCGCCCCAGCATTTGGAAAGTCCATAGGGGCTGTCGGGACGCATCGGATCGAGCGGCGATATGATTTCGCCACGCGGATAGAAGCCGGTCGCATGATTGCTCGAGGCGTAGACGACCCGCTCGACCTTGTTGATCCGCGCCGCTTCGTAGAGATTGTAGGTTCCAAGCACATTGGCGTGCAGAATGGCGTTCATGTCGGTGCCGCTTGCGATACCCGCGAGATGAACGACGCCGTCGATATCCTTCAGCGCAGCTGTAGCCTCGTCGAGCTTTGTGAGATCGGCCCTGACAAAGGTCTCGTTGTCGCCAAGCCCGGCAGGCTCCTGCAGATCGATCAGGCTGACGTGCCCGAAATGTGCGCGGAGGAGCGGGCGCAGCAGCGTTCCGACACGCCCAGTAGCCCCCGTCAAAGCGATCCGTTTCATCGTTCTTCCTCCCATTCTCGCTCAAACGCCCTGGAACATGCGGGCGCGAGCGTTCAGTATGTGTTTCTTCATCGCATCGTGCGCTTCGGTTTCCCGGCGTGCGAAGATCGCCTCCACGATCACCGCGTGCTCGTCCTGGACGCTGCGGATCTGCTCCAGCGTGCGTTTCAGGCTCAGGCTTCGCGTAACGGAATGCCCGATGGCGAAATGCGGCCTGAACCATTCGCGCACGGTGATATGGAACTGATTGCCGGTCGCCATGGCGATGGCATCATGCAGAGCCTGATCCTCCTCGGCGCCGAGCTCTCCGTTGCGGAGACATTGCTCGATCGAAAGAAGCGCTGCCGATATCCTCTCCTTGTCGGCCGGCTGCCAGTTTCGCGCGGCAAGCTCCGCCGCCTCGGCTTCGAGGCCGGCGCGGAATTCGAAAAACCGCTGGACATCGGCGAGTGATCCCACAGGCACCATTTTTAGCATCGACGAATCCGGTCTTTGCCGGACATAGGAGCCGGAGCCCTTGCGCGAAACGACCAGACCATCGGCTCTCAAGCGCTCGAGCGCCTCGCGCACGACGGGCCGCGACGCGCCGAAATCGGCGGCAAGCTTCGTCTCCGACGGCAGCCGTTCGTTTACCGGGAAATTGCCGTCGGCGATCATCCCCACGATCTTCTCGTAGATGATGTCGCTGAAGCGCGTTGCGCCTCTGTTCGAAACGGCGTCGGCCGCGAATGTCATTATCGTCCTTTTCTCTGAACGCCAGGCTGTGGTCCGCCAGCGACTCGCCCATGGTAGTGCACAGATTCTGACAGATCGACGTCTTTTATGCGCTCTAGTCTGGCTTTTAAGGCGCGGTATTCAAGCTTCCATGCTGCATCGCTACAAAATTTGTAATTATCTGTCAACTCTTGTAATCATTTGGGAACATGTCTATGGTTCGGTCGGGCGCCGAGGAGGGCGCAGCGGCAGGTCGGGAGCCCGCCGCATCAGCCGGCTCAAAAGTTGCGCCGGCATAGAAAGGGAGGAACTCGATGCCTAATGAAATTCTGTCGCGCGGCGTTACCCGCCGCGCCGTGCTTGGCGGCATGGCCGGTGCAGCGGCGCTGTCCATCGCGGGCCGCGCTTTCGCCGCAGGCGGCGAAGCGCCCGCCCTTGCACAACTTGTGAAAGATGGAAAACTGCCGCCGCTCGCCGAGCGCCTGCCGAAGAAGCCGATGGTCGTCAAGCCGTTCGAAAAAGTCGGCACCTATGGCGGCTCTCTGCGCCGCGGCCTTCGCGGTTCATCCGACCATAACGGCATTCTGCGCATGGTCGGCAACCAGAGCCTCGTACGCTGGAACCTCGAATTTACCGCTGTGGAGCCGAACCTTGCCGAGCGCTGGGAAGTCAGCGACGACGCGACGCAATTCACCTTCCATCTGATCGAGGGTGTGCGCTGGTCGGACGGTCATCCCTTCACCGCCGATGACGTCGTTTTCGCGATCGAAGACTGCGTCAAGAACACCGAGCTCTACAGTGCAACACCGGCGCAGCTTGCTGTCGCCGGCAAGCCGGTTACCGTCGAGAAGATCGACGATCATACGGTGAAGTTCACCTTTGCTGCTGCCAACGCGCTTTACCTGGAAAACCTCGCCACGCCGCTCGGGCAGCATCCGACGCTCTTTCCGAAGCACTACTGCAGCCAGTTCCTACCGAAATATAATCCCAACATCGAAGCCGATGCGAAGAAGGCCGGCGTCACCAGCTGGACGGAGCTGTTCCGCAGCCGCTGCGGCGACATCGAGATCCCGACACGATGGGGCAATGTCGACAAGCCGACGCTCGATCCATGGGTGGTCAAGGAACCCTATGTCGGTGGCGCTACGCGTGTCGTCATGACCCGCAATCCTTATTTCTGGCAGGTCGATACCGAGGGCAATCAGCTTCCCTATATCGATGAGATCAACTTCGGCATCTCGCAGGACGTCGAATCGCTGATGCTGAACGTCATCTCGGGCAAGATCGACATCCAGGAGCGCCATATCAGCGTGCTTGCCAACAAGCCGACGCTGTCCCAGAACATGCAGAAGGGCGACTATCGTCTGCTGACGCTCGTGCCTTCGGCCTCGCAGCAGTGCCAGATCTACTTCAACATCACCCACAAAGATCCTGCCATGCGCAAGATGTTTGCGGATAAGTCGTTCCGGCAGGCGCTATCGATCGGCATCAATCGTCCGGAGCTCATCGATATCGTCTATTTCGGGCAGAGCGAGCCCTACCAGGCCGGGCCGCGTCCGACCCATCCCTGGTACAACGAGAAATACGCGCGCCAGTTCACCGAATTTGACGCCGACAAGGCAGGCGCGATGCTCGATCAGGCCGGCTACAAGAAAGGTGGCGACGGTTTCCGCCTCCGACCGGACGGCCAAAAGGTGTTCTTCTCGATCGACGTCATTCCGACGCTCTATCCCGACCTCGTCGACGCACTCGAGCTGGTCAAGACGCATTGGGCCCAGATCGGCATCGACATGAAGGTCAATACCATCGAACGGGCGCTTTATTACACCCGCGGCGACGACAATGCCCATGATGCGCAGGTGTGGCCGGGCCCCGGCGGTCTCGATCCGATGCTCGATCCGCGCGATTTCTTCGCCTTCCATCCGCAAGGTTCGCGTTACGCCATTCCGTGGACGCTGTGGTACACCTCCAACGGTGCACGCGGCGAAGAACCGCCGGAGAGCCAGAAGAAGCGCATGAAGCTTTTCGACGAGGCGCGTTCGACGGCCGATCTCGACAAGCGCGGCGCGGTCATGAAGCAGATCTTCGATATCGCAGCGGAGGAATTCGAGACCGTCGGGCTTTGCCTTGCCGTCGGCGGCTTCGGCATCATCCGCAACAATCTGCGCAATGTGCCCGAAAAGGAGCCGGACAGCTGGTCCTGGCCCAATCCGGGGCCTGCGCTGCCGCAGCAGTTCACCTTCACAAGCTGATTTGGATCTCCGGCGCCGTGCCTGACGGTACGGCGCTTTCTTTCGGTTCGCCCTCCGAGATGCCTTGCCGGCCCTGACAGCCGGCAAGGCACGGAAGGCGGCGTTCAATGCAAGAGGCGCCCATGCTGGTCTTCATCGCCAAACGCTTGCTATGGATGATTCCATCGCTTTTTGCCGTCAGCTTCCTGGCTTTCGTGCTGATCCAGCTGCCGCCCGGCGACTATGTCACCACTTATATCGCGACGCTGGCAGCCTCCAACGAGATCGTCGATCAGAATACCGCGGCGCAATTGCGTGAGCGTTTCGGCCTCGATGATCCGATGCTCATCCAATATTTCAAATGGATATGGGGCATCCTCTCGCGCGGCGATTTCGGCATCTCCTTCGAATGGCAGCAGCCGGTCTCTGATCTGATCTGGGAGCGAATGGCGCTGACGCTTGTTCTGGCTCTGTCGACATTGATCGCCACCTGGGCGATCGCGCTGCCGATCGGCGTCTATTCCGCCGTGCGCAAATATTCGATCGGTGACTATTTCTTCACCGCCTTCACCTTCTTCGGCCTGGCCGTTCCGTCCTTCTTGCTGGCGCTGGTGCTGATGTATATCGCGGCGGTCGAATTCGGACAGGATGTCGGCGGGCTGTTTTCGCCGGAATACGAGAACGCGTCCTGGAGCTTCGCCAAGATGGTCGACCTATTCTCGCATCTCTGGCTTCCCGTCATCATTCTTGCGGTCTCGTCGACAGCGAGCCTCATCCGCGTCATGCGCGCGAACATGCTCGATGAACTGCCGAAGCCTTACGTGACCACCGCACGGGCAAAAGGTCTGTCGGAATTCCGGTTGCTGATGAAATACCCCATGATGATCGCGCTCAATCCGTTCATCTCGACCATTGCCTGGCTGCTGCCCAACCTCATCTCCGGCTCGGTCGTCGTCGCCATCGTGCTCAACCTGCCGACGGCCGCACCTTTGCTGCTGCAGGCGCTGATGGCTCAGGACATGTATCTGGCGGGTGCCTTCGTTCTGCTGATCTGCGCTCTGACGCTGATAGGCTCTCTGATCAGCGATATCCTGCTTGCGCTGGTCGATCCCCGCATCCGGTTGGAATAGGAGCCGATATGGCCGACATTGCCATTACAAATATTCAGCCGGATCGCGCCGCCGTCGCATCGCAATGGCAGCTGATCTGGTGGGCTTTCCGCCGGCACCGGCTGGCCATGGTGGCGCTCGTCGTCACCGTGATGATGTATATCGTTGCCCTGGTTCCCGGCTTCTTCGCCATCAACGATCCGAACCTGCAGAATGCGCGGGCGACCTTTCACCCGCCGCAGAAACTGCATCTGATCGATACCGAGAACGGGTTCTCCTTCGGCCCGCATTATTATCCGATGAAGCTCACCCGCGATCCGGAAACGCTGGCCGCCATCTTCAAGGAAGACACGACGAAGCGTGTCGACGTCCAGTTCTTCGGGCGCGGCTATGAATATTCCGTGTTCGGCCTGTTCAACACAAACATCCATCTGATCGCTTCGCCCGACAAGACCACGCCGCTGCTTCTCTTCGGCGCCGACCGGCTTGGGCGCGACGTCTTCAGCCGGACGGTGCAAGGCTCGCAGGTTTCCCTATCGATCGGTCTCGTCGGCGTCTTCCTGTCGTTGATGCTCGGCATCGTGATCGGCGGCATCTCCGGCTATTACGGCGGCCGCATCGATTTCTTCATGCAGCGGCTGATCGATTTCGTGCTGTCGTTGCCGACGATCCCGATCTGGCTGGCGATGGCCGCGGCGCTGCCGCAGGATTGGCCGGCAACGCTGCAATATATGATGATCACGATCATCCTGTCGCTGACCGGCTGGGCGCAGCTCGCCCGTGTCGTTCGCGGCCGCTTCCTGTCGCTGCGCACCGAGGAATTCGTCGCTGCCGCCAGGCTCGACGGCGTTCGCGAGGGACGCATCATCTTCCGCCATATGCTGCCGAGTTTCGCGAGCCACATCATCGCGTCGATCACCCTTGCCGTGCCGGCGATGATCCTTGCCGAAACCTCGCTTTCCTTCCTGGGGCTCGGGCTGCAGCCGCCGACCATCTCCTGGGGCGTGCTGCTGCGCGAGGCCCAGAACATTCGCTCGATCGCCACCGCACCCTGGCTCTTCATGCCGGGCTGCGCCGTTGTCGTTGCCGTGATGGCGCTCAACCTTCTCGGCGACGGCCTGCGCGACGCGGCCGATCCCTACAACAAATGAGGCCGGCATGACCGATATCGTTCCCATTGCCGGCAGGCCGCTGCTCGAAGTGAAGAACCTCACCGTCGAATTTCCGCTGCGCACCGGCGTCTTTCGCGCCGTCAGCGATCTGTCTTTTTCGATCGAGCCGGGCAAGACGCTCTGCGTCGTCGGCGAAAGCGGATCCGGCAAGTCGGTGACGGCGCGTTCAATCCTGCAGATCGTTGATGCACCCGGCCGGATTGCGGCCGGATCGATCATCCTGAACGACCAGAACGGCGGCTCGACCAATCTGACCAGCCTCAATCCGCGCGGGCGCCAGATCCGGGCGATCCGCGGCCGCGACATCGCCATGATCTTCCAGGAGCCGATGTCGTCGCTGTCGCCGATCCACACGGTCGGCAACCAGATCGTCGAGGCGCTTCGCCTGCATACCCGGATGAGCAAGGCGGAGGCACGCACTGAAGCCATATCGCTGCTGAAGCAGGTCGAGATTCCCTCGCCGGAAAAGGCATTGGACCGCTATGCCTTCCAATATTCCGGTGGCATGCGCCAGCGCGCGATGATCGCCATGGCGCTCGCCTGCAAACCGCAATTGCTGATCGCCGACGAGCCGACCACGGCGCTCGACGTAACGACGCAGGCCGAAATTCTCGACCTGATCGCCCGGCTGCAGAAGGCCAACGGCATGGCCGTTCTGTTCATCACGCATGATATGGGCGTCGTGGCGCAGATCGCCGATGACGTGCTGGTCATGCACAACGGCGTCGCCAAGGAATATGGGCCGGTCGAGCAGATCTTTCATGCGCCGCAAGACGACTATACCCGCATGCTGATCGGCTCGGTGCTGAAGCTGGAGCAGAAGGCCGAAATCCGCCTCGCACGCCCCCCGCTCGACAGGACGAAAGCGCCGATCCTCGAACTGCGCAACGTTTCGATGGATTTCGGTGAAGTGAAAGCGCTGGACGATGTTTCCATTTCGCTGCTGCCGGGCGAGACGCTCGGCATCGTCGGCGAAAGCGGATCCGGCAAGACGACGATGGGCCGCTCGATCATGCGGCTGATCGATCCCACCGCCGGCGAAATCCTCTATCGCAATGCCGGCGGCGACATCATCGATCTGGCAACGGCAAAGGGTCAGACGCTGGCTGCGGCACGCCGCGAATTGCGCATGGTGTTTCAGGACCCGTTCGGCTCCCTCAATCCGCGCATGACCGTCTCCCAGATCATCGGCGAGCCGTTGCTCGTCAACGGTGTCGCCAAAGGGCGGGCGCTGGAGGAGCGGGTCTGTCACCTCATGGAACAGGTGGGCCTCGATCCGAGGGCGCGCGAACGCTACCCGCACGCATTCTCCGGCGGTCAGCGCCAGCGCATCGGCATTGCCCGCGCTATTACGCTCAATCCGCGTGTGATCGTTGCCGACGAGGCGACTTCGGCGCTCGACGTCTCGGTGCGCTCGCAGGTGCTCGACCTCCTGATGCGCCTGCAGGACGAGCTCGGCCTAGCCTATATCTTCATCAGCCATGACATCGGCGTCATCCGCTACATGTGCGACCGTGTCGGCGTCATGTACAAAGGCCAGCTCGTCGAAATCGGCGAGGCGGAGCAGGTCTGCCGCACACCCGAGCATGCCTACACGCAGGCGCTGATATCGGCGATCCCACGCCCCGATCCGCGCGACCGCGATCACTCCAGGCGTTTCCGCTACGTCGCGCCCGTCGATTTGGAGCCCGGCAATCTGAAGCCAGACCATCTGAAAAATGGAAGTTCTCAGAGATGAAAATCACCGGCATCCGCACATTTCTCATGCATGTCGGTCAGCCCGACCCTTCGAACTGGGCGTCCGACCAAGCTCCCGGCGGTGGTGCCGCGAAGCAGTTCGGAGGCACCCGAAACTGGCTGTTTCTGAAGATCGACACCGACGAGGGCATTACCGGCATCGGCGAATGCTCGGGCTGGCCGCGTGTCGTCGAGACGGCGATCCAGGACCTTGCGGCCCTCCTCATCGGCGAAGATCCGGCCCATATCGAACGGCTGTGGCAGAAGATGCATGTCGCCATGATGGGCCATGGCATGCTCGGGACTGTCGGCGGCGGCGCGATGACCGGGATTGATATGGCGCTCTGGGACATCAAGGGCAAGGCGCTTGGCGTGCCGGTCTGGATGCTGCTCGGCGGCAAGGTGCGCGACCGGATTCCGATCTATTCGCATGCCAATACGCCCGAGCGGGCGCTTGCGCTCAAGGCGCGCGGCATCAAGGCGATCAAGTGCGGCGGCGTCGCCGACCCGGTCCGCAAGGTCGCAGCACTCCGCGATGCGGTCGGCGACGACATGGATATCGCCATCGATCTGCATGGGCCGCCATGGCTGACGCCTGCGGATGCCTGCCGGCTGGTGCGGGCGCTCGGACCCTATGAGCTGATGTGGGTGGAAGATCCGATCGCGCCGGAGAATATCGACGGCTACCGTCGCATCCGCGACGCCGCTCATGTGCCGCTTGCGGCCGGCGAGCGCTCGGCAACCATTTTCGGCGAGCGCGAGCTCATTGAAAAGGAACTGGTCGACGTCATCCAGCCGGACACCGGCAGGGCCGGCGGCATCACCCAAATGAAGAAGATCGCCGCCATGGCTGAGGCCCATCATATTCAGATGGCGCCGCATTCCGGCTCGCTCGGGCCGGTGGCGGAATATGCGGCCCTGCATCTGCTGGCCGCCATCCCGAATGCCCTCATTCTCGAGCGCCTCGACGACGATTGGGACGGCCGCCGCCAGACGATCGTGCCGCATCCGCAACAGGTCGACGGCCTGATCGCCGTTCCCGATGGTCCCGGCCTCGGCTGCGATATCGACGAGGCCTTCGTGGCGCGCTTCCCAAGCGGCGGCAACGTCTCGGTGCCGCAAGCCGCCGGCGCCTACAATCCCGGAACCGACAAAGAGCATGTCTATGTGCAGACGCGCGTGGCGCGCCGCAGCTATTTCAATCGCTAGAAGGACAGAATGATGAAGATCGACCGCATGCGGGTTTTCATGACCCGCGACAAGGACCGTCCGCGCGTGATCGTCGCGCTCGATACCGATGACGGGCTGACGGGCTGGGGCGAATGCTACAATCACGGCCCCGACAAGGCGCTGCCGCCGCTGCTCGATTATCTCTACGCGTTTGTGGCCGGGCAGGATCCGACACGCGTCGATTATCTGGTCAACCTGCTGATCCAGCAAAGCCGGTTCCCGCCGGGCGCGCTCGGTCTTGCCGCGATCTCCGCGCTCGATCATTGCCTGTGGGACCTGGCGGCCAAGGCGGCGAACGTCCCGGTCTACAAGCTGCTCGGCGGCGAAGTGCGCGACCGCATCAAAGTCTATGCCGGGGTCTACACCGCACCGGATGCGCCGGCGGCCCGCGACGAATTCGATCGCCTGAAGGAGGGATGGGGGTTCACCGCCTTCAAGCTCAGCCCCTGGCGGATTGACATGCACGCCAATCGCTGGGGCAATGTCGTCAAAGCTTCGGCGGACTATTTCCGTTCGCTGCGCGAAACGGTCAATGACGAATACGAGATCGCCTTCGACGCCCACGCCAAGATTTTCGAGCCGATCGCCGCTCGCCAGCTCGGCAACGCGCTGGCGCCCTACGACCCGCTGTTTTTCGAGGAGCCGCTACGCCCTGAGAACATCGAGGCCTGGGGCGACCTGAAACAGGGGCTCAACTGCGTCCTCGCCACCGGTGAGTCGCTTTACAGCCGAAACGAGTTCCTGCGGCTGCTGCAGGTCAAGGGCGCCGATCTGATCCAGCCGGATATCTGCGTCGTCGGCGGCATCAGCGAAATGCGCCGCATTGCGACACTTGCCGAAGCCTTCTTCGTCGGCGTTGCGCCGCACAATCCGATGGGGCCGCTGGCAACGGCGGTCAACGTGCATTTTTCGGCCGCGGCGCAGAATTTCCGCATCCTCGAATACCGGCTGCCGAAGGGCCAGGCCTACGTCTATGGTGGCAACAATATCGAGAAGCGGGAAGGGGAAACCCGTTACGTCGTCGATCCCTATCTGCCGAAGGACGGTTATCTCGAGCTGCGCCCGGATCGGCCTGGCTGGGGCGTCGAGATGGACGAGAAGGCGATGGAGGAGGAAGGCTACATCCACTGGCAGCGGCGCGTCCCAAAGCGGCCGGACGGTTCTTACGCCTTCGCTTAAGACGAAAACGGGGAACCGGCCGCTGCCGCATGGGAGCGGCCAGTTCCTCTTAAGTGCAATCTAGGCGTCTTTTGGCAGGACCGAGCGAACCCGTGCTATGAAAACATGGAAATCCTGCATGAATTTGCGAAGGAAATCCGCGGTGGCCTCATTCGTAACCTCGCCGTCATCGGTGATCAGCCCCGGTGTGAACTGGATGTAGGCTTCCGGAGCATTCATCTGGGGCGAATTGCAGAAGCTGAGCACGCTGCGCAAATTCTGCTGGGCAACCGCTGTGCCTATCGCGCCCGGCGACGTGCCGATAACTGCTGAAGGCTTGCGAGTGAACGAGTTGGTGCCGTAGGGGCGGCTTGCCCAGTCGATTGCGTTTTTCAGCCCGCCGGGTATGGATCGATTGTATTCGGGCGTGATGAACAGCACGGCGTCGACGGCCGCGATATCAGCCTTGAATGCCTTGCCGGCCGGAGGGTAGTCGGCGTCATAGTCGTAGCTGTAGAGCGGCAGGTCCTTGAAGGATATCTCCGACATTTCAAGTTCCGGCGGGGCGAACCGCACCAACGCCTTGGCCAGCTTGCGATTGATCGAGCCCTTGGCAAGGCTGCCAATGAGATAGCCTACTTTATGCGTGGTCATGGCGTTCTCCAATATCGCGCACGATAGGACGCATCATGCGCAGGAAACATGGAAGGGATCTCTCGTCCTTTGAGCGCAAGCGCCTAATTGTCGACGAAAGTGACCGTCTCGGCAAGCGGGGCGCGGCCCGTACGGGCAAAACTGACCGCTGCGTCCTCGTATCCGATCGACATGCCGCAGAAGAGGATGAGCCCGTCCGGGGGTGACAAGGCCTCCGCAACCGTCTCGTGAACCTGTGACCACGCCATCTGCGGGCAACTGTGCAGTCCCTCGGCTCGGAGCAGCAGCATGACGGTCTGCAGATACATGCCGACGTCGGCCCATTGGGGCGGACCCAGCTCACGGTCGATGTAGCAGAACAGGGCGGCGGGCGCGCCGAAGCAGTTCCAGTTGGCGATCGCTGCCCGCTGGCGCGCCTCCCAATCCTCCCGCGCAATGCCGAGCGCGCTGTAGCGCTCCTTGCCGAAAGCGGACCGGCGCTCTCCATAAGGGGACTTCAGCGCCGGCGGATACATCTCGTACTGCCGCTTGTCCCAGGCGTCGCCGTGGGCGACGCGCTCGACGGCGGATGTCTTGAGTTCGGCCAGCGGCGCGCCGGTCATCACGTAGGTATTCCATGGCTGGATGTTCGATCCCGACGGCGACCAAGCCGCAGCCGACAGCACGCGCTCAAGGATCTCCCTTGCCACAGGCCTGTCTTTAAATCCGCGCACCGACCGTCGGCTGGTGACTGCCTCATATACGTCCATGATCGCCTCTTCCTGACCGTTTCGTTGCTGGTGTGGTTGATTATCTCCATTCGCAACGGAGGCGTAATCACACCCTGGTCTAGGAGGCGTACATCAAACGTCCATCAGGGCTCGATGTGACCTGATTGTCTGCAAGGTCATCCTATCCTCAGCGATTGGAGACCAATCACGAGCGGCAGGAGCGAGGCTTGGTCACTTCATCAGGCGCCCGGCGTGGACGCGCTCTGGTGGCGATTGACGGCGCGATCCGAAGATCTCTGCGAGCGTATCGAGCATCGTCCTCGCTGTGCCGGATTGAAGCGAATAAAAGATCGTCTGGGCAACCCTTCGCGTCTGCACGAGTCCTTGTTCTCGAAGAATTGCCAGATGCTGGGAAGTCGACGATTGGCTCAATCCCACTTCCTCGGCCAGGTCGGTCACCGACACTTCTCCTTCGGTCAAGACATGCAGGATGTGAAGCCGTTTGGCGTTCCCCATGGCCGACAAGAAGTTTGCTTCGATGTCGAAGGCGTTGGTTTCAGGGGAAGGCGCGGCTGATGATTGATTGTTCAGGCGTGATCTCCTTTATGAAATCTAAGCCGGGTATGAAGTCATATCCCTGAGCTTTAATTTAGAGATAACGCATGGGAGCGACGGCGAAACCCATTGCCGGCGCCGCGCCGTCTTTTTCAACGCGAATCGGATACGGCGCGCATCAAATGGACAGGCAACGGATGTTTTAGGCCGGCATTCCTCAACCGTTGGGAAGCGCCCGGGAAAAAACTAACGCGAGCCAGCCTGCCGCATTTGCGCCGGCAGCGTCTCCCAGGCCCGGATCAGTTCGCCGATCGAGGTGGCCTCCATCTTGTGCATGACGTTGCTGCGATGCAGTTTGACCGTCACTTCGCTGATGCCGAGATCGAAGGCAATCTGTTTGTTGAGGCGTCCGCGCGCCACTTCGTGCAGAACTTCACGCTCGCGCTGCGTCAGCGTCTCCAGGCGTTTGACATTGCGTTTGGCGATTGCGGCTTCCGCCCGTCGTTCGGCATCCATCGCAATGGCCGCAGTGATGGCGTCGAGCAGCGTCTGGTCCCGCACCGGCTTGGTGAGAAAATCCACAGCACCCGCCTTCATCGCCTGGACGGTCATCGGGATATCGCCGTGGCCGGTCAGAAAAATGATCGGCTTGGAAATGCCGTTTTCGGCCAGATGGCTCTGCAGGTGGAGACCGCTTGCTCCGGGCATGCGCACATCGAGGATCAGACAGCCGGGGTTTTCCAAGATATCGGCATCAAGCAATTCGCGGGTCGAGGCAAAACTGACCGACTGGAAACCCGCCGACAGGATCAGCTCCGACAGCGCTTCGCGAACCGATGCGTCGTCATCGACGATAATGACGAGCGGCTGATCCTCTTCATATCTGCCCTGCAATGATAACGGCGCCGATCTCCGCAGCAACGGCTGGTCAACTCTCATGTTACCCTCCATCTCTCGATTGGTGTAAAGCATTGGCGATAGCCGCCAGCAGCGCCTGGGCATCGAAGGGCTTGCGGAAGAAACCGCCGCCTCCCTGAGCGCGGCCCTGATCGGCTATCTCATGGCGGCCCGTAATCAGAAACACTGGCAACTCGGGACGTGATTTTCTCACCAAGTCACGAAGTTCGAAGCCGTCGATGCCAGGCATTCCGATATCGGTGATGAGTAGGTCGAGCTCCGACAGCCCGCTGATGAGCAGCGAGCCCGCCGACGGGAAGCCGCGGGCCACATAACCCGCCGATTCCAGAAGGTCGCCCATCGATTCAAGCAGTCTTGGATCGTCATCGACGATTGCGACGATATGTCTTGTCTCGTTCATGTTCAATTCCCCCCCACCCGGCGCGAGTGGGTAATCGGTATTTCCAGTTTCTCCGCGATCCGTACGAGATCGGCGAGCGACGCCGCCGCCATTTTCTGCATCACGTTTCTTCTATGGATCTGCAGCGTAACCTCGCTGATCCCGAGTTCGGCTGCCGCCTGCTTGTTGAGAAGACCGCTGACCACGAGCGGCAGCACTTCGCGCTCACGCGGCGTCAAGTCGAGATAGTGTCGTTTGAGCATGTCGAGTTCGGCGCGTCCCGATCGCTTTTCCCGATCCTCGGCGAGCGCTGCATGGATTGCCGTCAGGAGGTCCGCGTCACTGAACGGTTTGGTCAGGAAATCCACGGCGCCGCTTTTGATCGCACGCACGGAGGAGGGGATGTCGCCATGGCCGGTAATGAAGACGATCGGCGGATGATCGCCGTCGGCAATCTGCCTCTGCAGATCGAGGCCGTTGATGTCGGGTAGCTCGATATCGAGGATGAGGCAGGCCGGCACATCAGGCTTGTTCGCCCTCACGTAATCGCCGGCGGATTCGAAGGCGATGGCGCGCATGCCATGTGCGTCCATGAGCTCGCTGAGCGCCTCCCGGACACGTTCGTCGTCATCGACGATGAAGACAATATGGTCATCGTCCGTCATGACGCCGCCTTCGTTTCTATCGGCAAGGTGAAGATCAACGTCGCCCCGTGCGGATCGTTCTTCTCTGCCCACAATCGTCCGCCGTGCAGCTCGACGATCGAGCGGCAAATCGCCAGACCCATGCCCATGCCGTTTTCCTTGGTCGTGAAGAAAGGTTCGAACATCTTCTCGGGGAACTCGATACCCTGACCGCGATCGCTGATTTCGGTCTGAATGGCATTCCCCATATGGCGCACGCGCATCCCGATCACCCTGTCGCCGTCGACCGTGTCCATCGCCTCGATGCCGTTGCGGACGAGATTGATCAGAACCTGCTGGATCTGGATGCGATCGATGGCAATGAGCGGAAGGTTGCCGTCAACCTCCACGTCCATACGGGCGCGACGGCGCGCCGCTTCTTCGGCCATGAGGTTGCGCGCTTCACTGACGACGCCTGAAAGCGTCGTATGAACCCTTCTGTCTGCGGATTGTTTGAACAGGGCGCGGATGCGGCTGACGACATCGGCGGCAGAGTTGGCGTCGCGGATGATGCGCTCGACCGTCCTCTGCGCCCGCTCCATATTCGGCGGTTCGGCCATCAGCCAGCGCTGGCAGGCATGCGAGTTGGCGACGACGGCCGCGAGCGGCTGATTTACCTCGTGAGCGATGGAGGCCGAAAGCTCGGCAAGGCTCGCCACCTGGCTCGCCCGCGCAAGGCCCTCGCGCGCCTGACGCAGATCTTCCTCCGCCCGAACTTCAGCGTCGACATCGAGGCAGATGACGTTCCACTGGACGATGACGCCTTCGGCATTGCGCATCGGCGCAGCGCGCGTCTCGACCCAGCGATATTCGCCATCGTAGCGCCGCAGACGATGCCGGCGCGCATAGGGCTCGCCGGTGGACAATGAATGCGCATAATTCTCTTTGACACCTGCCACGTCGTCGGGATGAACGCCGGCGTCGAGCGTGCCGTCCAGCCGGGTTTTCCCCGTTCCATCAAGCTCTTCGAGCTTATATCCGAGGAAGTCGCGGAGCTGGGGGTTGCGATAGACCGGTTCTCCGTCGGGGGCCGCGCAATCGATCATGGCCGGCAGGGTTTCGACGATCTGCCAGAGCGAGCGCTCTCTTTCTCGCAGCGCCTCCTCGACACGCAGCTGATCGTCGATGTCGTGCGAGAGGCCGTACCATTGGACAATCCGGCCGCTCTCGTCCCGCAGCGGCTCGGCGCTGCCTTTGATCCAGCGATAGATGCCGTCGGCGCGTCGCAGGCGATACTGCTTGGAGAAGCGTTCGCCGGTGGCGAGGGAATGGTGGAGTGCTTGGGTGAGGCTGACGGAATCGTCGGGGTGGACGGCGGCCTCGATGAGGTCCGCAAGCCGGCTCATCCCCGGCGTTTCCATATCAATGATGTCGAGACCAAGAAAATCTTTCAGGCGCTGGTTGAAGAAGGTCGGGGTCCCTTCCGGATCAAGCCGCCAGAGCAGGCTCGGAACCATGTCGACCAGTTGCGAGAGTTCGCGTTCCCGGTCGCGCAAGGCTTCCTGCGCGCGCATCTCGTCATCGATATCGACCGAGATGACGTACCATTGCGTGATCGTGCCGTTCTGATCCCGCAGCGGCTCGGCGCGGCCGTCGACCCAGCGATAGGCTCCGTCGAAACGGCGCATACGGTATTTGATCGAGAAGGGATCGCCGCTGGCGAGGGAATGATGAATCGTCTGAAGCAGCCTCGGTGCGTCATCGGGATGAACGAGAGTGTTGATGACAGCCGACAGGCGGCTCACGCCCGGCTTATCCATGTCGCCGACGTCGAGACCGAAGAAATCGATCAGGCGCTTGTTGAAGAAGACAGGCTCGCCTGTCGGTGTCAGCCGCCGGATCTGGGCCGGGACCATGTCGACGAGCTGCGAGAGTTCGCGTTCGCGATCACGCAATGCCTCGAGGGCACGCACCTCCTCGTCGATATCGAGAGACACGCCGTACCATTGCACGACCCTTCCATCGTCGTCGTGCCGGGGTTCGACCCGGCACTCCGCCCAGCGGTAGACGTCGTCTTTTTCGCGCCAGCGAAACCGCATGGCGGTGCCGCCGCCGCTTTCGAAACAATTCCGCAGCGTGCGCTGGACGTCGGGCGCGTCTTCGGGGTGAATCAGCTGCCGCAGCAGGTCTTCGATGCGCGGCTCGCCGAGAGCGTCGAAATTGGCGATGACGGCGCGGAAATGATCCTGATAGCGTTTGTTGAAATAGACCGACCCGCTCGCCGGCTCCACGCTCCAGACGCGAACCGGCACCGCGTCGATCATCTGCTGCAGCGCTCGCTCGCTCTGGCGCACCGCCTCTTCGGCACGGACCTGATCGTCGATGTCGTGGCAAAGGCCGTACCATTGGACGATGATGCCGGTCTGATCCCGCATCGGTTCGGCGCGGCTCGACATCCAGTGATAGACGCCGTCGGCACGGCGCAGCCGATACCGCGTGGCGAAGTTTTCGCCGGTGACGAGGCTATGATTGAGAGCCTCCCGGAAGCCTGCTGCATCATCGGGGTGAATGATGGCCTCGATGACCGCTTCCAGCCGGCTCATGCCGGGCCTGTCCGTATCCGCGACATCGAGGCCGAGGAAGTCGACCATTCGTCTATTGAAGAAGGTCGGTTCGCCCTCGGGTGTCAGACGCCAGACGTGGCTCGGAACCATGTCGACAAGCTGCGAGAGCTCTTGCTCCCTGTCGCGCAACGTCTCAACGCTTTGCCGCAATGTGAGCACGGCCAGCTGATGTTGCCTGGATATAGCGGCGACGATCAGCGCCGAAAATGCCGAGATCGCCAGGAAAAGCTGCAGCATGATCTGCTTGTGTTTCTGGGACTCGGCATCGCCGACAGATTGGCCGGCGCCTGTGATTGTGAAGACGGCCGTGATCAGGGCGAGGAGCACGAGCGATATGGCCGCGCCCTTGAACTCGAAGCGGACCGCGGCCCAAAGAAGGGGCGGCATGATGATGTAGGCGAAGGGAAGGTAGCCGCTGAGCGAAAGAGCGGCGACACCGAGAAAAATCAGCCCAAGGACGCAAGCTTCCACCCATTGCGCCGCCGAGAGGCGGGTCTTGCCGCGCCAGTTATGAAAGACGGAGAGCGCCAGCGGCGCGACGATCAGGACACCGGTTGCATCACCGATCCACCAGAGAGGCCAGGCGGTTACGAAGGATTGCGATTGAATGCCGAACCATGAGAGGGTCGCGCTTCCCACCGTCGCGCTGACGATTGGCGCAATTCCGGCGCCCAGGACGACGAATGCGAGAACCTCCTGCAAGGTTTCCAGCTGAGCCGGCCGCTTCAAGGCCCGATTGACCAGCCATGCCGCGACCACGGCTTCAAGAGCGTTGCCGACGTATATCAGAAAGGCCGCCGGCAGCGGACTGTAGAACCAGAGGGCATTGCTGAACAGCTCAGCCAAGCACCCCCCCAATATCCACCATGGCCAGCTGCGCCTGGAGGCGAGGATGAGCGTTGCGATGAAAAGCCCGGCCGGAGGCCAGATGGAAATGCCCGTTCCCGGCACGATCGCAAGTGATTGGGCAAAGCCGCAGCCGAGCACATAGGCGGCGATGAAGAGCCCCAGATACAGGGCGCGGGGGCGGTGCGACCAGACGCTGATCATCCACCGCTCCTGCCGGGCAGACAAGGCAGGGGGATCATTCGCATTTGGTGCAGCACTCGTTCTTGATGTCGGGGCTGGCGAGCTCATGCTGCGAACCGTAGTCCCGTCATAGCACAGCCGCAACTCATGGAATTCCATACATCGCGCGGAGGGGTAGTGTTGCACCGAGCCCGGATCCTCGGCGCGAAAGAGCAAGTGTGAGATCACTCCCGTTCCGGTGGGTCATCCTAGACCTTAGGTCTACTCCGCTATACCTAAGGCGAAGGCGCCGAGCCACACGCATGATGGAAGGGTTTTGGGCTTCGGGTCATGGTCGATCCAAAAGATCGCGAGGATGCCGACATGAAAATCACCGTGGTGGGAGCAAGCGGTCTCATCGGAACGCGGCTCAGCGAAAGGCTGCGCCGATCGGGCCACGAGGTTACCGACGCGTCCCTGTCGTTTGGCGTCGATACGGTGACCGGCAAAGGCCTTGACGCGGCTATCGCGGGAACCGACGCCGTCGTCGATGTGACCAACGCCGCATCATTCGGCGACAGCGCGGCACTGGATTTCTTCAGGGCGTCGACGAAGAATTTGCTTGCCGCCGCCTCCGAGGCAGGCGTCGGGCATTATCTCGCCCTCTCCGTCGTCGGCACGCCCCGGCTCGTGGAAAGCGACTATTTTCGCGCGAAAATGGTGCAGGAAAATCTCATCCGTGCTTCAAATCGCCCCTACACAATCCTCCGCTCCACCCAGTTTTACGAGTTCATAAACGGATTGATCGACATCGGCGCGCAAGGCGACGTCTTCCGGCTGCCGCCAGCCTTGATGAAGCCGGTCGCAGCCGCGGAAGTCGCCGCCTTTCTGGCCGAATTGACCGTCGCCACGCCTTTGGGCGGTATCGTCGAAATCGGCGGCCCGGAACAGCTCGGTATCGATGACGTCGCACGGATCTATCTCGCCGCGAACGAAGACGAGCGTCCGGTAATAACGGATCCGTCAACCTCGTATTTTGGTGTCGAATTGACCGATGACGCATTGCTTCCCGATGCCGGCGCACGGGTGGCGGCGCAGACGCTACCCGACTGGCTCTACCAATCGATGGCGGATTAGCGGCAGCCTTGAAATTTCTCGGATGAAGTAATACCTTCCGTCAACAGAGTATTACAAAGGCGCTCGCTATGGCCACAACCGTTACCGCGAAAGGGCAGGTGACCATTCCCCGGCCCGTGCGGGATATGCTTGGCATCGTTCCAGGCAGCAAGGTCGATTTTCATCGTGCTGCCGACGGCAGTGTGGTTCTGACGCGCGCCGACAAGAAGCGGCCTGCCAGCCGTTTCGAGAAGCTGCGCGGTCATGCCGGCAAGGGCCTCGATACGGAAGCCATCATGGCTTTGACACGCGGCGACACGTGACACTCGTCGATACCAATGTGCTCCTGGACCTCGTGACCGACGATCCGAAATGGTCGGATTGGTCTATTGCCCAACTCGAGGCAGCGAGTATCGAAGGTCCCATGCTGATCAACGATGTAATTTATGCCGAACTTGCGGTTCGATATGAAAGGATCGAGGCGCTGGAGGCTTTTGTGGAAGAGGCTGGCCTCGACATGAGGCCTATACCCAAGCCCGCTTTGTTTCTTGCCGGCAAGGTGTTCACGCAATATCGCAGGGCTGGCGGGACGCGCACCGGCGTGCTTCCCGACTTCTTCATCGGCGCTCACGCTGCCGTGCAACAATTGCCGCTCCTGACGCGAGATGTCGGCCGCTATCGCAGCTATTTCCCCTCGCTGAAATTGATAGCGCCCGGTTCCTGAGGCATAGGCCGTCGCCTATGCGAGGTTTCAAGAAATCTTCATGAAAGCTCCGGGTTGAAAAGCTTTTGCACGGCTCCAAATCCCGTTGGCGATTGCCGAAACGGGCGGGTAGGGCGCATGGGCAGCATATATATCGATCGAATCGGCCGGATCAGCTCGGCCCTGGGGCTCGTTCTCGGCCTTATTTGTCTCTTCTCCTGTCCGTCGGCGTTTGCCGCGGCCGCCGATATCGGCGGCCTGACGGTGACGCTGCCCGATGCCGGCTGGCGAAAGGCGGGCAAGGGCGATCTCTTTATGCTGCAGAAGGATTTTCCGGAAACGGATGACGACAAGCGCGGCAGTGCCCTGATCCAGATCACCAAGCCGCTGTCGAGCCCGCGCGCGTCCCTCACGGCCGGCATGAAGACCTTCGTCGCGACGTTGCCCGACATGGCCAAGGAAGATATCCTGATCAAGCATTACGGGATAACGATAAACGGCCACGACATCCGTGTGGAAGAACGCTGCGGCATCAATCAAAAAAATGTCAGCATCAGTCAGATCGTCGTCGGCATCGCCGGCGACAAGCAGCAGGCCTATCTTCAGCTTGTGCTGTTGAACCTGAATGGCGACCGAAGCGAAAGTGCCGAAGCCGATTTCGAGGCGCTGGTGCGTTCGGTCAAGCTTGATCCCTCCGATCAGGATTTCGATCTTGTGCCGGCAGGCGGCGACGGCGGGCTCGACGGCGTCTTCACCCATCTCGATACCGGTGTCCGGCCGAATGTCTTCGGCGGCATGGATTTCTATTCCGATAGCGAGATCACTATGTTCGATCCGAAGGGCCTGTTCAGTACGGAGCTGCCGAAGGGCGGCCGGAGCATTGCCGAGCACTGCAAGGAAGACCCGACCGACTGCGGCCTTTACAAGCTCACCGGCGGCGGCTTCTTCTCCTACGCCGGGTCGATCGAGATGCGCAGCGTCACCTCCGCCTACGGCACGATCGAGACCGAGACGAAGCCATTCTCGAAAAAAGGCGACGACCTGGTGATCGACGAGGATGACCATCGGGCGGTGCCGCCGTTTAAGGATGGCGCGACGCTCGACGGCGAATGGGTCTCCACCTTCGCCTCGAGCGGCATGACCGCGACCTCGTCGGGATCGGTCGCTTCCAGCCGCACGCTGGTTCTTCATTCAAACGGCACGTTTGAACGCACAGGCTGGTCCGGCGCCTCGATGACGAACGAAATCGGCGGATCGCGATCGGGCGTCACCACGTCGGGCAACCGGCCGGGCGCCAGCGGACGCTACACGCTTTCCGGCTATCGTCTCGACCTCACCGACGCGAGTGGCAAGACGGAAACCATGAGCATATTCGAACCGGACAAAGCGTCCGACGGGCTCCTGGTGATCAACGGCAGCAACTACCTGAAAGACGACGGACAATAGACAGGCCGAGCCTTTCCGTCCCGCCGGCGGCTTCACATAAAATTCAATGAATTTCATGTGCATAACACCAGCGCCGGCCTTGCTCGTCAGCACCGTGGGAGAGTGCGAATCACCCGCCGATTGAGCCGCGAAACTGCCAGATTCACGCCCTCGTTTGACATGCCTCCGGCCGTCTTTTGGTTAAGCATTTGTAATTCGGTCACGAATCGCGGCATATAGTAAATGCGCAACTGAGGCGCTTTCGTTCAAAATTGCGCAGTTATTTGGGAAACAGATCATGCAGCCGAGTCTTGCTCTCCAGGACGATCAAGAGCATCTCCCCTCACTTCTGGCAACAGATGCGAAGGAGTTGTCCTATCAACTTCAGCAGCATCAGGCAAAAATCTTCCCGCCGCTTTCTCAAAAGACCATCAGAACATTTTCGCCGGCCGAAGCTGCGGCTTTCATCGGCATCGGCGAAGGTTATCTCCGGCAGGTGGCTGCCGATGGCCATGGGCCCGATCCGCTGGCAAATGGACGGCGGCTCTACAGCGCAACGGATATGGATCGCATTCGCCGGGTCCTCGACGAGCGAAACGGAACGCCGAAATATGTGCCGGCCCGCAGGCCGGGAGAAAAGCTCCAGATCGTCTCCGTCATGAATTTCAAAGGCGGCTCGGGCAAGACCACGACCGCGGCCCATCTGGCGCAGTTCATGGCGTTGCGAGGCTACCGCGTGCTTGCCGTGGATCTCGACCCGCAGGCTTCCCTGTCCGCCCTGTTCGGTCATCAGCCGGAATTCGACGTTGGAGAGGGCGAAACGATCTACGGTGCGATCCGCTATGAGCAGCCGCGCCCCATCGCCGACATCGTGCGCGCCACCTACACGCCCAATCTGCATCTCATTCCCGGAAATCTCGAGCTGATGGAATTCGAGCACGAGACGCCGAAGGCGATGTCGTCGGGTAGGGCGGAGACGATGTTCTTTGCCCGCATCGGCGAGGTCCTGACCGAAATCGAAAGCCTCTACGACGTCGTGGTCATCGACTGCCCGCCGCAGCTGGGGTTTCTGACGATGTCGGCGCTCTGCGCGGCAACATCGGTCCTGATCACCGTCCATCCGCAGATGCTCGACGTCATGTCGATGTCGCAGTTCCTGACGATGACGAGCGAGCTGATGTCGGTCGTGGAGAAGGCCGGCGGACGCACCAGCTATGACTGGATGCGCTATCTGGTGACGCGCTTCGAGCCGAATGACGGACCGCAGAGCCAGATGACCGGCTTCATGCGGGCAATCTTCGGCAATCGAATGCTCCATAATGCCATGGTGAAGTCGACGGCGGTCTCCGATGCCGGCGTCACCAAGCAGACGCTTTACGAGGTCGAGCGATCGCAATTCACCCGCGGAACCTATGATCGGGCCCTGGAGTCCCTCAACTTGGTGAACAGCGAGATCGAGGCGCATATTCGCTCCACCTGGGGAAGGAAATAGTCGATGGCGCGCAAGAACCTCATCGAAATCTCTGCTCCGAGCCCGGCCAGGGTGGAAACCGTCGCGCCGCGCGACAATCGCCCGATCGCGGGATTCGTGCCGCAGGAGCGCAGTGCCGCACCCGTCGGCGGCATCACCAAGACGCTCGGCAACATTACCGAAAAAATGGAACGGGCGAGTGAACTGGAACGGCAGCTTGCCGCCGGCCAGACCATCGTCGATCTCGATCCCGGCCTGATCGACGCGTCCTTCGTCAGCGATCGATTGGCGATCGACGCGGCCGAACTCGCACAGCTTGTCGAACAGATCCGCGAGCATGGGCAGCAGGTTCCGATCCTTGTGCGGCCGCATCCCGAAATCAGGGGACGCTATCAGGTGGCTTACGGCCATCGTCGCCTGGCCGCCGCCAGAGAAATCGGCATCAGGGTGCGCGCGGTCATCCGCGATCTCACCGACGGCCAGCTGGTCGTCAGCCAGGGACAGGAAAACAGCGCTCGAACCAACCTTTCCTACATCGAGCGTGCGCTCTTTGCATCGAGGCTTGAAGAACGAAGCTTTGGCCGCGATGTGATCATGGCGGCTCTCGGCGTCGATAAGGCGGCGCTGTCGCGAATGCTGATTGTCATACGGCAGGTTCCGCTTGATCTCATCAACACCATCGGTGCGGCGCCGGATATCGGCCGCCGGCGGTGGCTGGAGCTGGGCGATCGGCTGGACGGTGCCGATATCGAGAGGATCATCGCCGAGTTGTCCGCGGACGACGCTCGCAAAATTCCAAGCGACGAACGGTTTCAGCGCGCATTTGTGCTCGCAACCAAGCGGACATCGGCCCCAAAGCCGGCGATTGCCAAAACCCAGGTTAGCGGCGTGCCGGTGACGGTGAAAAAGACAGCGTCCGGTGCAACCTTCGTCTTCGACGGCAAGATCGCGCCCGGTTTCGATCAATTCGTCCAGGAAAGGCTGAAGGGCCTGTTCCAGGAGTTCAACAAGGACAGAGGAGCGTAGCGCGCAAAAGAAAAAGGCCCCCAACGACGGCGTCGTGGAAGCCCTTCTCAGATCTTAAGCACATCGAGAATCGCATTTCCACGAATCACAGTCAAGCGTCTTAGGCACCAAATTGGTGGATGGTTTTCTTTTGCCTGAACGAAGGTGAAGGCAAATGGAGAGTGGATATGTGACGACGCCCTTTGGGCGGCGGCCGATGTCGCTTGGCATGCTGGCAAACCAGCAACTGGCCGAGACCATCGAGCCGGGAATGAAACGCAGCAAGTGGAAGCTGTTTCGGGCAATCTGCGAAGCGCGGCCTGCCCTCGGCGTGACCGATCGGGCGCTGACGGTGCTCGACGCGCTGTTGACCTTCTATCCCGATGACGAAATCTCCGAGGAGAAAGGCCTGATCGTCTTTCCGTCGAACGCGCAGCTGTCGCTTCGCGCCCGCGGCATGACGCCGGCAACGCTCAGGCGGCATCTGGCGGTGCTGGTCGAGGCGGGTCTTATCCTGCGCAAGGACAGTCCGAACGGTAAGCGTTATGCCCGGCGCGACAGGGCAGGGGTCATTGGCGAGGCTTTCGGCTTCAGCATCGCGCCGCTGCTTGCACGCGCGGCCGAGATCGAGGGTCTGGCCGCCCAGGCGATTGCCGACCGGGAGTTGCTGCGGGCGACCAGGGAGCGCCTGACGGTCTGCCGGCGCGATATTTCCAAGCTGATTTCAACGGCGATTGAAGAAGCGGTTCCGGGCGATTGGGAGCAGATGACGATGATGTTTCGCGCAATCGTCGCCAGGATTCCGCGCGTGGCTGGTATCGACGAACTGGCATCGCTGCTCGACGAGATGGGGCTGCTGCGGGACGAAGCCGTCAACCTGCTGCAAAGGCACATTAAAAGACAAAAAATAGACGCCAATGAGTCTCAGATTGAGCGTCACAAACAGAGTTCAAACCCCGACTCCCCTTATGAACTTGAACCAAGCTTCGAAACGAAGCAGGGCGAAAAGGCGGCGACAAACAACGAGGGGACTGCGGAACCGCCGGCCGAGCAAAGGCCGAGGTCGCTCAAACCGGCGGCTGGAATGGTCGGCAAGGTATCGGATGCCGCCGCTCCGGTGTCCGGCCCCGGCCTGAAATCCTTCCCGCTTGGCCTCGTTCTTCAAGCCTGCCCTGCCATTCTCGACTATGGGCCGGGAGGCGCGATCGGCAATTGGCGGGATCTGATGTCGGCCGCCGTCGTCGTTCGCTCGATGCTCGGCGTCAGTCCCTCGGCCTATGAGGAAGCCTGCGCCGGCATGGGGCCGGAAAATGCCGCGACCGTAATCGCCTGCATCCTGGAAAGGGGAGGGCACATCAATTCGCCCGGCGGCTATCTCCGCGATCTCACCCGAAGGACTGAAAGAGGCGAGTTTGCGATCGGCCCGATGCTGATGGCGCTTGCGCGAGCCAATGGCGGGCTAAGACGTCATGCCGGGTGATCAAGCGCCGGGATCGAAAAAATGAAGCGATTAGTCGATCCAGTCCGAGCCACCCAAACGGCGGGAGGGAAAAGACGACGATGGCCCCACAAGCCTTCCAACCGCCTCGACGATCGATCCTGGGTTTCAGTTCACACAAATGCGGTGACGGTGCCATATGCCAAAGCGGCCGTTGCGGCCAAAGCCGCGACCGACAAGATCAGCCCGATCAGCGTGACGAGCCCATCGCGTTCCAAGAGGGCGACGGCAATGACGATCAAGGCGAAGGCCGGCAGAAAATTTCCAAAGGGTATGGGCAGAGCGATGGCGATTGCCAGCAGGAAGATGGGAAAGCCCAGCAACATTTGAACTGGTTTGCGGGTCAGGACAGCAAGCCGGTCGCGGTGCGTGAATTTTTCCGCCTGAACGATCAGCGGGCCCGCGTAGCGAAGGGTAACATCGATAGTGCCTGACGACAGGTGACGCCGCCTAAGGCTTGCCGGCAACCAGATGGTTTCGCATCCAGAAGCAATCTGAAGCGCGACCAGCGCGAGCGCCGTTCCAAAGACCATTCCGAAAGGTCCTGGTATCGGCGTAAGCGCCGGCAGCGTCAGAAGCAGGATGACGAGGGTAGTGCCGGCTTGCCCCATGAGGGACAAAGCCTTTCCGATTTCAATGCTGCCTTCAGCCTGGCCAAGAGCGGCCAATTCCCGGAGGCGGCTGGATGCGATCCCTTCGCTCTGCCACCGCTGTTCGCTCCGTCCCCTCATACTGTGCTGTCTTCTCCCTTCTGTTTCATAGTGATCACCAATGCTGCGCAACCCGGCGCGCTCCTGTCCAAGAGATCGAGTGGATCACTCCAGCCAAGCGAAACGCTGACGGCATTGGAGACCGCCCAACCCATATTATTCGTTGCGCGATCGAGAAGGCGGGGCGCCTCTGCCGCCAGGCAATCTTGCGAGGCGCGCACGATCTCGGGGGGCGCCTTGGCCGCCGCCACACGCTCCGCTATTTCGGCTTGCAGCGGTTCGATGAAAAACATTGAAAAAATCGCAGCGACAATTTCTGAGAACATGGATGTGCTCCTTCAGGTTCGTTGAGTTGTGAGGTGGCCGAGCGGTGTGCCGGGCAGATCAGCGGGAAGGCTGTGGCTTGGCGCGAGTCTTGAGCAGGCTCCAGACGACACCGCTCGCGATGATCGCAAAGGTGACGCCGAGGGAGAGAGCAGCCGGGAATTTTTCCAGACCCAGCATGTCAGCGACGAAGATCTTCGAGCCGATGAATACTAGGACGATCGCAAGGGCCGGCTTCAGATATTTGAAGCGGTGGATCATTGCCGCCAGCGCGAAGTAGAGGGCGCGCAAGCCGAGGATCGCGAAGATATTCGACGTGTAGACGATGAACGGGTCGGTCGTGATCGCAAAGATCGCGGGAACCGAATCTACGGCGAAGATGAGGTCGGCGACTTCGATCAGGACGAGGGCCATGAAGAGCGGCGTGATGAACCAGACCATCTTGCCGGTTTGCGGATGCGCCTGCTTCACGAAAAAGCGTTCGTCGTGATGACTGTCGGTAACATTAAAGCGGTTGCGCATGAAGCGAACGAGCGGGTTCTTCGACACATCCGGCTCGGCATCCTTCATCACCAGCATCTTGATGCCGGTAACGATCAGGAACGCGGCAAAGACATAGAGGAGCCATGAGAACTCGGCCACCAGGGTCGCACCAACGCCGATCATGATGGCGCGCAATATAATGACGCCGAGGATACCCCAGAAGAGCACGCGGTGTTGATATAGGCGAGGAACGGCAAAGAAGGAGAAGATGAGAGCAATGACGAAGACATTGTCGAGAGCCAACGTCTTTTCGACGACGAAGCCCGTCATGTAGGCAAGGCCGGATTCGGCTCCCAGATACCACCATACCCAGCCGCCGAAGGCGAGACCGAGCGAGATGTAAAGCACGGAAAGCTTGATGCTTTCGCCGACGCCGATTTCCTTGTTTTCTTTATGGAGAATGCCGAGATCGAACGACAGGATTGCGATCACGAGGCCCAAAAAGCCAGCCCACATCCAGAGAGGCTTGCCCAGCCACTCCACGAACAAAAATGATATTTCCAAGAAATGGAACCTCTGTCGGCGCATGATGTCGGAAGGGTCCGACATCGCGAGAGCGCCGACGGCTCTCACCAGAGGGGCCCGGACCAGCGGGTCAGGCGACAGATGGGAATACTCCGTTTCCGGTTCAAGAACCCGGTGCGGATTTTTGCATTCGGGAATCGGCCCATGTTTGGTTTCGTAAACTTATTGATGCGTCGATCGAAAACACCTCTCGCGTTTCGAGCACGCTCGGGCACCAGAAATGTCCGCATGCAATCATCTCTTTACAACTAACATGTTACTCTGCTACGTCTGATCCCAATAATTGGGAGGGATATATTTGACCCAGAAATTCGGGCTGTCAGTCGCTCTCGCCACGCCGTTCGACGGCAATGGCGATATCGCGATCGATGTTATGATCGCGCAGGCAAGGCGATGCCTTGCTGCCGGATGCTCCAGCGTCACGCTGTTCGGGACCACGGGTGAAGGCTCTTCGATCGGAAGCCGGGAACGTGATCGCGTCTTCGCGGCCTTTCTCGATGCCGGGATCGCGGCGAAAAACATCATCGTCGGCGTGCTGGTCGACGCCGCCGAGGATGCGGCGATGCAGGCCGACCATGCACTTTCCAAGGGCGCTCGGAATATCCTTCTCGCCCCGCCGTCCTATTTCAAGAATGTCAGCGACGACGGTGTCTTCCAGTGGTTTTCGGCCGTCTTCGCCATGCTGGGCGACAAGGCGCGCGATATCATCGTCTACAACCTTCCTTCGCTCACCATGGTTCCGCTGACCGTGTCGCTGATCGGACGGCTGCGGACCGCCTTCCCCAAGATCGTGACCGGCGTCAAGGATTCTTCCGGCGACTGGCCGTATACCGAAAGCCTGCTCAAGGCGCATGGCGATCTCATCATCCTGATTGGTGACGAACGCCACCTTGCCAAGGGCGTACGGCTCGGCGGCCAGGGGGCGATATCCGGCATGGCGAATTTCGTGCCCCGCGACGTCAAGTTGATGGCCGAAGAAGGCAAGGACGACCCCCGCATCGAGGGTTTCGTGGCCGAACTGCTGAAATATCCTGTTGTCCCCGCCGTGAAGACGATGGTGGCGCACGTGATGTCGGAGGAAATCTGGCTTGCGGTTCGTCCACCACTCGCTTCAATATCGGGTGAGGGGCAGATGCAACTCGCTCTTGCTTTCGATAAGCTTTTCCAGTCGAAAGCGGCATAGGTCAGGCATGCTGCGGGAAGAGGCGATGGACGGAATGGACGAGCAGCCGACGCTGCGGGAAAAGGCGTATGCGAGCTTCACGCGCCATCTTCTTGCGCGTGACGTGCGTCCCGGCCAGTTCGTGTCCCAGCGCCGTCTCGTGGAGCTGACGGGACTGACGCTCGGCGCCATCCGTGAGCTCATCCCCAGGCTGGAAGCCGAAGGCCTGATCAAGACCGTGCCGCAGCGGGGGCTGCAGATCGCTCACATCGATCTCAATCTGATCCGCGAGGCATTCCAGCTGCGCGTTTTCCTGGAGAAGGAGGCGGTGGCACTCTTCACCCGGTCGGCGTCGGACGAGACGATCGCCGGGCTGTTGAAGCAGCATCGGGATATCGCCGACGCCATTCGAAGCGGCGATGGCTCGCATGAACTGGAACTGCGCGCGCAGGCCGTCGATTGGGGCATGCACGACGCCTTTATCGATGCGCTTGGCAATACCATCATTTCGAACGCCTACCGCGTGAACTCGATCAAGATGCGCCTGATCAGCCAGGACCGGTTTCGCATCGAGGGTCACGTCGGGCCTGTCATGGGCGAGCATCTGAAGGTGCTCGAGGCGATTGAACGACGATCGGCGGAGGACGCCGTCAACAGCCTTGTCGCACACATCAACGGTGCAAGGGACCGTGCGCTGAGGATCTAATCGGGAATAATCAGCCGGAGATGAGGAGATCGCCGGCAAAAGGAGGAGAAATCACATGCCATCATTTTTGAATCCGACGCGGAGAGGTTTTCTGGCGGGCACGGCCGCGCTTGGCGCAAGCAGCATGCTCGGCATGCGCTCGGCATCTGCTGCCGTCGACTGGAAGCGCTTCACCGGCACCACGCTCGAGGTCAATCTGGTCAAGAGTCCGCGCAGCGAAATACTTCTGAAATACCTGCCCGAATTCGAGGAGCTCACCGGCATCAAGGTCAATGCCGAAGCGACGCCCGAGCAGCAGCAGCGCCAGAAAACGACGATCGAGCTCAGCTCCGGCAAGCCGAGCTTCGACGTCGTGCATATGAGCTATCACGTGCAGAAGCGGCAGTTCGAAAAGGGCGGCTGGCTTGCCGATATCGGTGGCTTCCTCAAGGATCCCGCGCTGACCGACCCATCGCTGATGGAGGGTGATTTCGCCGAAGCCGGCCTCGCCTTCGCCAAGGACGCCGGCGGCGCTCTGCGTTCTCTTCCCTTCTCGGTCGATTACTGGATCATCTACTGGAACAAGGCGCTGTTCGAAAAGAAGGGTCTTTCCTACCCGACGACGTTCGAAGAGCTGGCAAGTGCGGCCGAAGCCCTCACGGATCCGTCGACCAATACCTATGGTTTCGTCGCCCGCGGCCTGAAGAACGCCAACACGCCGGTCTGGACGTCGCTGCTGCTTGGTTATGGTTCGAGCCCGCTCGGCCCTGACGGCAAGCTGCGCACGACATCGCCGGAAGCAATCGATGCCGCCAAGCTTTACCAGAAGCTGATGACCAAGACCGCCCCTCCCGGCGTTTCCGGCTTCAACTGGGCCGAGGCCCAGTCGGCCTTCCTGCAGGGCAAGATCGGCATGTGGCTCGACGGCGTCGGCTTTGCACCGCCGATCGAGAATCCGGAAAAGTCGCGCGTCGTCGGCCAGGTCGGTTACGGAATCATGCCGAAGGGACCGAAGGCGCAGGCCGCGGGAACCTTCGGCGACGGGCTTGGCGTCGTCGCGGCCAGCCAGAAAAAGGAAGCCGCCTACCTCTTCTGCCAATGGGCGATTTCGCATGACATGGGTGCCCGCCTGCTGCAGGCCGGTGCCGGTGTTCCTTTCCGCCAGTCCGTCCTTGAGGATGCGAAGGTCCGCGAAGGCGTCAAGATGCCCGGCGCGTGGCTCGATGCCGTCGTCGGTTCCGGCAAGATCTCGCAGCTCGCGCTGCCGGTCATCATTCCGGTTACGGAGTTCCGCGACATCTATGGCGTCGGTCTCACCAATATGATTGGCGGCGCCGATCCGGAAGCCGAACTCAAGGCCGCGACGGCGCAATTCGAACCCGTCCTGGCGAAAAGCGAGGGATAATGGCCTCGGCAAGCATCGAAACGGCCGCAGCCGCCAAGGCCGCCTCGAAGGGAAGGAGCAACGCGGGTCGCGTTGCTCCCAACTACTGGCCCTTCGTCATCCCGGCGCTGATCGTCATTGCGGCGGTCATCGTTTTTCCATGGGTGTTTACCCTTTGGATGAGCGTCAACAGCTGGACGCTCGGCCAGTCCCAGGTCTTTGCCGGGCTGGACAACTATGCCCGCCTGGCCGTGGACATGCGCTTCTGGGAATCGCTGTGGCATACGGTGCTCTATACGACGCTCTCCGTGGTGGCGCCCCTTTTCCTGGGGACGCTCGCCGCACTGATTTTCGATACGCAATTTCCGCTGCGCGGCCTTCTGCGCGGCATATTCGTGATGCCGATGATGGCGACACCGGTCGCCATCGCCCTTGTCTGGACCATGATGTTCCATCCGCAGCTCGGCGTCCTCAACTATCTTCTTTCCTTCATCGGTATCGGCCCGCAGGAGTGGATCTATAATCAGAGCAGCGTCATCCCCTCGCTGGTGCTGGTCGAGACCTGGCAATGGACGCCGCTTATCATGCTGATCGTGCTCGGCGGCCTGGCGGCGGTCCCGCGCGAACCCTATGAAAGTGCGGAGATCGACGGCGCCAATGTCTGGCAGAAATTCCGCTATCTGACGCTGCCGATGATCGCGCCCTTCCTGATGATCGCGGTGATCATCCGCAGCATCGATGCGGTGAAAAGCTTCGACATCATCTATGCCATGACCCAGGGCGGCCCGGGAACGGCGTCGGAAACCATTAATATCTATCTCTACAACACCGCTTTCGCCTACTACGATATCGGCTATGGCTCGGCCATGGCTGTGGTTTTCTTCGTCCTCATCGTCCTGCTCTCCTTCGTCCTTCTGATGCTCCGGCAGCGCGCCAACTGGTCCGATGGAGAGGCACGCTGATGAAGCGCAAGACACTCGATCGTATCGGACTGCTGTTCGTCGCCTTGGTTATGATCTCACCGGTCGTTCTGTTCTTTCTCTGGATGATCTCGCTGTCGCTGAAATACGAGATCGACAACGGCGCCTATCCGCCGATCTTCATTCCGGAGCGTTTCGCCTGGACGAATTATCTGAAGGTCTTCGAAGAGAACAACTTCTTCCTCTATCTGTGGAATTCGGTGCTGGTGACGGGGGCCGCGACGCTTCTGGCGCTGCTGATCGGCGTGCCGGCCGGCTACGGCATCGCGCGGCTAAAGGCGGAGAAGTCTGCGATGGTCATCATGATCGCGCGTATGACGCCCGGCCTTTCCTTCCTGATCCCGCTCTTCCTGCTGTTCCAGTGGCTGAACCTGCTCGGCACGCTGATGCCGCAGATCATCATCCATCTCGTCGTCACCGTGCCGATCGTCGTGTGGATCATGATCGGTTATTTCGAGACGACGCCGATGGAGCTGGAAGAGGCTGCAAGCATCGACGGCGCGACGCCCTGGCAGATTTTCCGCCTGGTCGCCTTGCCGATCGCCAAGCCCGGCATTGTCGTCGCCTTCATCCTGTCGGTCATCTTCTCCTGGAACAACTTCGTCTTCGGCATCGTTCTCGCCAGCCGCGAGACGCGAACGCTTCCGGTCGCGGTCTACAACATGCTCTCATTCGAACAGGTCAGTTGGGGGCCGCTTGCGGCGGCGGCGTTGATCGTTACCTTGCCAGTGCTGATATTGACGGTGTTTGCGCAACGGCAGATCGTGGCGGGGCTGACGGCCGGCGCCGTCAAGTGAGCAGGTGAGACGACGGTTTTGACGAGTTCTTCCGTGTTCGATTCGCCTGCCGATCCGGGGCGCAGCGTTTTGTGCGTCGGCGCGGCCGTCCTGGACACGCTGTTTCGCGTGCGCTCGTTGCCGACCGGCCAAGGCAAAATTCTCCCCTACGATATGCTGCAGATCGCCGAAGGTATGGCGTCAAGCGCGGCCTTTGCCGTCGCCCGGCTGGGCGGCCATGCCAGCCTCTGGGGCGCGGTCGGTGATGATGCCACCGGCGAACGCATCATTGCCGACCTGGGCAAGAGCGGTATCGATACGGGCGGTATGGTCCGTGTGGCAGGCGCCCATTCGGCGGTCTCGACGATCCTTGTCGACGATCAGGGCGAGCGTTTGATCGTGCCCTTCTACGATGCGGCCCTGCACGAGACGGTCAAGCCGGTCACAAAGCAGGACCTGTCCGCTTTCGATGCGGTGCTGGTCGACGTTCGTTGGCCGAAGCTTGCATTGCGGACGCTGTCGGCCGCCGGAGAGGCAGGCAAGCCGGCCATCCTCGATGGCGACGTTGCAGGCGACGGCGTGATCGAGATGCTGGCGCCGGCTGCCAGTCACATCGTGTTCTCGCAGCCGGCCGCCGAGCGCCTGACCGGAACTGCCGAGCCGGCGAAGGCCGTCGGCCTTCTCCGGCGAAAGTTCGAGCACGCCTTCACCAGCGTCACCTCAGGGGAAAACGGCTCTTTCTGGTTCGACGACCAAACCAGCGAAATCGCCCATCTTGCCGCTCCGAAGGTGAAGGCCGTCGATACGCTCGCAGCAGGCGATATCTTCCACGGCGCTTTCGCTCTGGCGATCGCAGAAGGCATGTCGATCGCCGAGACGATGCGCTTGTCCTCCATGGCGGCAGCGCTCAAATGCCAGGTGTTCGGTGGCCGTATCGGCGCGCCCACAAGAGCCGAGGTTTGCGATGCGCTGCGGGGTTGGGACGCGCTGGTGACGACGATGAGAGATCGCTAAGCGCGTTTTGTGAATCGCAATCCAGAATCCCCGCACATTTTGAGCGACATCACGATCAAAAGAGGTCCGAAAGCCAGTAGCAGAGCGCTGAAATCGTTGCTGCGGCGGGAAGTGTGACAATCCAGGCAATAACAATATTGCCGGCCAGGCCCCAGCGAACAGCAGACAGTCGTCGGGAGGCACCGACGCCGATGATGGCGCCGGTGATCGTGTGCGTCGTCGAGACCGGGATGCCCAGCCAAGTTGCGCCGAACAGCGTCAATGCTCCGCCGGTTTCGGCACAGAAGCCCTGCATCGGGTTGAGGCGCGTGATCTTCGATCCCATGGTGTGGACGATGCGCCATCCGCCGCAAAGCGTGCCGAGCGCCATTGCGCCTTGGCATGAGAGAACGACCCAGAGCGGCACATGGAAGCCGCCGGTCAGATAGCCTTGCGAATAGAGCAACACGGCAATGATGCCCATCGTCTTTTGAGCGTCGTTGCCGCCGTGGCCGAGGGAATAGAGCGAGGCGGAGACAAACTGGAAAACCCGGAATGTCCGATCGACAGCGAAAGGCGTCTGTCGCACGAAGATCCACGACACGATCAGGATGAGCAGCAGCGCAAGGAAAAACCCGATCGCCGGCGACATCACGATGGCGCCGGCCGTTTTCAACAATCCGCTCCACACGATCGAACTGAAACCTGTCTTCATCAGACCGGCACCGACCAACCCGCCGACCAGTGCATGCGATGAACTCGAAGGGATGCCGAAGACCCAGGTGACAATGTTCCAGACGATCGCGCCCACCAATGCCGCGAAGATCACCTGCGGCGTGACGATGGCCGGATCGATAATGCCGGTCCCGAGTGTTTCTGCGACGTGCAAACCAAAGAACAAGAAGGCGATGAAATTGAAAAAAGCCGCCCAAAACACTGCATATTGCGGACGCAGCACCCGCGTCGACACGATCGTGGCAATGGAATTGGCCGCATCGTGCAGGCCGTTGAGGAAGTCAAAGAAGAGTGCAACGGCCACGAGAGCGGCCAGAAGGGGGAGGGCGAGGGTGGCTTCCATCAAACGTTCTCGATGACGATGCCACTGATTTCATTGGCGACATCCTCGAAACGGTCGACGACCTTCTCAAGCTCGCCATAGATCTCGCTGCCGATAAGATATGCCATCGCATTCGATGCGCCGTGGCGGCGGTAAAGATCCTTCAGTCCTTGCTCATGCAACTCGTCGGACCGGCCCTCGACCCGTGTTACTTCTTCCGCCAGCGCGGCCAGGCGAGGAGCATTGGTGCTGATCCGGTCGAGAAGAGGAAGGGCCTCGGCGATCAAATGGGCCGCCTGGACGATCGTCTTTCCCATTTCCTGCATCACGGGGTCGAAGCTTTTCTGCTCGAACAGCCGGATGGTCTTCACCGTCTTCTGCATCATGTCGATCGCATCGTCCATCGACTGGATGAGATCCTTGATATCGCCGCGGTCGAACGGCGTGACGAAACTGCGGCGCACCGCAAGCAGCACCTCGCGGGTAATGTCGTCGGCTTCATTCTCCAACTGGATGATCCGGGCGCAATGGCCTTCAATGTCCGTGCCGCCCAAGAGTTCGTTAAGCGCTTCGGCCGCACCGACGACGGTCTTAGAGTGTTGGGCGAAGAGATCGAAGAAACGATCTTCCCGCGGCATGAGTTTTCGAAACCAGCTTAACATCGGCGCTCCATGGCTGTCACAAAAGCGTCATAAAGCACGGTGGCTGTCATGGAAAGCCTCGAGGTCAATGGACAAATTGTCCGAAGGGTGAATCAGGAATTGCAATCCTCGAACCGCAGAAATTAAATCGAAAGACTCGACGCGGGCAATTAACAGGCTAGAAGTCGAGTTGGAGTCCTGAAATTCCCATGAAGGGAAAAATCCTTTGACAGGACTCGTGCAATGGCTAAAGCTATGCTTACACGAAAACGAAAAGAGCCAGTGCGGGAACACCGGCTCTCTCGATAGCTTACCGCTTTCACGGTTTCGTGGTCGTATCGGAGCCGTCTTCATGGTGCTTAAACCATGGGACGGCTTCCTTCATTTCCGCAGCGAAGTGAAGACCGTATATGATCGTCATCGACGCGTACGTAGCTATCACCGCCCACTTCAGTACCATGTTGACCATGGTCACCTCCGCTGTTTGGTGCATTAACACGAGCAATGTACGAGACTTCAGTATTCGCGCACAAGGGCGAAATCTGTGTATGCCCCAACGTCCACAAGTCAAATTTTTTTCTCGTGTAGTTTCAATGGCATAAGCTGCACGGTCTGTGGATTAAAGGCGTGAACGGACGGCGAACAAAGTTTCGCTTTTCGGTCACACCTGATGATTCGGTTGATCGAGCCGGTGGAATCGCCTTGACGATTCTCCGAATCGTTTGCCGAAAGCCAGTTATCCACAGCCCGCCGATCCCAATTCCGAAGCCATGGACCCCTCGGACACGTAGAGCAGTCACGAAAGCGCTGCGCCGGTGCCCAGCCGGGACTAATAGCTGGGCCTCCCGAGACGAAGACCCTTCCTGAGCATGAAGTAACAAAGGGTCACCTCCCCCCTATTCCAATCCTGAAGATGACCAACGTGAACATCCAGCACGTCACCACAGACCGTGGGCCTTTGACGATCGCCACCTATGAAGGCATGGCGGCCTCGCCTCCCCGGAACCTTGTCGGCCGCCGAAGTCGATCGGCAGCTGAAGATCATGCGGGAGCTCGACGCCCAGCAGAAGAAAGCGACATCATGAACCAGATCCACGATCTCCTCTCGCGAGCCCAGGACCTGATCCGCGATCCTGCTAAGTGGGCCACAGGTTGGTTTGCCCGGGACGTTGAACAGGCCGCTCCTCGGTAATGGCACAGACCCTGACCGATTCTACTCAATTTATGAGTTCATGGCCTAGAATGAGCATTCCATCGACGAACTTGCCTCCGGTTTGGGGCGCAAGATTCCTGCGGATAATTCATAGGAGGGATGGCAAATCAGTTGTCGTCGTTAGACAGTTCACGCAAATGGTGAATGTGGGGCTCGGCGCGGTAGGCCCCTTGTTAGAAAAGCCCTTCTCGGTTCTTACGGATTTAATTGAGCGAGAATGTACGAAGACAACACGACATTTGTGATTGGCGCGGGTGCCAGCCAAGAGTTCGGATTACCAGTCGGCTGGGACCTGCTCACACAAATCCGCGATAATAGTTTCTTCTTGTTTGATGGCGGAGCCTATCCGTCGAGAGGAGCAAGGGCGATCTACGAAGCGGTTTATGGCAAGCATCAAGACGATCCCGAGATGATCAAGAGGATCTTTCAGGGCTTTGTCGACATTCATAGGCGCGTGGTCACGGCGGAATCGATCGACGAGTACATCAATCGCCACAGCGATGATGCGGTGATCGCTGAAATCAGCAAACTCCAAATCGCGTTTGCGATCATGCATGCAGAGGTCAATTCGAACCTCGTCCCCCATGCGGGCAGCCTAGCTGATGGCGTCAATTGGGACAATGCCGACAGCTCGTGGATTGGACCGTTTGCAAGAAAACTGTTCGAGGGAGTTAGAGCAAGTGAAGTCGAAACAATCGGTAGCAATATCTCGATCATCTGCTTCAATTACGACCGCTGCATCGAGCATTACCTCGAGTATGCAATCCAGCGGGCTTATCGCGACGTTGATCGCAAGCTAGCTCGGCAAATCGTCAAGAGCATGAACATCATTCACCCTTACGGATCGCTCGGAGACATCAGTCGGGTCGCATTCGGGACCCCGCTTGAGCATGTCGATTTGTACCACGTTACGAAAAGCCTGATCACATGGTCAGAATCGATCCAAGAAGATAATTTGGTAGAAGATATACACGAGGCCATTAGAGACGCACGAAACATTGTCTTTATGGGTTTCGCCTTCGCCAATCAGAATATGCGCCTACTCAACGCGTCGGTAGATGATGCAAAGAGCTACTTCACGAAAGTCTACGCAACTGGTTATGGTCTAACGCCGGATGTTGAGAGGAAACTCAAGAAGCAAATTACAGCGCTTTATGCCAACAATAGTGAGGATCCGAGATATCATAACTGGATCAATATCAAGTATGGCATGAAGTGTGCTGAATTTTTCAAGACTCAACATTTGAATTTCATGATGTAAGCAGCGGTGAGACTGTTGGTCCGTCCCCCGCCGACTTGCCTCGATTACGATGCGGAGCTAGAAATCATTTCGATGGCCGTGGCATCCACTGTACCCATAGCTGCTCCGTGGTCGAACTGGACCCACACCTTATCTTCGACGGTCGCCACGACCGTCCCTTCGATGTGCTTTGAGTCGGTTTTACGAATACGATCACCCTTGGAAAAGTGAGGCACGCGGATCTCGAGCTGATCGGGCGTCACCAGAAAGGTGTCGCGTTGATCACCTACCCTGATGCTGACCTTCCCACTCAGAACGGGGTAGTTCACTTCGTTGTCGCTATAGTGGTTGTCAACGACTGCCTGGAGGGTGACGATGTCACCCTTGCGAAATTTATGGGTCATTAGTGGGTCCTTTCGCAGAAGAGTTTCCTCATGGGATCTCCGTGATGAAGGTTGCGGGGAGTCCGGTAGCTTCTCCACCACAGGGGAGACATTCCGGGAAAGGCGGGAGTAGTGCGTACTCTCAAAGAAAAGGCCCGCACTAGGCGGGCCTGGTCACAAGTCTAGAGGTTCGATCGGGCCCAAGCGGCATCACCCCCTTTCTGGATCGAGTGCTCAACCCTTAATAATAGCAAGAATTCAGCCGGATGCGTCCGAATCTTCCTGATGGCTGAAGAATTCGGGACATAAGCCTTGAGCTGGGCCGCACTGCCTATGCACCCGCAGAATTTAGGACGAATGTTCATCTGAACATTTGATCATGGCAAGTGAGCAACGCCCGTTATCAGGCAGAGCAATCGTAAGCGAGATTTTCCATGCACATTGACGTTGGCGGCATCTCCGAACGGGCTCTTTTTGCGAAGCGATATCCGGCTCTATCAGTCGGCGGAGGGTTTGGAGAAGTTGAACGGCAGCAGGTTGCCGATGTCGTCGGCTTCTTTGCGCTGAGGCAACTCAGTGAGCACGTGGCGCAGCCAGGAGAGCGGATCGACGCCGCAGGCTCGGCAAGTTAGCATCAGGCTGTAGATCACGGCGCTTGCCCTGGCTCCGTCGGCGGTATCGCTGAACAGCCAAGATTTTCTTCCGGTCGCAAAAACTCTGATGTCGCGTTCCAGAATGTTGTTATCGATCGGCATCATGCCGTCGCTGGTGTAGCGCGTCAGATAATCCCATTGGTTCAGGGTGTAGGACACGGCATCGCCTAGCTTGGTATCCGGTACGACCTTTGGCGCGATATTGTCGAGCCATGACTTGAGTGCGGCCAGGACAGGCAAGCTATGCTGTTGCCGGAAACGGCGAACGCAATCGGCCTGCGTTTCACCGGTGTTGGGCTTGCTCTCTCGTGCCTGCTTTTCGATCCGATAGAGCTGCTCGAAGAAGCGGAGCGCCTGCTCCGGCGGTCCGCCTCCATTCTTCCTGGTTTTGAGAGCCTCGACAAAGCGCCGCCGTGAATGAGCCATGCATCCGACATGGGTTGCGCCATGCAATGTGCGCCAGGCTGTATAGCCATCGCTCACCAATATGCCGCGGTAGTCGCCGAGAAAGGTCTGCGGGTGGACCTGACCGCGGCCCGGTTGATAATCGAGAAGCACGATTGGCTCGTCACTGTCCTCGCTGCTGCGGTATGCCCACATGTAAGACGTGCTGGTGGCTTCCTTGTTCTTTTCTTTCAGGACTTGAACGGTCGTCTCATCGCCATGAACAAGAGGCTGCGATCGAAGCCGCAGCTTCAGAGCGTCATAAATACGATGCAGGTGCTTCTCACTCGAGCCAATCACCCAGTGAGCGAGAGCACCTCGGCTGATCGGAACGCCGGCACGCTCGAATGTCTGAGCCACGCGGTAGAGCGGCGTTCCATCGACGTATTTGTGGACGAGCGCGAAAGCCAGTGTCGAGGCGGTGGCAATGCTGCCCGGCAATGGTTGCGGCGGCATCGATGCGATAACGACAGGCGTGTTGATCCCGGTACGGTCGCAATGGCGGCAGGCGTACTTGAACCGCACATTCTGCAGGACCTTTGCCTTGACCTCGATATGGAGCTGCTCGGTAACGGCCTCGCCCATGCGATGCATTTGGCTGTTGCAGCATGGACAGGCCTTCTGATCGTGGGGAAGGTCGTATTCGACACGCTCGCGCGGCAGGTCTTCTGGTAGAGGTCTGCGGCCCCGCTTTTTACCCACGGCGCCATCGACTGCTGGCAGGCCTGTATCCGGGAGATCGGCAACGCCGTCGCCATAATCACGATCACTCTCGTCCGCGGCTTCTTCGGCTTCGTTGAAGAGGCGGTCAATGTGCTTTTCGCTGCGCGGCGCAAATCGATGCAGCCTTGCGAGCGCCAGTTCTTCTTCCAGCTTGACGACCCGTCGCGAGAGCGCTTCCTTCTCAGCTTTGAGCGCAGCGATTTCGGCGGCATTTGCCGCCAACTGCGCCATCAGTTCTGCAACGCTCGGCTCGCCGGTTCGGGTCATCCCAGTTTTGAATCTGAACCGCCCCGTTGCGTCAACAGTTCAATTCGCCGCCTTCAACCGGCGATCTGATATTGCCGCACCGGATGACGGATCATCGCGTCGATATCAATCCCGTCGAGAATCCAGTGGAGCTGCTCGGTCGTCAGTGTAACCACCGCCGCCTCTCGGCGCGGCCATCGGAACTTGTCTTCCGTCAACCGCTTCAGGATCAACACAAAGCCCGAGCGGTCAAAGAACAGCAGCTTAACCCGGTCACGGCGACGATTGCAGAAGGCAAAAACTGCGGGAGCAAACGGGTCCAACGCCATCGTCTCCTGGACCAGGACCGCAAGGCTGTTGATGCCGGCCCGGAAGTCGATGGGCTCTCGATGCAGGTAGACCTTCAGATCAGCGCCCAGTCTGAACATGACCCAACGCTCCTATGATTGCGATCAGTCGACTCTCATCGTCGCACTCGACGGTCAGGCTGATCCCGTTGGGTAGGAGTGCGCTCACCTTGGATGCATGACACGGCTTGCCCGCCGCCACGCTCTTCGTCAGTAAATCGCCGCCAGAACCCGGCCGCATAGCTGGAGCAATCTGAACTGGAACAAAAGCCGAGACCGATGGCGAAGGATGCTGCTCCAGTTCCTTCTTTATCCACTTACGAACGAGATTGGCATTCACACCGTATTCCCGTGCTAGCCGAGAGACCGAAACGCCGGGTTCTAAACACGCTGCAACGAGCAGATCACGAGACGCAGGGTCATATCGACGGCGGCCATCGCGACCAACAAGCCGCACCTGCAGTTTAGGAGTATCGTTCATGATTTGGTGTCCACCTATTTTTGGTGGACACTTCATGCATCAGAGCACTGCGCCTCAGAAGGCGCATAGAAATTCGCGCTTACGAGCAATCGGCCGAGGCAATGCCTGAGAAGTACCGGTTCTCTCTTGGCGTTACGCCGCCGGGGACCGCGCCCGGTTTTGTCGTTCCGGACAGTATCCCTCAGCTTTTGACCGAACCGGCGGTCATGCCCGCCAGGAAATAGCGTTGGGCAACCAGGTAAAGCACCAGGAGGGGAAGGGATCCCAGTACGCTCATCGCCATCATTTCATTCCATTCGAAAGCGTGCTGGCCCATCAGCAGCTGGATGCCGATCGGAACGGTTCTGAGATCCATCGATTTTGTCAGCGTCAGCGCGAAGAGGAATTCGTTCCAGGCCAGCAGAAAGGTGTAGACCGCGGTGGCGACGATCCCGGGGATGGAGACGGGCACAATGACGCGCCACAGCGCCGTCCAGCTCGAGCCGCCGTCGACAAGGACGGCCTCGTCCAATTCCTTCGGCAAGGTGTTGAGGTAACCTGTCATCAGCAGGACGGCGTAAGGCAGAGTGAAGACCATATAGGTCAGGATCAGTGCCAGATAGGTGTCGAAGATCCGGAAGGCGACGACCATGCCGAAATAGGGGATGAGAAGGGTGATCGGCGGAACGGTCTGGGTGCTGATGATGAAGATGTTCAAGGTGTTCTTGAAGCGGAACGAGTAGCGGCTGAAGCCATAGGCGGTCAGGATGGCGATGACGAGGGTCAGGCAGGTGACGACGCCGGCGACGAAGTAGCTGTTGATGAAGAACCGCACTTTCACCGGATCGTTGAAGATCGTCAGATAGGCGGCCAGGGTAAAATCCTCCGGCAAAAGCCGCGGCGGAAGAGCGAAGATCTCCGTGTTCGATTTCAGTGAGCTGAAAAACATCCAGACGATCGGGAAAGACGAAAAGACAAGGCCGACGGCCAGCCCGAGATAGGTCAGGATGGTTGGCAGTATCGAGTTCTTGGAACGCTTTGCCATGGCGGTCACCTGCGCTGCTGGTGTTTGATGTAGAAGTAGGTGACGCTCATCGAAATGATCAGGATGATCATTGCACTCGCCGAAGCCAGCGAAAATTCATATTGGGAGAAGGCGAGCTTGTAGGTGAAGGTGGAAAGCACTTCCGTCGAGTAGATCGGACCGCCGCCCGTCGTCATCCACACGAGCGGAAAAACCTGCATCGTCCAGATGAAGTCGAGAAGCGCGATGCTGATGATGATCGGCATCAGTTGCGGAATGGTGATGTACCAGAATTTTTCCAGTTCGTTGGCGCCATCGATCCCGGCTGCCTCGTAAAGCTCCTTCGAAATGCCTTGGAGACCGGCAAGCAGGCTGACCATGTAGAGCGGATAACCCGCCCAGATGTTTGCAAAGGTCAGGGCGTGTATGGCGGTGTGGGTCGAGGAGAACCACTCGACTTTGAAGTTGATGATATGGAGCGCCATCAGCACGCTGTTGACGACGCCGTTCGGGTCGAGCAGCAAGCGCCAGATGATGGCGATGATGACGGCGGTAAACAGCCACGGCAGAATGAAGAGCACACGCAATATGCTCCTGATCAGCGGATCGACGCGGTTGGTGTTCAGCAGCAGCGCGAAGGCCAGGCCGATGATGAAGTGGAAGACGACGCTCATGATCGTGAAATACATCGTCTGGCCGACCGACTGCCAGAAGACCGGATTTTCGAAGATGGTCAGGTAATTCTGGACGCCCGCGAATGCAGCGTCCTTTTTCATGATGGCGCCGTCCATCAGTGAATATTTGAAGACCATCACCATCGGGAACAGCATCAGCAGAACAAGCAAAAAGGTCGCCGGCGACACGTAGAAATACGGCACCAGCTTGCTCAAGGTGCTGTAACGAAGCCATCTTTTCTTCCGCGCGTTGACTTGCGCAGCCACCAGAGCCGGAGCGGAATGAACCATGAGCTGTGACTTCCCATTCTGCCGAGATTTGACGACTTACGCCGGCAGCGCCACGTCGCGCTGCCGGCGATCTCGTGAAAGCGATGTGCTTTATCCTTCGTGTTATGCATGTCGTTATCCCGGAACCGCTGGGCACCTCCGGGCGACAGGCATCAGAACTTCGCGAGCCAGGCTTTCTCGGTATTGGCAGCCGCGTCCTTGGCCGACTGGCCGCCATCGAACATCTTCTGAACCTCGACGTTCATGTCGCGCATCAGCTCTTCAGCAACCGGAAGGCCGACGAATTCGTTGGCAGGATAGCCGCTCTGGAAGATTTTGAAAGCTTCGGCGAAAATCGGGTCCGACGCCACGAAGTCCGGCTTGGCATGGACGTTGCCGGGGAAGGCGTTGGCAATCGACACCAGGCGGCCGTTGACGTCTGGGCTCATCAGATATTCCACCAGCTTCCAGGCTTCTTCCTTATGCTTGCTGCCCTCGCTGATGCCGATGCCCCAGGACGCATAGGGCATGCCGCGTTTGCCCGTATAGCCGTCGGTCGCCGGCAAGGCGGAGATGCCGAATTTGAGCTTCGGATTGCGTTCGCGGATGAGATTCACATGGGCGAGGGAATCGACCATCATGCCGACGCGGCCATTGACGAATTCCTCGACCTTGTCCTGCTCCTTCTTGGCGAAAATGCCGGGAGAAATAACGCCTTCCTTGTTGAGGGAAGCCAGATAATCGAGCGTGCCGACGACCGCCTCATTTTCGAGGTCAGGCTTGCCGTCCTTCATCATCGAGGCGCCGGAGGCCCAGACCCAGGACATCACGTCGTTCTGGATTCCGCTTGGAGACTGCAGCGATAGCGGCAGAACCCAGCCATACTGGTTCTTTGACGCGTCGGTCATCTTCTTGGCGGCTTCGGCAAATTCCGTGCGCGTGGTTGGCAGCTTGTCGACGCCCGCCGCCTTGGCGATATCGAGGTTGACGAAGACCGGGTAGACGAAGGATGCCAGCGGGAACATCACGCTCTTGCCGTCGACCTTGACGATATCGGTGATCTGGCTCTTGTCGTATTTCGCCTTCTCCATCAGTTCGTCCATGGAGGCGATCGCGCCCTGCTTGGAGAGACCGTTGACCCAGGCGCCATCCAGGCCGACGACGTCGCTTAAGGTCCCGGAGGCGGCGCCGACGACGATCTGGTCACGGGTCGTGGCATAGGGACCGCTGACGAGCGTCACCTTGATGCCGGGATTCGCCGCCTCGAAATCGTTCATGATGCCGCGCAGTGCGCCGGACGGCATTTCCGGTTCCCACCATTGAATGAATTCGATGGTGGTGTCGGCGAATGCCGAGGTGGCGCAAAGCGCCCACACCGCCACGGCAGCCCGCATGGTCACGCTGAATTTTCTGATATTCATCTGTGCCTCCCATAGATTGTCAGTGATCGATCCTCCTCAAGACCGTAGGCAAATTAGGTTCCCTGAGGCGCCTTTCTGTCAATGAAGAAATGCGACGCGGGAAAAAATTGACGTCGGTGTGGGTGATGCATGCCTTTCTAAATCATTGATAAAAAAGTGTATTGTCCAACGTCGCGACCGAGATTTTTTCGCAGAATTTGTATTGCTTGTGATGCATTTTTTCTTTACTTTCGTAAACAAATGAAAGTTTGCAGCTGCCGGCATGGGAGAGGAACGGGTGGATGGAGGCAACTATTTCGTGTTTAGAAAGGCAGTGCCGCCACTGCGATTATCAATCCGATCCAACGTGATCATCCCGCCGTTAAGGAACTGAATGGCCAAGAAGAGTTATAAGTCGATGGATGATTTCGCGACCGCCTCCGGCGTGTCGCGTCCGACGCTGTCGAAATATTTCAATGATCCCTCGCAGATCAAAGAGGTGACACGCAAGCGCATCGAGGCGGCTCTCAAGAAGTCGAATTTCGAGCCGAACCTTTTCGCGCGGCATCTCAATCGCAAACGGACCAGGAATATCGGGATCCTGGTCCCGACCATGTCGGATCCCTTTTATGTGCAGGTCGTGTCGCTGATCGAACTCGAGTTGCGCGACAAGGGATTTTGGCCGGTCCAAATCTCGTCGCACACGCGGCCGGAGCTGGAGGCGGAGGCAGTACGGACCTTACTGTCGCTGAAGGTGGCGGGCGCGATCGTGGCGCCGCTCGGGGCCGGTTCGCGCCGTTCCGCGCTGGAAAGACTGAAGGACGCCATCCCCGTCGTCTGCTTCGACAATCCTGCCAGCGGCGATCTTCCTTATGTCGGCAACGACAACGCCCAAAGCATGGCAGCCATTGTGCAATATCTCTGCCGGTCCGGTGAGCCGCCGATATTCCTGGAAATTCCGCATCTGACGGAAAACGCCGGCGAGCGGCAGGCGAGCTACCGTGCGACCATGACAAGGGAAGGGCATTCGCCGCTGGTCATCGATTGCGACGCACCGCCGTCCTGGGAGTTCGAGCGTCTCGGATACGAGCAGATGCAGAGGATTCTTGCGCGTGGCGGCCTGCCCGGCAAAACACTGCTCTGCGCCAACGACCGCTTCGCTTTCGGCGCCATGGCGGCGGCCTTCGCATCCGGCCTGAAAATCGGCCGCAGTGACGGCTGCGACGTGCGGATTGCCGGGCACGACGACCACCCACTCAGTCGGTATACCTGCCCGTCGCTGACGACGATGGCCCAGAACGCACCGGAGATCGCGGCGAAGTCGGTGGAACTGCTGCTCTCTCATATTGAAAGCGAGGACGAGGGGACGACCCCCTCAACGAACAGGGTGATCCTGGAAGCGACGCTGGTGATGCGCGACTCGGCTTGAGATCAGTCGTTGGTTGCGGCTTAACGCGTCAGCGCCGGGTCCATGGCGCGCCATGCCGTTGCAATGGCTTCGAGAGCCTCCTGCGCCTCCGGAATGGCCCGCCGCTTCGAGACGAAGCCATGGATCTGTCCGGGCCATGTCCGGCTTGTCGCCTGGGCTTCCGAGCTGAGCCGCTCGGCATAGAGGGCGCCTTCGTCGAACAGCACGTCGTGGCCGGCAAGGATGACGACGGCGGGCGCCACGCCCGCCAGCGACGTTGCGCGAAGCGGCGAGGCCCGCCAGTCGGATCCGCTCGCAGGGTCCGGCAGATAGTGGTCCCGGAACCATCGCATTGCCGCTGCCGTCAGGCCGAAGCCTTCTGCGTAACGCAAGTAGCTGTCGGTTGCCTGCGTCTGGTCGGTCACCGGATAGATCAGCACCTGGCCGATGACATCAGGCACCTGTCCGTCCCGCGCCAGAAGAGCGATGACAGCGGCGAGATTTCCGCCGGCGCTGTCGCCGCCAATGACAATTCGCGCCGGATCGATGCCGAGTGCATCGGCCTGATCCCTCATCCAGACGAGCGTGGCCGCGCAGTCCTCGATCGCCGCCGGAAAGGGATGTTCCGGGGCGAGGCGATAGTCGGGCGAAACCACGACGGCGCCGGCCATATTGGCAAGGCTCCGGCAGATGTCTTCATGGGTTTCCGGCGCGCCGATCACAAAGCCGCCGCCATGGATATACAGCAAGGCGGGGGCCTGCTGGTGCGGCGCGGTGCGGCCGCGCCATATCTTCAAGCGGGTTGTGCCGGCATGCCTTTCCAGGATCTCCGCCACATCCTCGAGCGGCCACTGAATATCTGCGAAACCGTCCAGATACTGTTGTCGCGCCAGCGCCGGCGTACAGCTTTCCACCGGCTCCTGCGGATCGCCAGGCCAGGCCAGTGCGCGTCTTGCGGATTCATCCAGTTGCGTCATGCGAGCAGGCTCCTTGCTTCGTCTTCCCGCAATTCCGCTGGTTGGGCAACGGTGCTCGGAATGGTCTGGGCGACACCGGTTTCACCTGCCCGGAGGATTGCTTCCATGACGTCGAGCACATGCAGTGCGAGATCGCCCGAAGCGCGGGGCGTACGGGCCTCGATGATGGCGCGGGCGAGATCGGCAAGGCCAAGCATGCGGTAGTTGGCGCGGTCCGGCGCTGCAATCGGCCAGTTGACGGCGCCGAAGAGTGCGCTTGACGTATCGGTTTCCAGCCAGGGCGCGCCACGGCTGGAGAGCGCGACGCCGCCGCCGAAATTGTCCGGATCGGGCAGGCGCAGCGAGCCTTCGGTGCCGTGCAGCTCGATCGGGTGGTTGGAGTGGCGGAAGACGTCCCAGGAGGTGCCGAAGGTGACCGTGGCGCCGCAATCGAATTCCAGCAGCGAAAGCACGCTGGTCGGCGTGCCCACTTTGAACGTGGTGCCCTGTTTCGGCCCTTCGGCGGTAATGAGCCGTTCTTCCTCTCCGCTTGTGGCGACGGCCTGCACACGGCGGATCGGCCCCATCAGATTGACCATCATGGTGAGGTAATAGGGGCCCATATCCATTACCGGGCCTGCGCCGGCCTGGTAGTAGAAGCTGGGATCCGGGTGCCAATGCTCCATGCCGCGGCCCATCATGAAGGCTGTTCCCGTTACCGGCCTGCCGATAGCCCCGGCTTCCATCTGCCGTCGGGCATGGCGCCCCGCCGCCCCCAGGAAGGTGTCCGGTGCTGAACCGAGCATGAGGCTCTTTTCGGCGGCCGCATTGACCAGCAGGCGCCCTTCCGCGGCCGTGACGCCGAGCGGCTTCTCGGTGAAGACATGTTTGCCCGCCAACAGCGCCCGCATCGAGACGTCGAAATGCGCAGCCGGGATCGTCAGGTTGAGGATGAGGTCGATATTCGTATCGTCAATGAGGGCGTCCACGTCGGCCGCCCGCAGGTTGAACGCGGCTGCGCGCCGCTTGGCGGCATCTGCATTGATATCCGCACAAGCGGTGATTTCGACGCCGCGAAACAGCGGCGCGTTGCGCATATAGGCGAGTGAGATGCTGCCGCATCCCACAACGCCGATCCTGAGTTTCATATGATTGGTCTGTGCCATCGAAGAACCTGACCTTGCCGTTCCGTATTCGGAGAGTTGGGGATGCATAGCGTTGAATGCGCGAGGAATAAATTATGTTGACGCACGGTAACATTTTCCCCTACAAAATGACAAGACGCTGGGAGGCTTCGCAATTCCCCGGGGAAAAACCCTTCGTTCGGGATATCGACTCCTTCTTGAAGAAGGCTTTTTTGCAAATGTCGGATGCCAGGCGCCTCGATGTTCGTTGGGCGGGCTCTGGCTTCAATATCGGCTGTCGCCAACGAAATAGGTCAGGACCAACTCATGAACAATGCTGCGCTGAAGATCGGCTGCCAGACATTCACCTGGGAAATGCTGGGCAAGGGTTGGAGCGGTGGGCCGGATGATCTGGTGCGCGCCATTGCGGATGGCGGATATGCCGGTCTTGAGATCACCGACACGATGATCGGTCACTACGCGCTCGATCCAGCCGGCTTTGCCCGGACACTCGCGGATGCCGGTTTGACGCTGGTTTCTTTTGCCTTCGGCTCCACCAGCGGCTTCACGGTTGCCGAAAAGATCGCCTCCGATCTGGAGACGGCCCGGCGATGGGTGGATTTCGTGGCGCATTTTCCCGGTGCGATGGTGTCGATGGGATCGGCTACGGTCGTCTCGGATGGTCCGCGCGAGGAGAAGTTCGCCATCGCGGCGGAGTGCTATAATCGTGCGACCGAGATCGGACGATCGGCCGGCGTCGCCGTTGCCGTCCACCCTTCCTCGCACCACAATACGCTGCTTTTCACCAGAGCCGACTATGACCGGCTGTTTGCTCTCCTCGATCCACGCGTGGGTTGGGTGCCGGATACCGGCCATATCCTGCGTGGCGGCCAGGAGATCGACGACACGCTTTCGGCCTACCGTGACCGCATCCGCTACGTGCACCTGAAGGATGTCGATGCCGGCGGGATCTGGGCGATGCTCGGCGAAGGCGTCTGCGATGTGCCGGCGGTGATTTCGGCCGTTCGGGAGGCGCCGGAGTTCACCGGCTGGATCGTGGTGGAGGAAGAGTCGGACTATGCCGGAACCGATCCCGCCACGGCGGTTCGAATGAACCGCGAGACGCTTCGACGACTGGGGTTTTAGGCGACTTCGTTTTCCCGGCCTCGGCCGAAAAGCTTTCGTGCGCACCCAAACTTTTCTCAGCTGGGAGGTTGCCTGCCGGTCACGCGTAGCGCACCTCCACGCCGAGCTTGTCCAACCGGTGGCGGATGCTGTGCGGCATGTTGCTGTCGGTGATGATCAGATCGACGCGCGACAGCGAGAAGGCTTTGGAGGAGGCGCCGATGTCGAACTTGCTTGAATCCGCCACCAGCACGACGCGCCGGGCCATGCGAACCAGGTTGCGCTTGGTGCGCGCCATATCCTCGGAAACATCGACGACGTCGAAGGCCTGATCGATCGCATGAGCGCCGACAAAAGCCTGGTGGGCGACAAGGCCGCCGACCGCCTTGTCGGAATCCGAGACGATCGTGCTGACCGAGCTGGGGAATACCCGGCCGCCGATCATGTGCACGTCGAGCCCCGGCCGGTACATCAGATGCTGGGCGATGTTCATCGCCGTCGTCGCAACCACGACGTTGTTGACCGGCGGCATCTGCATGGCCACATGCAGCAGCGTCGAGCCGCTGTCGAACACGATCGACTGGTTGTCGATGATCTGCCGCGCGGCCATCTGGGCAATGCGCCGCTTCGCATCGAAATTGTGCTGCATGCGCTCCTCGAAGGCTGCGGCCGGCGAGTCGGACGGCAGGGCGATTGCCCCGCCATGGGTTTTGATCAGCTGCTTCTTCGCGTCCATGATTTCGAGATCGGAGCGGATCGTCACTTCCGAGACCTCGAAGAATTCCGCGAGCTGGCGGGTGCGCGCCTGGCCGACCCGTTGAAGTTCCAGCATGATCTGCTGCCGCCGCTGTTCTGCAAGCATATGCGATCCCGACTGCGCGCGCCCTTTGAAGCTGCGCGCCTTTTGAAAAGCGAAAGTTTGCCGCACCATCCTGCAGCCTCATCTGCAAAAATAGCCGCTACTCCGCCGAAATGCACGTCAAAAAATCTCTTTCCATGTGAAAAACGAAAGAATTCGAAATATTGAACATTTGTTTGCTTTCGAGTTAGGATTTTCTCAGCAACGACGCCGGCCGTCGCAACGCCGCAATCGCAAAGGAAGTCTCGCCATGGGTCTCGGAACCAAAATTCGCCTCGCACGCTTGTTCTCGAACCCGTCGGGTCATTTGTTTGGCGGCGCGGTCGATCATTTTGTCGGTTATGGCAATGTCCGGGAGGGCGGGCTTGCCGATCTGCCGGGGGCGCTGAGGCGTGTCATGGCCGGAGGCCCCGACTACATCAGCATCCAGCCCGGCGCGGCCCGCCACCTCTGGTCGGACTATGCCGGCAAGGCAGCCCTCGTCATTCAGGGCGGCTGCTTCACGGCCGACGACCGGATTCGCCAGCTCATCGCCACCCCGGAAGACGCGGTCCGCTATGGCGCGGATGCTCTGGCTGTCGCCATCCCCGTGCGCGGCGCCACCGAAGGAGAGTACATCCGCTGGCTCACCGATACGGTCAACGCTGCCGCCCGCTTCGAGATGCCGGTCGTTGCCCACGTCTATCCCCGCGATTTCTCCGACGGCGGCAAGATCGTGTTCACCCCGGATGAAATCGCCTATGCGGTGCGCATCGGTTTCGAAGCCGGCGTCGACGTGATCAAGGTCGGCTACACCGGAGATTTCGAATCCTTCCGGGAGACCGTCGCCACCTGCCCGATTCCGGTCGTGATTGCCGGCGGCCCGAAGACCGATACGCTGCTCAGCGCGCTCGTCCAGACCTCGGAAGCCCTGCGGGCTGGCGCCAAAGGGGCCGTCGTCGGCCGCAACCTGTGGGGCCACGGCGATACGACCATGGCCGCGCGCGCCTTCAAGCTCGTCATCCATAAGGGGATGGCGCCAGAGGAGGCGCTGGCGGCTGCCGGTGTGTGAGAGGTGTTGCGCCCGCTCCAGGTTCTGGGTTTCGGCGCCCTTGCCATCGATGACATCATCTATGTCGATCGCGGGCTTTCGGCCGGCAAGGGGAAGGTGACGAAGCGTGCCACGGATCACGGCGGCAACGTGGCGACGGCCCTTGTTGCTGTCGCCCGGCTTGGCGGGCGCGCCGGCTTTATCGGCTGGCTCGGCGATGAACCTGCGACCGACCCGGCCGGTGCCGAGCTCGAGCGTGAGGGCGTCGACATATCCCTGGCGCCCCGCCACGCCGCTGCCGCGCCGATCCGCTCCGTGATCACCGTCGCTCCCGACGGCGACCGGTTCATCGCCTATGACGACGATGTGCTGCACGGCACATCCGAGGCGCTCCCCGATGACGTTTTGATGCAGGCCCCGGTCCTGCTGATCGATGGATATGCCACGCATTCGGAAAGCGTCGTGGCGCGGGCGCGTTCACTCGGGCTTGCCGTGATAGCCGATATCGAATGGACGGTCGGTGCCGCGACGGACCGGCTCCTCGCCTTCGCCGACCATCTGGTGCTGCCGCTCGCTTTCGCCAGAGAGTACACCGGTGAAGATGATCCAAGGACCATCCTGGAGAAGCTCTGGTCAACGGATCGGTCCGCTGTCGTGCTGACAGATGGCGAACGAGGGACCTGCCTTCGCCAGAAAGGCGATCCCACCCGGTGGCTTTTGCCGGCCTATCAGGTTCAGGCGGTCGACACGACCGGCGCCGGCGACTGTTTTCATGGGGCCTACGCTCTTGCCCTTGCCGAGGGCAAAACCCCGCTTGATTGCGTAGCCTATGCCACGGTGGCTGCTGCCATTTCCGTGACCGCACGCGGAGGGCGCCGGGGCCTTCCGGACAACCGGACCTGTCTGGCATGGATGGCAGGGGAAAATGCGCCGGCGCCGCGCCCGATTCCTGGATGTCACGATTAGTGTGCCGTTAGTCGGTGTCGACCTGGCTTGCCGCCCGAGCAGAACAACACCTTGATCGCAGGGTTTAAAGATCCTTCAAAAGCTTTCGCGCCGGTTATAAAAATTACGCGCGTAAAAAAATATTAGCGCGCAGATTAATCTTATTTTTCGGATTAAATGTGAAATATTTCAAATGGATACGGTGAGGTGTCGACAACGCTGACGTGGAATGCGCTCGATTCTTTTGTTGACATTGAAGCTCAGGCCTGAGCTTTCTTGTCGAAAGGATCGGAGGTGGCGGGAAGAGCGCCGGTCGAAGACGTGAGCGGACTGACACGGGAGGATGAGACGTGGCTGTGGTTGTACTGGACAAAATCTGCAAGACCTATGGAAACAGCTACCATGCGATCAAGGATCTGAGCCTGACGATCCATGATGGCGAGTTTCTGATCCTGGTCGGCCCGTCCGGATGCGGAAAATCGACCGCGCTCCGCATGATCGCCGGGCTTGAGGAAATCAGCAGTGGAACCTTGAGTATCGGCGGTCAGGACGTCGTCGATCTTGCGCCGAAGGACCGGGACATTGCCATGGTCTTCCAGAGTTATGCGCTTTATCCGCACATGACGGTGTTCGACAACATTGCCTTTTCGATGAAGCTGGCCGGAAAGACCAAGGCCGAGCGAACCAAGCGCGTTCACGAGATTGCCAAGATCCTGCAGCTGGAAAGCCTGCTCGGCAACAAGCCGGCCCAGCTTTCCGGCGGCCAGCGCCAGCGTGTTGCGATGGGTCGCGCCATGGTCCGCGAGCCCGCGGCATTCCTGATGGACGAACCGCTTTCCAACCTCGATGCCAAGCTGCGTGTGCAGATGCGCGCCGAGATCGCAAGCCTGCAGCGGCAGCTGGGCGTGACGACGATTTACGTGACGCATGATCAGACCGAAGCCCTGACGATGGGTGATCGCGTCGCGGTGCTGAAGGGCGGCGTGCTCCAGCAGGTGGACACGCCCAAGGCCCTCTATCACCGCCCGGTCAATGCGTTTGTCGCAGGCTTCATCGGCTCGCCGTCGATGAACCTCTTCGAAGGGCGGCTGGAGGGCATGCGGATCCATCTGCCGGGCTTCTCGATCCCCTTGTCCGACAGCGCCTTCGAGCGGGCTCCCGGCCTTTCCGCCTTCGAGGGAAAGGCGCTGATCTTTGGGGTCAGGCCCGAAGACCTCTATGACAGCCGGTTGCCGTCCGGAGCCTCCTATCCGACGATCCCGGTTGTCGTGAAGTCGATCGAGGAGCTCGGCTCCGAGTTGATCGTGCACTTGAAGATCGACGCGGTCCGGATCGACTCGGGCGACCCCGATGCCGTCGAAGATTTGAGCGGTGCCGCCAACGCCGTCGCCCGCTTCGAGGCTGTCAGCACGGTCGAGACGGGCCAATCGATCAATCTGGCAATCGACCCGGCGAAACTGCACTTTTTCCATCCTCAAACGCATATGGCTTTGAACTGACGAGGCAGATCCGGGAGGCGCTGATGGCAGTTCGACTAAGGGCCATTCCTTTCGGCGCCGAAACCGGCGTTTATCTTCAACATTCGACCTAGAGAGCTTATCGATGCCAGCAAAACAGCAACGACGCCTCCGCATCGGCGTACTGGGAGCGGGCCAGATTGCCCAGGCCGCGCACTTCGAGAGCTGCACGAAGGCCGCCAATGCCGATCTCTATGCGATCTGCGACGTCGCCGCGGATCTGCGCGAACGGATGGCAATCACCCATGGAGCTGGTAAAACCTACGACGACTACGACAAGATGCTCGCCGATCCCGACCTCGATGCGGTGATCATCGCGACCGCCGATGCCTTTCACGTCCCGGCCTCCATTCGCGCCCTTCAGGCGGGCAAGCATGTGCTGTGCGAAAAACCCGTCGGTGTCACCGTCGAGGAATGCCTGGAACTGAAGGCTGAAGTCGACAGGTCGGGAAAGGTGTTTCAGGTCGGGCATATGAAGCGTTTCGACGCAGGGCTCCAGGCGGCCAAATCCTTCATCCGTGACGAGATGGGTGAGATGGTTGCCCTGAAAGCGTGGTATTGCGACAGCACGCACCGTTATCCGATGACCGATGCGGTCCAGCCCCTGATCGTTGCCAGCGCCAATGCGCGTAAACCCTCCGGCAATCCGAAAGCCGACCTGCGCCGCTATTATATGCTGGCGCATGGTTGCCACCTGATCGACACGGCCCGTTATTTCGCCGGCGACATCCTTTCCGTCACCGCGCGCCTCTCCGAGCGGGCCGGCATCTGGTGCTGGTTCGTCGACGTGGAATTTGCCTCCGGCACGCTCGGCCACCTCGATCTCACCGTCCAGGTGCGCATGGACTGGCACGAAGGTTTCCAGATCTATGGCAAGAACGGCAGCATTTTGGGCAAGACCTATAACCCGTGGTACTACAAAACCAGCGAGGTCGACATTTTCCGGGAAGCCGATGGCGCGACCCATCGCGTTCTCGGTGCCGACGGCCATTTCTATCGCCGTCAGGTCGAAGGTTTCGCCCGCACCATTCTGGACGGCGCTGTGATGGAAGGTGCCGACACCGATGACGGCCTGGCCTCCGTACGAGCCATGGTCGCCGTCGCACGCTCCGCCGAAAGCGGCAAGCCGGTCGCGCTGGCTGATGTCACGGGTGGCGTGTGATGAAGCTCGGCATTTTCGCAAAGACCTTCGACGGAACAGAGCCCTCGACTGTCCTCAATTCGGTTGCGCAGGCCGGGTTTACCGCAGCACAATACAATATGGCCTGCTCAGGTCTGCCGCCGATGCCGGAGACGATTACCGAGGCTGAGGCCCGCGCGGTGACGGAGGCGGCGCGCAAAACGGGTGTCGAGATCGTCGCCGTTTCCGGCACCTACAACATGATCCATCCCGATCCCGCCGTGCGCGAAACAGGCCTTCGCAGGCTGGCGACGCTGGCTGCGCGCTGCGCCGGCATGTCGACCGCCCTGATCACGCTCTGCACCGGCACACGCGACCCCATTGACCAGTGGAAGGCGCACGCCGACAACGACACGCCGGCGGCCTGGCGCGATCTCCTCGACGCCATGGAAGCGGCCATCGCGATCGCCGAGCGTTATCACGTGGATCTCGGCATCGAGCCCGAGCTTGCCAATGTCGTCAACTCGGCTGAGAAAGCCCATCGGCTGATCGCCGCGCTGAAGAGCCCGCGCATCAAGATCGTGCTCGATCCGGCCAATCTTTTCGAGGTTGCGACGCTGGAGGAGCAGCGGCGCATCGTTTCCTCAGCCATCGATCTTCTCGCCGATCGGATCGTCATGGCGCATGCGAAAGACCGCAACCCCGACGGCAGTTTCGCGACCGCCGGCAAGGGCATCCTCGACTACGCGCATTATCTCGGCCGTCTCAAGGCAATCGGCTTTGGCGGCAGTCTCGTCACACACGGTCTTTCGGCCTCCGAGGCTGCCGGTGCGGCATCCTTTCTGAAAAAGACTCTCGACGGCGACGGCGCGGGGAGAGGACGATGAGACGGGCTCAACCGTTCGCAACCAGCGACGGGACCATTCTCAACGTCGATATGGCGGGCGAGGGCGCCCCGGCAATCTTCCAGCATGGTCTATGCGGAGACGCGGCGCAGACGGACGAGGTCTTTCCGCTCGAAACCGGATATCGCCGGGTTACGGTCGAAGCCCGCGGCCATGGCCGTTCCGCGGCCGGTAATGTCGAGCAGTTGTCGATTTCGACCTTCTGCGACGATATCGCCGCCTATATCGACCAGAACCTTAGGCGGCCGGTTGTGGTTGGCGGCATTTCGATGGGCGCCGCGATCGCCTTGCGTCTCGCCGTCAAACGGCCCGATCTCGTCAAGGCGCTGATCCTGGCAAGGCCGGCCTGGCTGACGGCATCGGCGCCGGACAATATGACGCCCAATGCCGAAGTCGGCCGGCTTCTGAAAACCGTGCCGCCGGATGAGGCAAGGCAGGCATTCCTTGCCGGGCCTGTGGGCATGCGGCTCGCCGCCGAGGCGCCGGACAATCTCGCCTCGCTTGCCGGGTTTTTCTCCCGCTCGCCTCTGGATGTGACCGCCGAGCTGCTGACCAGGATCTCAAATGACGGTCCTGATGTGACCGATGATGAAGTCGGCAATCTCGTCCTGCCGACGCTCGTCATCGGCCATGATCGCGACAGCATTCATCCTCTTGGCCACGCGCATGCTCTTGCCGCGCGGATTGCCGGCGCGCGTTTCGTGCAGATCACGCCGAAAACCGAGAGCCGTCCGCAATATGTCGCCGACTTTCGGCTTGCCGTCGGCAATTTTCTGAAGGAGCTCTGAAACGATGTCTACCACCTCCAAGATCTGGATCGACGATCTTCCGAAGGATCGGCTGATTGCTGAATTCTCCGTCTGGTCGGCCGATCTCATGCGTCTCGCCGATGATCTCGGACGTGTCGATCCTCACGTCGACATCCTCCATATCGATGTCGCCGATGGCCATTTCGCGCCGGCGATGTTGTTTTTCCCCGATCTCGTGGCCGGTGTGCGCAAAGTCTCCGCGCGCCCCATCCATGTTCACTTGATGGTTGCCGACAGCATCATCCTGTCGCAGATCGAGCAGTTCGCCGATGCCGGCAGCGACCTTATCAGTCTTCATGTCGAAAACGAACGCGTCGCCGACCAGGCTCTCGATCTTCTCGATCGCCGCGGTGTCGCAGCCGGCATGGTTCTCAAGGTCGACACCCCCGTCGAGCGGATCGAGACATACGCTTCCCGGCTGCGTTTCGTGACGCTGCTTGGCACGGCGATCGGCGTGAAGGGCCAGGGCCTCGACGAGAAGGCCGGCGCCCGGCTTCAACAGGCAAAGCGGATCATCGCCGGCTGCGGTGCGGCCGATCGGATCGTATTGGCGGCCGATGGCGGCATTCGCGAGCACACGGTGCCGCTCCTGCGCCAGTCCGGCGCGGAAACGGTCGTTCTTGGTTCCCTGGCTTTCAATGCGCCGTCGCTCGATGAGCGGATGGCATGGATGCGCGCACTCTAACCGGCGGTCTTCACATGCAGCAGGTTGCCATTGGCATAGACCTCGGCGGAACGCAGGTGCGCGCCGCCCTTGTCGACGAGCACGGCAGGATCCTGACGCGTTTGGCCGAACCGACGGATGCGCTGGCCGGCCCCGACCGGGTGCTTGCCCAGATTTGCGGCCTCGCCGATCGGCTGTTTGCCGCATCGAAGCCTGCTTCGGTGGTGGGCGTCGGCGTATCCGCCCCAGGCCCGCTCGATACGGTCGCCGGTATCGCAACCGATATCCCGACCCTTCCGGGCTTCGTTGATTTTCCGCTGAAGGAGGAGTTGCAGAAGCGCTTTGCCTTTCCGGTCGATCTCGAAAACGACGCCATTGCCGCGGCGATCGGCGAGTGGCAGTTCGGTATCGGCAAGGGGCTTGATAACCTCGTCTATGTCACGGTCAGCACCGGGATCGGCGGCGGCGTTATCTCGGATGGTCGCGTGGTGCGCGGCCGCAAGGGCATGGCAGCTCATGTCGGGCACATGTCGGTGGTGCCGAACGGCGAGCTTTGCCCTTGCGGCAACAGAGGCTGTTTCGAGGCCTATGGATCTGGGCCGGCATTTGCGCGGCGCGCGCAAATGCGGGCGATGGAAAGCCGCGACACGACGTTGGGCAGCAATGGCGGCGCCATCGACAGCCGCAGCGTTTTCGCGGCGGCCCGAGATGGAGACCGTCTCGCCAATCAACTGGTCGACGAGGAAGCGGAGATTCTCGGCCGCGGCTTCACCAGCCTGATCCATATCTTCAGTCCCGATATCATCGTCATGGGGGGAGGGCTCTCCCACCAATTCGACCGTCTGCAGCCGGGTATCCAAGCCTATATCAGCCAATGGGCAATGCCGGCATTCAAGGATGTCAGGGTGATGCTGGCGGCACTGGATCAGAACTCGGGCCTTGTCGGCGCGGCGGCTCTGGCGTTTCTGGCGGGGAAGGTCGCTCCGATCGATCATCCTTAGAGAACACTCGGGTCCTGTACGCGTCGATAGGTTGCTCCGTCAGGGCGGTGGGGCGGTACTTTCCCTGAGGATCAGTTCGACCGGCCACAATTCATGGACCTCATCCGCGGCACGTCCGGCGATAAGCTGTAGCGTTAACTCAGCACAGCGCGTGCCCGCAGCACGCATCGAGGATCGCGTCGTCGAGAGCGACGGCACCATGTTTTCGGCCGTCAGATAAGGGAAGACGTCGTCATGGGCGATGACCGAAACATCCTGTCCCACCGTCATCCCAAGCGAACGGACGGCGCGGTAAACCCCAAGCGCCGTCATCGTGGAGCCAGCGACGATGGCGGTCGGCGCATTCGCTCTCTCGAGGAAGGAGCGGGCATGGCGAAAGCCGCTTTCGTCGGAGAATTTATCGCAGACCATCAGGTTAGGATCGGCAGTCAGCCCACGCTCTTGATGCGCCAGCCGAAAACCCTGCTCGCGATGGATCGAATAGGTCTTGCCCCTGAGGCCGTTGATCATGGCGATGCGCCGGTGCCCGAGGTCGAGCAGGTGTTCGGTGGACCTGCGCACGGCATTTTCATTATCGATATCGAGCCAGGCGTGAACGTGCTCGGTTTCCGAGCGGCCGTGAACCAGGAAAGGCACGCCGAGGCTGTTCAGCATCTCGATCCGAGGGTCCCGGGGGCGTGGCGAATGAATGATCACTGCATCCACCCGGCGGCTTTCGACCAGGCGTCGATAGGCCTGGATCTCGTCGTCATCATTGTGTGCGGTGATGGGCGTGATGAGAATATCCGTATCGGCCGTTTCCAGGCGCTGCGCCATTCCCGACACGAATTCAGCGAAATGAATTTCTCCCGAACGTCCCATCATAACGCCTATCGCTCCGGCTCGTCCGGTCTTTAGCCGCACGGCATTGATATCGGGGCGATAGCCAAGCCGCATTGCTTCGCTTGCAACCCGGGCGCGCGTGGCTTCGCTCACCTCTGGGTAGCCGCTGAGCGCACGGCTGACCGTCGTCGGAGAAAGCCCAAGCTGCTTTGCAAATTCACGAAGTTTCATCGGGTGTCTTCTTTATCTCGGCAATCAATGGACGATGCTTAGGCGATGCGCAACGGGCAAGCGCCCAATTCGATGGCAATTGAAATCGATTTCAATTCTACTGACTTGAAATGTCGCGTGTAGGCACCATAAATTGCCTCTTAAGCTGTATATGATGCCATCATTGACATGTTGCGCAACTGTGAAGTGCCAGTTTGTTGGCTTGACGCCGCCAAGGCCTTCTGCAATGTTCTGCGGGCCAAATCGATTTCAATTTCTGGGAGGAGATCATGAAACAGTTTGCCTTGGCCTTATCCGCGCTCGCCGTCGCGGTCGCCGGCCCGATCCGCGCCGCCGAAATTTCGTTCGCCGCCAACACCACCGGGAAAAGCATCGAATTCCTGCAGAAGCAGGTTGCTGTTTTCGAGAAGGAGACCGGCAATCATGTCAAGCTCGTCACTATGCCATCATCGAGCAGCGAGCAGTTCTCCCAATACCGCCTGTGGCTTGCGGCCGGAAACAAGGACATCGATGTCTATCAGACCGACGTGATCTGGGCGCCGCAGCTTGCCGACCAGTTCATCGATCTGAAGGAGGCCACCAAAGACGTGGTCGCTCAGTTCTTCCCGTCGATCATCGCGTCGCAGACCGTCAATGGCCGGCTCGTGGCGCTGCCGTTGTTTACCGATGCTCCAGCGCTGTTTTACCGAAAGGACCTGCTCGACAAATACGGCAAGCAGCCGCCGAAGACCTGGGACGAGATGGCCGCCACCGCCAAAGAGGTTCAGGATAAAGAACGCCAGGCCGGACAGAAGGACCTCTGGGGCTACGTGTTTCAGGGCAATTCCTACGAAGGGCTGACCTGCAACGCGCTGGAATGGGTGAAGTCGTCGGGCGGCGGCCAGATCGTCGAGACGGACGGGACGATCTCCATCAACAATGAGAAGGCGGCTGCAGCAATCGAACGCGCCAAGAGCTGGATCGGCACGATCTCACCGCCAGGCGTGCTCGCCTATCAGGAAGAAGAATCGCGCGGCGTCTGGCAGACCGGCAATGCCGTCTTCATGCGCAACTGGCCTTATGCCTATTCCCTCGGCAATGGTGCCGACAGCGCCGTGAAGGGCAAGTTCGACGTGATGACGCTACCGGTCGCGGCCGCCGGCGACAAGCCGTCTTCGACGCTCGGCGGCTGGAATCTGGCGGTGTCGAAATACTCCCAAAAGCAGGAAGCGGCCATCGCGCTGGTAAAATTCCTGGCGTCGAAGGACGTTCAAAAGGCGCGTGCCGTCGAGCTGTCCAATTTGCCGACGCTGACGGACCTTTATGACGACAAGGATGTTGCCGCGGCGCAGCCCTTCATGCCGAATTGGAAACCCATCTTCCAGGACGCGGTGCCGCGTCCTTCGGCGACGGCCAAAATCAAGTACAATGAAGTGTCCTCGAAGTTCTGGACTGCAGTTCACAATACTCTGTCCGGCAGCGGCTCAGCTGCCGAGAACCTCGAGCTTCTCGAAGCCGACCTGACGACCCTCAAGGGCGACGCCTGGTGACTATCGGGACCGGCGGCTGTCAAGCCGTCGGTCCGGTCTTCGGCCTGCGTCAACGAGGAGGGGCGTTTCATGACAGAAATCGTAGTTCCACAAGCGATTGAACCAAGGCTTTCCAAGCTCAGAGCCTCTACGGAGCTGCAATCCGAACGCATTCGATCTGCCTGGATGTTTCTGGCGCCGACGCTGTTGATCCTGGCGATCGTCGCCGGATGGCCGCTGTTCAGAACGATCTATTTCAGCTTTACCAATGCGTCGCTCAACGACCTTGGCAATGCGCAGTTCGTCGGCTTTTCCAATTATCTGTCGTGGGTGACGCTGAAGAGCGGAAGGACTGTCTATCGCGGGCTGCTTGCCGATCCGGTCTGGTGGCATGCTGTCTGGAATACCGCCAAGTTCACCGTCCTTTCTGTCGTGATCGAGACCGTGCTCGGACTGATCGTCGCCCTCGTGCTGAATGCCCGGTTCGTCGGACGGGGGATCGTACGGGCCGCAATCCTGATTCCTTGGGCGATCCCAACGATCGTCTCGGCCAAGATGTGGGCTTGGATGCTCAACGACCAGTTCGGTATCTTGAATGAGCTTCTGCTCGGCTTCGGCCTGATCAACGAGAAGATTGCCTGGACCGCCAATCTGGAAACGGCAATGATCGCCGTGCTGATCGTTGACGTCTGGAAGACGACGCCTTTCATGGCGCTTCTGATCCTTGCGGGACTGCAGATGGTCCCGGGCGACATCTATGAAGCCGCCAAGATCGACGGCGTCAATCCGATCAAGGTGTTCTGGCGTCTGACGCTGCCGCTGATCCGGCCGGCCATCATGGTTGCCGTGATCTTCCGGATGCTGGATGCGATGCGCATCTTCGATCTGATCTATGTCCTGACGCCCAACAATGCGCAGACCAAAACCATGTCGGTGATGGCGCGCGAGAACCTGTTCGACTTTGACAAGTTCGCCTACGGCGCCACCGCCTCAACGGTGCTTTTCCTGATCATTGCCTCCGTCACCGTCCTTTATATCTGGCTCGGCCGCGTCAAGCTCGGTGGGGAGGAACGCTGATGCTGCTTTCGATCACCAAGAATACGCTCTTCTACCTGCTCGTCACGATCATCGTCATCATTGCGGTGTTTCCGTTCTACTATGCCATCCTGACGAGCCTGAAGACCGGCACGGCGCTTTTCCAAGTCGATTACTGGCCGACCTCGATCTCTTTTGCCAACTACACTTCCGTGATGGGTCAAGGTGGGTTCGTTCGCAGTCTTGCGAATTCCGCGATGGTCGCCTGCGTCGTGGTTTCCGCATCGCTGTTGCTTTCGATCACCGCCGCATTCGCGTTGGCGCGGGTGAATTTCCGCGGGCGGGCGCTGTTGATGCTGACCATCCTCTCGGTGTCGATGTTTCCGCAGATCGCCGTTCTTGCCGGCCTCTTCGAACTCATTCGCTGGTTCGGCATTTTCAACACGCCTTTCGCACTGATCTTTTCCTACATGATCTTCACGCTACCGTTCACCGTCTGGGTGCTGACGACCTTCATGCGGGAATTGCCGATCGAGATCGAGGAGGCGGCGATCGTCGATGGCGCTTCGCCATGGGTCATTATCACCCAGGTGTTCATGCCGTTGATGTGGCCGGCGCTGGTGACGACCGGGCTGCTTGCTTTCATCGCCGCGTGGAATGAGTTCCTTTTTGCGCTGACATTCACATCATCGGATACGCAGCGGACCGTCCCGGTGGCGATTGCCCTGCTGTCGGGCAACAGCGAATTCGAGATCCCCTGGGGCAACATCATGGCGGCGTCGGTCATCGTCACCGTCCCGGTTGTCGTGCTTGTTTTGATATTCCAGCGCCGGATCATTTCGGGATTGACCGCCGGCGGCGTCAAGGGTTGAGGGAGTAGGACATGGCAGAAATCCGACTGGAGAACATCCGCAAGAGCTTCGGTGCTTTCGAGGTGATCAAGGGCGTGACGATGGACATCCGCAGGGGCGAGTTCATGGTGTTCGTGGGGCCGTCGGGATGCGGTAAGTCCACGCTGCTCCGGCTTATCTCCGGCCTGGAGGACATTACGTCGGGAACCCTCTCCTTTGACAGCACGACGGTGAACCAGCACGCGCCATCGAAGCGAGGGGTCGCCATGGTGTTCCAGTCCTATGCGCTCTATCCGCATATGACGGTCTTCGACAACATGGCTTTCGGCATGAAGCTGTCCGGGCGCACCAGAGACGAATGCCGCCAGCGTGTTGAAGAGGCGGCCGGCATGCTGCAGCTCTCACCCTATCTGGATCGCTTGCCGCGCCAGCTTTCCGGCGGACAGCGCCAGCGCGTCGCAATCGGGCGGGCGATCGTCCGCGATCCCAAGGTGTTTCTCTTCGACGAGCCGCTGTCCAACCTCGATGCGGCGCTTCGCGTCGCGACCAGGCTGGAAATCGCCAAGCTTCATCGCAGCATGCACAACACGACGATGATCTATGTGACTCATGATCAGGTCGAGGCGATGACGCTGGCCGATCGGATCTGCGTGTTGAGGGACGGCGTCGTCGAGCAGATCGGTACGCCGCTCGAACTTTACGAAAGCCCCAATTCGCTCTTCGTTGCCGGCTTCATCGGTTCGCCGAAAATGAACTTCCTGTCGGGCGGGCTGGCACAGCCCTACGGCAGCCATACAATCGGCGTGCGCGCAGAGCATGTTCACATCACGGCCGAGTCGCCGGTTTGGAGCGGCACGGTCATCCATTCGGAAATCCTCGGCTCCGATAGCTTTGTCTATGTGGATATCGGGGCGGATGAGCCGCTCATCGTGCGGGAGGCCGGTGTCTCCCGTCACGAGCCAGGCCAGACGCTTGGCCTTGCACCGCTTGCCGGCCATGTCCACCGTTTCGACCGCTCGGGCCGGGCGCTGGAGCGGGCATCCCTGCAGGCTGCCTGATCTTCCCAGGGTCGATGCTCTTCCCAAGGCTCGATCCGTTTAACCACCAGGAGTAAACAACGTGACCATTCGCACCATTGTCTGGGGTGAAAACATCCACGAGACTACCAATGAAATCGTCCGCGGCATCTATCCCGAGGGCATGCATACGACGATCGCCAATGCTTTGAATACAGACCCCGGCATTTCGGCGACGACGGCGACGCTGCAGGAGCCGGAGCATGGGCTGAGCGAGGCCCGCCTTGCCGAAACCGATGTGCTGACCTGGTGGGGCCACAAGGATCACGGCGCGGTCTCCGACATCGTCGTCGAGCGGATTGCCAAGCGCGTCTGGGAAGGCATGGGTCTGCTTGTCCTGCATTCCGGCCATTTCTCGAAAATCTTCAAGCGGTTGATGGGCACACCCTGCGCGCTGAAATGGCGCGAGGCGGGCGAGCGCGAGCGGCTGTGGACGATCAACCCGCGCCATCCGATCGCCGCCGGCATCGGCGAGCATTTCGAACTGGAGAACGAGGAAATGTACGGCGAGCAGTTCTCGGTGCCGGAGCCGCTCGAAACGGTGTTCATCTCCTGGTTCCAGGGCGGGGAAGTGTTCCGCTCCGGCCTGACCTGGCGGCGCGGCGCCGGCAACATCTTCTATTTCCGCCCCGGCCACGAGACCTATCCGACCTATCACGACGCCACTGTCCAGAAGGTGCTGATCAACGGCGTCAAATGGGCGTACAACCCGCAAGGGTCGTTGACTGGCATTACCGACGCCCCAAATGTGCCGGTAGAAAAGGCACTGGAGCCGATCGTCGAACGCGGCCCGAAACTGCACCAGGCCGGCGAAGCCGGTTACCGCTGAGGAGCTGAGACACCTTACTCGCGTGGACGCCAAGACAGGGGATTGGCCCGCAAGAAACGGGCTGATCTCTTCCTCGGCAAGAGCGTCGGGCGCTTGCGAAAGACGACCGATTTTGCTGCCAACAGTTCGACAAACAAATGAGGACAAAGATGCGCTTGATCATTCTCGGAACCGGAGGATGGGCAAATACCCATGCCATGAATTTTTCGGAAATTGCCGGCGTGAAAATCGTTGCCGCCGTCGATACGGACGAGGTCCGGCTGCGGGCGTTCGCGCTCAGGCATGCTATCCCGCTGACGTTCACATCGCTCGATGATGCCCTTGCGTGGGGGGAATTCGATGCCGTGACCAATGTGACGCCGGATCGCGCCCACCATTCCACGACGATGAAGTTACTTCGCGCCGGCAAGCATGTGCTCTGCGAGAAGCCGCTGGCGGTCAACTACCGCGAAGCCAAGGAGATGGCCGACGCCGCGGCGGCGTCCGGCAAGGTCACGATGGTAAACCTCACATATCGCAACGTGGCGCCGCTGCAAGCAGCCCGCAGGATGGTGCTGGACGGGCGCCTCGGCGCGATCCGGCACTTCGAAGCCTCCTATCTGCAAAGCTGGCTGGTCTCAAAGGCCTGGGGCGACTGGACCAAAGAGTCGCAGTGGCTTTGGCGGCTGTCGACGAAACACGGCTCCAATGGTGTGCTGGGTGATGTCGGTATCCATATTCTCGACTTCGCGGTTTTTGCCGCCGGAAGCGACGTCAAGGCGGCGGCATCGCATCTTAAAGTGTTCGACAAAAGCCCAGGGAACCGGATCGGGGAATACGACCTCGATGCAAATGACAGTTTCTTGATGATGGCTGAACTCGAAAACGGTGCGGCGGGCGTTATCCATGCAACGCGCTGGGCGACCGGCCATCTGAATGAATTGCGCCTGCGCCTGCATGGAGACAAGGGTGCGCTGGAGGTGGTGCATACGCCCGAGGGCTCGACGCTGAGGACCTGTGAAGGTGCTGACGCCGACAAGGCGATCTGGCGCAAGATCGAGGTCGAACCGGTCATCACCAATTTCCAGCGATTTGCAAACGCCGTGCGAAAAGAACAGCCGGACGAGCCAGGTTTCGCTCACGCTGCCAAGCTGCAATTTGTTCTTGATCACGCGGTAAAGACGGCTGGCGCTTTGACTGATCTTTAGAGTCTGTTGGTCGATCGGCGTCGGTCTCGTGGAGGCTCCTCGCCAAGGGAACAGCACGGGGCGCGGCCGACCGTGTCAAATTCGGCGATTCAGCTCGTCTTCGCTGACGCCGAAATGGTCGAGGATGATGCCGACGTTGCGGCGATGAGACTTGAAATAGACGTCGAAGAGATCGCCGATCAGCGGAACTGTGCCGCAGGCGGCATCGACGCCGAGATTGGCGGCCATGCGGGCGAGTTTGTGGCCGGGAAGGCCAAGCCGCCTTGCCTCGTCGATGATGAAAAGACCGATGAGCGAACCGGCAATGTCGCCGACGGCCGGGATGAGGCCGAGGACCGAGTCTGCGCCGATCCGTACACCGATGACCGGCAATCGAACGGCCGTATCCATCAGACGGGCTATGCCGACAGCGCGCCGAATTCGCCCGAGTTCGGCAGAGGTGAGGTATGTCGTCTTGCCCGTGTCCATGGCCGTGAAACGCCGCAAAACCGATAAGGTTCGCCTGCCGCGCGACAAGCGATCGCGCTTATCTCTAAAGCATGTCGCGCAAAAGTGCGCAGCGGTTTTGCGGCAACGACATGCGCAAAAACAAAGAGCTAAAGCGCGGGGAGCGAATCTGAAAGATCGCGACGCGCTTTAGTCCGGAACCACGACCAGTTTGCCGACAAAATTCTTCGCCATGAAATCGGTCTGGGCGCGGTGGAATTCCGACAGCGGATAGACGCCGCCGACGAGCGGCCGGATCTTCCGGCTTTCGATGTGGCCGACGAGCCGGCGGAAATCGGCGCGGCTTCCCTGGCTCGAGCCGTGCAGCTCCAGTTGCTTCAGATACATCGTCCTGAGGTCGAGCTGGACGACCGGGCCGGCGATGGCGCCGGCGGTGGTATAGCGGCCTTCGGGGCGCAGGATCTTCAGGAGGTCATTGAACAACGGCCCGCCGACGAGATCGGCGACGACGTCGATCGGCTGACCCCGGCTGACGGACTGGACGGCTTCGACCAGATCGTCCTTGCCGCGGGTCACCACCGCTTCGGCGCCGATCCCGAGCATCGCCGCCTCCTTGCCGGGACCGGCGACCGCGATCGGGATGGCGCCGCGGGCGCGCGCCAGCTGGATGATCGCCGAGCCGACGCCGCCCGAGGCTCCGGTGACGAGGACGCGTTCGCCGGCGGCAAGCCTTGCCCGTTCCAGCATGCGTTCGCCAGTCAGATAGGCGCAGCAGAAGGTGGCGAGTTCGACGTCGGTCAGATCGGTCGCGGCGACATGGGCGTTCTCGGCCGGCAGCGCCATATATTCGGCATAACCGCCATCGCGGCCATGGCCCATATAGTCGATGTCGGCAAGGCTGTCGTCGTCGCGGTTGTAGATCGAGAAATCGACCATGACACGTTCGCCGATGCGTGCCGGATCGACGCCGGCGCCGACGTCAACGATATGGCCGACCGTATCGGTGCCCTGAATGCGCGGGAAGCTCAGCGTATTGCCCTGCCGGCGCCAGCTGGAGACGGCGGAGGGGTCGTCCTCTGTACCGTAAGCGCCCTGGCGTACCCAGACATCGGTGTTGTTCATGCCGCAGGCGGTGACGCGGATCAGAACCTCGCCGTCGGCGGGCGTCGGGACGGGCGCGTCCCTGACATAGACGAGCTTGTCCAACCCGCCATGGCCGGTGAGCAGGACGGCCGCCATCTTTTCCGGGATCGTCATGCTGTTCTCCTCCTCAGACAGACTTGAAGATGGTTTCGATGGCATCGGCCGCGGCCTTGACGACGATATCGGCCTCCTCGCGTGTGAGGCAGAGCGGCGGGGCAAAGCCGAGGATATCGCCCTGCGGCATGGCGCGGCCGATGACGCCGCGTTCGAGAAGGGCGGTGGCGATTTGCGGGCCGATCTTGCGGCCGGCATCGAAGAACTTTCGGTCGTCCTTGTCCTCGACGAATTCGACCGCCGCCATCAGCCCGTCGCCGCGGACCTCGCCGACGTTGCGGTGGCTGCCCACCGCTTTTGCCAGTTCCGAGCGGAAATAGGCGCCGGTCGCGCCGGCATTTTCGACGAGGCCGAGTTCGTCGATCAGTTCGAGATTGGCAATGCCGGCGGCAGCACAGATCGGATGGGCGGAATAGGTCCAGCCGTGGCCGATCGCTCCCAACTGGTCGGAGCCTTGCACCAGCACCTGCCACATCTTGCTCGAAACGATTGTGCCGGAAAGCGGAGCATAGGCCGAGGTCAGGCCCTTGGCGATGGTGATCAGGTCCGGCTTCATGCCATAGTGATCCGAGCCGAACATCGTGCCCAGACGCCCGAAGCCGGTGACGACTTCGTCGGCGACGAGCAGGATGTCGTATTTGTCGAGCACGGCCTGGATCTTCTGCCAATAACCCTTCGGCGGCGGCACGATGCCGCCGGTGCCGAGGATCGGTTCGCCGATGAAGGCGGCGATCGTGTCCGGGCCTTCGGCGAGGATCATCTCCTCGAGCCTGTCAGCGCAATATTGCGAGAACTGCTGCTCGTCCATCGAGCGGTCGGGCCGGCGGAAATAATAGGGCGCTTCGGTGTGAAGGATCGGCGCGCGCGGCAGGTCGAAGGCATTGTGGAAGAGCGCCAAGCCGGTGAGGCTGCCGGTCATGACGCCGGCGCCGTGATAACCGCGCCAGCGCGAGATGATCTTCTTCTTCTCCGGCCGGCCGAGGATGTTGTTGTAATACCAGATGAGCTTGATGTTGGTCTCGTTGGCGTCCGAGCCCGACAGGCCGAAATAGACGCGGCTCATGCCATCACGCGCACGATCGATGATCATCTTCGAAAGCGTGATCGAGGCCTCGGTGCCGTGGCCGACATAGGCGTGGTAATAGGCCAGGTTCTTTGCCTGTTCGGCGATCGCGTCGGCGATCTTCTGGCGGCCATAGCCGACATTGACGCAATAGAGCCCGGCAAAGGCGTCGAGGCTTGTCCGCCCCGTCGTATCGGTGATGTAGACGCCTTCGCCGCCGGCGACGACGCGGGTCGGCGTCTCGCCGCGGGCGTGCATGCCCATATGGGTGGAGGGATGGAAGAAATGATCGCGGTCCCAGGCGGTGAGTTCGTTGCTTTTGTCGAGCATGTCCTGTCCTCTTTTCGAATGGGGGTTAGTGCATGTCGCCCGGAAGTGTGCAGCGGTTCCGGAATAACGACATGCATAAAAACAAAGAGCTTTAAGCGGCGGTGTCGATGCAGAGATATTTGAGCTCGGTGAAGGCCTCGAGCCCATGGCGTGAGCCCTCGCGGCCGAGGCCAGACTGCTTCCAGCCGCCGAACGGAATGGGGCCGCCGGTGATCTTCACGCGGTTGACCGCCACCATGCCATATTCCAGCGCGCGGCCGAGACGCATCTGGCGGGCGCCGTTTTCGGTGACGACATAGGCGACAAGGCCGTATTCGGTATCATTGGCGCGGGCGACGACCTCTTCTTCCGTGTCGAAGGTGGTCAGTGCCGCCACAGGCCCGAAGGTCTCCTCGCGCATGATCAGCGCATTTGCCGGCACATCGTTCAGAAGCGTCGGCTCGTAGAAGAGCCGACCGGCCTTATGGCGCTTGCCGCCGGTCACGAGCTGCGCGCCCTGCGCCAGCGCGTCGGCGACCTGCTCCTCGACCTTGACGACGGCGCGCTCATGCATCAGCGGTCCGAGCTCGGCGCCGTCCTCGAGCCCGGCGCCGACCTTCAGCTCCCCGATACGGGCGGCAAAAGCCTTGGCGAAGGCATCGGCGATGCCGCGCTGGACGAAGATGCGGTTGGCGGCAAGGCAATCCTGGCCCGATGTGGCGAACTTGGCATCGACGGCGATCTCGACCGCCTTGGCGATATCGGCGTCATCGAAGACGATCAGCGGTGCGTGGCCGCCGAGTTCCATCACCAGCCGCTTCATGTTCGGCGCGCATTGAGCGGCGATCAGGCGGCCGACTTCGGTGGAGCCGGTGAAGCTCATGGCCCGCAGGCGAGGATCGGCACACATGCGTCCGACGATCGTCGCTGCATGGCCGGTGACGACGTTGAAGACGCCGGCGGGAATGCCGGCCCGCTCGCCGAGTTCGGCAAGAGCAAGTGCGGAAAGCGGCGTTTCGGAGGACGGGTGAGCGACGACCGTGCAGCCGGCAGCGAGTGCGGCCGCCGCTTTACGCGTGACCATGGCAGCAGGGAAATTCCAGGGCGTGACGATGCCGACGACGCCGAGCGCTTCGCGCCGGACGATCATTTCCGCCCCGGGCAGGTGGCTGGTGACGCTTTCGGCATTCAGCCGCTTGCCTTCCTCGGCATACCACTCGATGAAAGAGGCGGCGTAATCGATCTCGCCGCGCGCTTCCGCCAGCGGCTTGCCCTGTTCGAGCGTCATGATCAGCGCCAGATCGTCCTTGGCCGCGAGCATCAGTTCATGCCACGTCCGCAGGATCGCCGCACGGCTCTGCGGCAGCATCGCGCGCCAGGCAGCAAAGGCCTCCGATGCTGCCTCGATTGCGGTTGCCGTCTCGTCCGCACCGAGGTTCGCAACCCAGGCCAGCGTCGCGGAGGAGGCCGGATCGGTAACCTCGAAACTTTCACCGGTTTTGCCGGCGATCCATCGGCCGCCGATATAGGCGAGATCGCGCAGGAGATGGCGGTCGGAAAGCCGCGACAGCGCGTCATGATAGGCGGGGCGGGCAAAAACGGCGGTCATGTCCAGTCTCCTCGTGGCGGTGATGCAAGTCTTCCACGGGAGCGGGCGAGAGATTGTCCTTTGGCGATGGCGAAAAGAGAGAAACGGTCTAAACCGCAGCCGGCGGATAGAGAGATTGTCTACAACGCACTCTGTTCCTCGTCGGATGCGGCAAAGGAAGAGACCGGAAGCACTGTTTCCTCCTTCACCGTCTTGGTGACGATGTAGGTGAAGTAGCGGTCGATACCGAGTTCTCGGTCGAGCAGCCCGTCGACCAGCCGCTGATAGGCGTCGATATCGGGGGCGATGATCTTCAGGATGTAATCGACGCCGCCGCCGACCGACCAGCAGGCGACGATCTCCGGGATTGCGGCGACGGCGCGCTCGAAGCGCTCGAAATCCGCCTGGCGATGATTGGCGAGCGTCACTTCCATCATCACGCTGGCGACCGGCGCGATGCGCCGCGGGGCGATGCGGGCGTGGTATCCGGTGATGATCCCTGCTTTTTCGAGCTTGCGCAGCCGCATCCAGCACGGCGTCGGCGACAGGCCCGCCTTTTCGGCCAGCGCCAGCTTGGTGATGCGGCCGTCGCGCTGGACGGCGTCGAGAATGCGCAGGTCGATGGCGTCGAGCTTCATGGTGCTTTCTTTGGAAAGAAATCATTTCAAACGCAGCGAAAAGACAATGGAAGCGCATTTTGGCATTGTCAATTGAACTGATTTTCAGCAGTGTAAAATCATGACAAAGTGGCGCCCCGATCCCTCGCAACTCCGCCGGCCGGCTTACCTCTCGCTTGCCGAACAGATCGCCAATGCGATCACCGACGGCAAGCTCTCCGACGGGGCGCAATTGCCGCCGCACCGCAAGCTGGCGGATGACCTGCATCTTTCGGTGCAGACGGTAAGCCGCGCCTATGATGAGCTCAGCCGCCGTGGGCTGATATCAGGCGAGATCGGCCGCGGCAGCTTCGTCCAGACCAGGCCGCGCGAGCCGGAGCCGCCCTATCTGCCGGAGCGGCTGGGCGAGGTGATCGATCTGTCGATCCTGAAGCCGGTCTGCGAACAGATCCATCTGGAAAGGCTGCGCCAGGCCTTCGGCTGGCTTTCGGAAAACCTGCCCTCCAGCTCGGCCCTGTCGTTCCGGCCGAACATGGTGTTCCCGCGCCACCGTACTGTCTCCACCGAATGGCTGGCGCGCTGCGGGCTCGAGGTATCACCGCTGAACGTTAGTGTGACGAATGGTGCGACCTCGGGCATGACGGTGGCGCTGATGAGCGTCGCGCCGCCCGGTTCGACGATTGCGACCGAGGCGGTCAGCCACCACACGCTGGTGCCGCTCTGCGGCTATCTCGGCTTGCACCTCGAAGGGCTGGCAATCGATGAGCAAGGCATGATCCCCGAAGCGCTGGATGAAGCCTGCCGCACGGGGCCGATCCGGGCGATTTTCCTGCAGCCCTCGGTGATCAATCCGATGGCGGCGCTGATGAGCGCGGAGCGGCGCCAGGCGCTGGCCGCCGTCGCCGCCAAGCATGACATAGCGATCATCGAAAACGACATTCTCGGCCCGATGGTCGAGGACCGGGCGCCGCCGATTGCGGCGTTTGCGCCGGAGCGGACGCTCTACGTCACCAGTTTCACGAAGATCACTGTTCCCGGCCTCAGGATCGGCTATCTCGTCGCCCCCGACCGTTATGTCGCCGCCGTCGCCAACCGTCATCTCGTTTCCAGCTGGATGGCGACGCCTGCCATGGCCGAGATCGCCAGCCGCTGGGTCAGCGACGGTACGGCGATGGAACTGGTCAACTGGCAGCGCCGCGCCCTCGCGAGCCGCCACGCGATCGCGGCCGAGATGCTGGCCGGGCTACCTTACCGGGCGCATCCGCAAAGCCTGCACGTCTGGCTGCCGCTCTCCGGCCACCATGCGGAGGACGGGTTTGTCTCGCAGGCAAGGCTGCGCGGAGTGGCGATCGCGCCCGGCAAATCATTCCGCACCGCCGACCAGGGCTCGACGCCGGCCGTGCGCATCTCGCTCGGCTCGACGACCGAAAGCGAAATGCGGACCGGTCTTGGGATCGTCGCCGCATTGGCGCAGGGAAATCCGGAAGAGCTGCTGCTGGCGATTTGATGGCGCTGCCCCTCGTTTGAGCATTCGCAGAATAATTGTCATGATATTATTTTGCGAATTGACATGATTTCGATGCGCCGTCATCGTTAGGACATTGCTTGTCTCAACAGGGAGAGACATGAATGCCTCAGCCCATCATCCGCATCGACAACATCGTCAAGAGATACGGCCCGCTGACCGTGCTCGATGGGCTGTCGATGAATGTCATGCCGGGTGAGAAGCTGGCGCTGATCGGGCCGTCCGGCTCCGGCAAGACGACGATCCTGCGCATTCTGATGACGCTGGAGACGATCAGCGGCGGCCATATCGAGGTCGACGGCGAACAGCTCTACCATATGGCTGGCAGCAGCGGGCTGGTGCCAGCCGATGAACGGCATCTGCATCGCATGCGCGAAAAGATCGGCATGGTCTTCCAGCACTTCAATCTGTTTCCGCACAAATGCGTGCTCGACAATGTGACGCTGGCGCCGATGCTGACCAAGGGCATCAAGCGGCCGCAGGCCGAAAAGCGGGCGATGGAGCTTCTCGACATGGTCGGCCTGGCCGACAAGGCGAAAAGCGTCCCGGCGCAGCTTTCCGGCGGACAGAAGCAGCGCGTCGCCATTGCCCGGGCGCTGGCGCTGTCGCCGAAGATCATGCTGTTCGACGAAGTCACCTCGGCGCTTGATCCTGAACTGGTCGAGGAGGTGCTGAGCGTCATGCGGCGGCTGGCCTCCGAGACCGATATGACGATGCTTCTCGTCACCCATGAGATGGGCTTTGCCCACGATTTTGCCGACCGCGTGCTGTTCTTCGATCGCGGCAAGATCGTCGAGGAAGGCAAGCCGGGCGATATCTTCCGAAATCCGACGCAGGAGAGGACACAGACCTTCCTGCGCAAGATCATTGCGGCTGGGCACCGCGTCTGACCTCAGACATTGCCCGCAAGAACAAAACTCAAAGGAAAGCCAGAGGAGTTGGGAACGATGAAAGCAGGATATGTTTTGAGCGCCGTCAGCCTGTCGGTGCTTCTGGCCGCGGCCGCCGGCCCGGCTTCCGCCGCCGATGACAAGCTCGAGCAGCTGAAGGAGCAGGGTTTTGCCCGCATCGCCATCGCCAACGAGCCGCCGTTCACGGCCGTCGGCGCCGACGGCAAGGTGTCGGGTGCTGCGCCCGACGTTGCGCGCGTGATCTTCGAAAAGCTCGGCGTCAAGGAAGTGGTCGCCTCGATTTCGGAATATGGCGCGATGATCCCCGGTCTGCAGGCCGGCCGCCATGACGCGATCACAGCCGGCCTGTTCATGAAGCCCGAGCGTTGCAATGCCGTCGCCTATTCCGAACCGATCCTCTGCGACGCCGAAGCCTTCGCCCTCAAGAAGGGCAACCCACTGAAGCTGACCAGCTACAAGGATATCGCCGACAATCCCGATGCCAAGATCGGCGCGCCGGGCGGCGGCACCGAGGAGAAGCTGGCGCTCGAGGCCGGCGTGCCGCGCGACCGCGTCATCGTCGTTCCGGACGGTCAGAGCGGCATCAAGATGCTGCAGGACGGCCGCATCGACGTCTACTCGCTGCCGGTCCTGTCGATCCACGACCTGATGGCCAAGGCGAATGATCCCGGTCTCGAAACCGTCGCTCCGGTCGTTAATGCGCCGGTCTATTGCGATGGCGCCGCCTTCCGCAAGCAGGATGTCGCGCTGCGCGACGCCTTCGACGTCGAGCTGAAGAAACTGAAGGAATCGGGCGAATTCGCCAAGATCATCGAGCCCTACGGCTTCTCGGCCAAGGCGGCGATGTCGACCAGCCGCGACAAGCTTTGCGCCGCAGCCAAGTAACCTGATGAGAGCAGCCGGCCATGCGTCCTGCCATGGCCGGTTTGCCCTTCGCACCATCTCCAGAGAAGTGAGTTGCCGATGTCGGTATGGTCCGGCTATCTGACACTGATCCTTGAGGGCGCCCTGGTGACGCTCCAACTGACGGTCATGGGGTCCGCGCTGGCGCTGGTGATGGCCTTCCTGGCGGGGCTCGGCCGCCTGTCGCGCTTCTTTGCCGTCAGGGCTCTGGCGACCGCCTATATCGAGTTCTTCCGCGGCACCTCGATCTTCGTCCAGCTATTTTGGGTCTATTTCGTGCTGCCTTTTGCCGGCTTGACCCTGACGCCGCTGCAGGCGGGTGTCCTGGCGCTCGGCCTGAATGTCGGCGCCTATGCGGCGGAAGTGGTGCGCGGCGCCGTCAAGGCCGTCGGACGCGAGCAGTCGGAAGCCTGTGTTGCGCTCAACCTGTCACGCTACCAGCGTATGCGCCACGTCATCCTGCCGCAGGCGCTGCCGCTGATGCTGCCGACCTTCTGCAACAATGCGATCGAGCTCCTGAAGGGCACGGCCGTCGTGTCGCTGATCTCGCTGACGGATATGACCTTCCAGGCGCAGGTGGTGCGGGCGCAGACCGGCAGTACGTTGGTGCCTTTCGCAACGATCCTCATCCTCTACTTCCTCATGGCCTTGGCGATTTCGGCTGCGATGCGCTGGCTGGAGCGGCGCATGGCTCGCAGCCTCGACGGCATAAGGACCTGATCGGATGGAATGGGATTGGGACTTCGTCTGGCAGATCATGCCGACCCTTCTCGAAGGGTTCAAGATCACCATTCTCGCGACCATCCTTGGCGCTGCCGTCGCCATGGTCGCGGGCCTGGGCCTTGCCATCGCCCGGCGGTCACCGGTCGCCGCCGTTTCCAGAACGGTCGGCTTCGTCTCGGAATTTATCCGCGGCACGCCGCTGCTGGTGCAGCTCTACTTCATCTTCTACGTGTTGCCTGATATCGGCATCCGGCTGTCGCCGCTCACCGCCGGTGTCATCGGCATGGGCATTCACTATGCGACCTATACCGCCGAGGTCTATCGCGCCGGCATCGAGAATGTGCCGCGCGGACAATGGGAAGCCGCCAAGGCCACCAATCTGACGACGCGTCAGGCCTGGATCCACGTCGTCCTGCCGCAGGCAATCCCGCCGATGATCCCGGCGCTCGCCAATTATTTCATCGCCATGTTCAAGGAGACGCCGCTGCTTTCGGCGATCACCGTGCTCGAATTGATGAACCAGGCAAAGAGCATCGCCAACAGCAATTACCGCTACATCGAGCCGATGACGCTGGTCGGCATCTTCTTCCTCATCATCAGCCTGATCTCGGTCGTGGGCTTGCGCTGGCTCGAGGAACGCTACGCCAGGATGGATGATTGATATGACCGCAAAGATCGACATCATTCCCGCCGGACGCCGGCCGCGGCTGGACGACCGGCCGCTGGAAAAGCGCATCGGCCTGATCATCCTGGCAACCGACCATACGACCGAGGTCGACTTCCGGCGCATGGTCGCCGGCGACCGCATCGGCGTCTATGTCAGCCGCATCCGTTACGCCAATCCGGTCACACCGGAAAACCTCTTGAAAATGCAGCCGTCGCTGACGGAAGGCGCAGGGCTGATCCTGCCGGATGAGACGCTGGATGCGGTGATGTATTCCTGCACCTCCGCCTCTGTGGTGATCGGCGACCGCAACATCGAAACGGCGATCCATGCCTCCAAACCCGGTGTTCCCGTGGTGACGCCGACAGCGGCGGCTGTGAAAGGCCTGCAGGCGCTTGGCGCAAAACGGATTTCGATCCTGACGCCTTATACGATCGAGACCAGCCGGCCGATGGCGGATTATTTCGTCGATCTCGGCTTTACGATCGACCGCTTCACCTGCCTCGGCCTGAGTGACGATCGTGAGATGGCGCGGATTGCGCCGGATGATATCGCAGCCTTCGCGTGTGAAGCGCTGGATCCGCAATCCGATGCGCTGTTCATCTCCTGTACCGCCGTGCGCGCAGCTGAGGTCGCCGGCCGGATCGAAGCCCAGACCGGCAAGCCCGTGGTTACCAGCAATCTCGCAACCGGCTGGGCCTGCCTGAGGCTTTGCGGCGATGACCGGGCGCGGCCCGAACTCGGGCAATTGATGACCAAACCCTACGGGAAAGTCTGAGATCATGGTCAGCTCCTTGCCCGTTTCGCTGGAGGATATTCGCGCGGCGGCGCGGCGGATCGCCGGCCGGATTGTCGAAACACCGATGGTGCAGTCGGCATCGCTTTGCGACATTGCCGGCGTTCCTGTCTGGCTGAAGCTAGAACATCATCAGACGACCGGCAGCTTCAAGCTGCGCGGGGCGACCAATGCGGTACTCTCCTTATCGCCGGCGGAACGCTCGCTCGGCGTCGTCGCCGCCTCGACCGGAAATCACGGCCGGGCGCTTGCCTATGCGGCGAAGGCTGAAGGTGCAGTTGCAACCATCTGCATGTCGCAGCTGGTGCCGGAGAACAAGATCTCGGAAATCCGCCGCCTCGCCGCCGATATCCGCATCGTCGGATTGTCGCAGGATGAGGCGCAGCTAGAGGTCGACCGGCTGGTGGGCGAAGAAGGGCTTGTCATGGTGCCGCCCTTCGATCATCCAGCTGTCGTGGCCGGGCAGGGGACGCTGGGGCTCGAGATTATCGACGCCTTGCCAGAAGCGGCCACGGTTCTGGTGCCTCTCTCCGGCGGCGGTCTTGCGGCGGGCGTTGCGGCCGCGATCAAGGGCGTCAATCCGACGACGAGAGTGATCGGCCTGACGATGGAACGGGGTGCGGCGATGAAGGCGAGCCTCGATGCCGGCCGGCCCGTTGAGGTCGAGGAGTTACCAAGCCTTGCCGACTCGCTCGGCGGCGGCATCGGCCTCGACAATCACGTGACCTTCGCCATGTGCCGCGCCCTTCTCGACGACGTCATCCTGCTGACGGAGGCGGAAATCGCTGCCGGCATGCGCCACGCTTATACCGCCGAACGCGAGATTCTGGAGGGTGCGGGCGCGATCGGCATCGCCGCACTGCTTGCGGGAAAGATCAGCTCCGGCGGTCCCGTCGTTGCGATCCTGTCTGGGCGGAATGTCGACATGGAACAGCACCGTCGGGTGATCAGCGGCGAGACGGTGCCGTTCGGAGAGGATAACCGATGAGCCAGATGATCATTCTGACGGAAGCGCAATTGCGAAAGATCGTCGGGCTCGACCGCGATGCGGTCGCCTGTATCGAAGAGGCTTTCGCAGCGCTTGCGACCAAGGCCGTTGCCATGCCGCCGATCCTGCGGCTCGACATTCCGGAACATCGCGGCGAAGTCGATGTGAAGACCGCCTATATCCCGGGGATCGAAGGTTTCGCGATCAAGATCAGCCCTGGCTTCTTCGACAATCCCAAGATCGGGCTGCCGAGCACCAACGGTATGATGGTGCTGTTGTCGACCCGGACCGGGCTGGTGCAGGCGCTGCTGTTGGACAATGGTTATCTCACCGACATACGCACCGCGGCAGCCGGCGCGGTTGCGGCCAAGCACCTCTCGCGTGAAGATGCGTCCGTGGCCGCCATCTTCGGGGCAGGCATGCAGGCGCGGCTGCAGCTTGAAGCACTGACGCTGGTGCGGCCGATCCGCGAAGCGAGGATATGGGCGCGCGATGCCGCAAAAGCCGAGAGCACCGCAGCGGAACTGGCCGCAAGGCTCGGCTTTCCCGTCGCTGCGATATCGGATCCAGGGCGCGCAATCTCCGGCGCCCATATCGTCGTGACCACCACACCCTCGGAAGCGCCGATCATCAAGGCCGGGTGGCTGGAACCCGGGCAGCATCTGACGGCCATGGGCTCGGATGCGGAGCACAAGAACGAGATCGACCCGACCGCCATCGCCGACGCCGGCCTCTATGTCGCCGACAGCCTGAAGCAGGCGCGTCGTCTCGGCGAGCTGCATCACGCAATCGACGCCGGCCTGGTCGCACCCGACGCGGTCTTCGCCGAGCTTGGCCAGATCATTGCCGGCAGGGTGCCGCGACGGACGAGCGACGACCAGATCACCATCGCCGACCTCACGGGAACCGGCATCCAGGACACCGCCATCGCCACCCTCGCTTTTGCCCGCGCCAATGCGGCGAAGGCAGGGACCACATTCGAAAGCTGACCGACGGAAAGAAGGGAAGAAACATGACCCAGCCCAAACTCAAATTCTCGCTCGGCGAATATGCCGCGCGGCTGGAAAAGACACGGCGCGCCATGGAGGCGAAGGGCGTCGACCTGCTTGTTGTCAGCGACCCGTCGAACATGGCCTGGCTGACCGGCTATGACGGCTGGTCCTTCTATGTGCACCAGGCAGTGATCGTGCCGCCGCAGGGCGAGCCGATCTGGTTCGGCCGCGGCCAGGATGCCAACGGCGCCAAGTTCACCACCTATCTGAAGCACGACAACATCGTCGGCTATCCCGATCATTACGTGCAGTCGACCGAGCGGCATCCGATGGATTACCTTGCCTGCATCTTGACGGAGCGCGGCTCTAGCAAGCTGACGATCGGGGTCGAGATGGACAATTACTGGTTCTCGGCGGCCGCCTTCGCGGCGCTGCAGAAACATCTGCCGAATGCGCGCTTGGTCGACGCGACCGCGCTGGTCAACTGGCAGCGCGCGGTCAAGAGCGAGACCGAAATCAAATATATGCGCAATGCCGCCCGCATCGTCGAAGCGATGCATGCCCGCATCTTCGACAAGATCGAGGTCGGCATGCGCAAATGCGATCTAGTCGCGGAAATCTATGATGCCGGCACTCGCGGTGTCGACGGCATCGGCGGCGATTATCCGGCGATCGTGCCGCTGCTGCCGTCCGGCGTCGAAGCTTCCGCGCCGCATCTGACCTGGGACGACCGGCCGCTGAAAAAGGGCGAGGGCACCTTCTTCGAGATTGCCGGCTGCTACAACCGTTATCACCTGCCGCTATCGCGCACCGTCTTCCTCGGCAAACCTACACAGGCTTTTCTCGATGCCGAAAAAGCAACGCTCGAGGGCATGGAAGCCGGTCTTGCCGTCGCCAAGCCCGGCAATACCTGCGAGGACATCGCCAACGCCTTCTTCGCGGTGCTGAAGAAATACGGCATCGTCAAGGACAACCGCACCGGTTATCCGATCGGGCTGTCCTATCCGCCGGACTGGGGCGAGCGGACCATGAGTCTGCGGCCGGGCGACCGGACGGAGTTGAAGCCCGGCATGACCTTCCACTTCATGACCGGCCTCTGGCTCGACGACATGGGTTTCGAAACGACCGAGAGTATCCTGATCACCGAAAGCGGTGTCGAATGCTTCGCCAATGTGCCGCGCAAGCTGATGGTCAAGGATTGAGGCCGTCATGACAGAGATTGGCTTGCGGCCGTCGCCGATCAGCGCGACGGTGGATTTCACCGCCGAGGGCGTCCAGCATGGCTTCCTCAGGCTGCCTTACAGCCGCGACGATTCCGCGTGGGGCTCGGTGATGATCCCTCTAACGGTCGTCAGGAACGGCGAGGGACCGACGGCACTGCTGACCGGCGGCAATCACGGCGACGAGTATGAAGGACCGATCGCGCTTTTCGACCTTGCCCGCTCGCTGAAGGCCGAGGAGGTGAGCGGCGCCGTCATCATCGTGCCGGCGATGAATTATCCGGCATTCCTTGCGGGAACCAGGACCTCGCCGATCGACAGGGGCAACATGAACCGCAGCTTTCCGGGCCGGCCGGACGGCACGGTGACGCAGAAGATCGCCGACTATTTCCAGCGAGTGCTCCTGCCGATGGCCGATCTGGTTCTCGATTTCCATTCCGGCGGCAAGACGCTCGATTTTCTGCCGTTCTGCGCAGGTCATATCCTGTCCAACAAGCAACAAGAGGCACAGGCTTTGGAATATGTGACAGCCTTTGCCGCGCCCTATTCGATGAAGATGCTGGAGATCGATGCGGTCGGCATGTACGACACCGCGGCCGAGGAGATGGGCAAGGTCTTCATCACCACGGAACTCGGCGGCGGCGGGACGGCTACGGCCAAGAGTGCGGCGATTGCCAAGCGCGGCAACATGAACGTGCTGCGCCACGCCGGGATCGTTGCGGGCGCCGCCGATGTCGGTCCGACCACTTGGCTCGACATGCCGGACGGCCGGTGTTTTTCCTTCGCTGAGGAGGGCGGGTTGATCGAGCCCATCATCGATCTCGGTGAAGCCGTCGGTAAGGATGCCGTCATCGCTCGCATCTATCCGACCGGGCGGACCGGAGTGGCCCCCCACGAGGTCCGCGCCGGCATGGATGGCATCCTCTGCGCCCGGCATTTTCCCGGACTGGTCAAGTCAGGCGATTGCGTCGCCGTGGTCGCGATCGTTACCGGCTGAAGAGGCCGGCAATCAAGCCGCTTGACGAGGCCTTGACATGCTCGCTGCCGCGTCGATCTGAAAGCGCCTGACGACCCCTGCCAATGTCTGCGTTTGGGTGCCGAGCGCGCGGCAGGCCGAAGCGGTTTCGACGGCCATCGTCGCATTGTGTTGCGTCACCTGGTCGAGAGCATTGACGGAGGCATTGATCTCGCGGATCGCCACCGCCTGCTCGGAGGATACAGACACGATCCGGGCGATGAGCCCAGCAACCTGCTCGACCTGTCCTTCGATTTCCTGAAGCGCCTTGCCGGTGCGGTTGACAAGCTCCACCCCGTTGGAAACCTGCGACGAGGATGTGGAAATCAGAGCCCTGATCTCCTTGGCGGCGTTGGCCGAGCGCATAGCAAGTTCCCGCACCTCCTGCGCCACGACGGCAAAACCCTTGCCGGCTTCGCCTGCCCGGGCCGCTTCAACCCCGGCATTCAGCGCCAGCAAATTGGTCTGGAAGGCGATTTCGTCGATGACGTTGACGATGTCGCCGATCTGCGAGGACGAGCCCTCGATCCGTTCCATGGCGGCGATCGCTTCGCGAACGACGGCCGCCGAATGTTCGGCGCTGTTGCGGGTCTCGGCCATCATGCCGGTCGCCTTGCCGGCATGATCGGAGGCGTCTTTCGCCTTGGCATTCATCTCGCCGAGCGCGGCTGTGGCCTCTTCGAGCATCGCGGCTTGCTGTTCCGTACGCGATGCGAGGCTCTCGGTTGCACCCGTAATGTCGGCCGAGGCGCTGTCCACTTGTTTGGAGGTCTGGGCGATCTCGGCCATCGAGGCACAAAGCGCGTCCATGCTGTCGTTGAACTTGGCGCGCAAAGTCTCGTAAGCGGCGGCAAAGGGTGTGGCGATCCGACAATCGAGATTGCCGTGCGATAGCTGGTCCAAGCCGTGGGTCAATTGAGCGATCACCGTTTCGCGGACCTGCTCTTCGGCCGCCTTGTCGGCCATCTGGCTGCGTTCGCGTTCGAATTCCGCATCGCGAAGCGCCGTCTCGCGCTTCTGCGCCTCCTGCCGCTCGAGCGCGTTGCGGCGGAAGACCGCCACGGCCTTGGACATGGCGCCGATCTCGTCGGAGCGGCTGGCATAGGGAACCTCGGTCGAAAAATCGCCGTCTGCGAGGTTGCCCATATAGGCTTTCATGCCGTCGAGCGGTACGATGGCGCGTCGGCGCAGGAGGTAGAGCCCGACCAGCAACAGAGCGAAGGATCCGAAGCCTGCTGCCCCGGCATAGATCGTCCAGGTGACGATTTCCGAGGCGGCATTGTGCTCCTCGCCCTTCAGGAAGGCATCGGAATTGGCGACGAGCTTCTCCACCGCGTCCTGGTGCGAATGAAAGGCGACGCGCAACTGCTCGATCGCCCCATGCGCCTTGTCTTCGTCCTTGGCGTTCAGGGCCGGGATGATTTGACTGTTCATCACGTCCCAGAATGTATCACCCTTGGCGAGGACATCGTTTTCAAGTTCGTCCTTCAAAGTCTGTGGCAGCCGGGTGGTTTTCCAATAGGCGCGGCGGTCGTCGTAAGCGGCCTTGAGATTGGCGATCTTGGCTAGATTGGTGTCGGTGAGTTCGGGAAATTTGCTCGCCTCGAAGGACAGCATGTAGGATTCGACCACAAACAGCGGCGGCGGCAGAATATCGGCGATCAGATCCTTACCGTAGACGACCTGCTCGTAAACCGGGCCGTTGACCTTCAGCCGTTCGAGGGCCGATTGCTGCAATCCGATCGACATGAAAAGGCCTGCTGAAACGGCGACACCAAATGCCACCAGGCTACGGGCAATAGTAAAAGCCAAGGCTTTTCTCCAAATAACTTGTGGCCTTTCCACGTCGAAAGGCCTGATCTACGTACCGCATTATTTCGCAAGACCACTGAAATATAGTTAATTCCTTTAGTGGTCGGGGATTGGCCGGCTTTTTTCTCGCCCGTCGATTGTCCAAAATTGGGGTAATCATGCGTTGCTAAGAGCTCCCAATATCAAGCCATCATTTGCCATCTTGATGGCAGGCGTAGCAGTGGCTATATTTACTGGAAAAGGAGATCAATATGGCCGAGCCGCAGCTTTCGGTAAGAAGCGCAAAGGCGCGTGATCTCGCGCACCGGCTTGCGCGCCGCGAAAACCGCTCGATAGCCGACATTGTCGAGCGCGCCCTCGAATCTTACGAAATCCGTGAAGCTGGTCGAGAGCCGGCTGCGTCCTTTTATCATAGGCTGTCGCAGCAAAGCGGGACGGACATCGACCTTGAAGCAGTCATCGGGAAAGGCCGGCAGGTTCATAAGGGCATTGAGCTTTGATTTTTCTCGATACCAACGTTGTTTCGGAAACCTTGAAAAAATTTCCCAACGAAGCCGTGACCGCATGGCTCGTCCGTCATGATGCTGAATTGGCGCTGCCGACGGTGACGATTGCCGAAATCGCTTTCGGCATCCAGAAGATCCGGCCCGATCAGCGAGCCGAACGCCTCGAACGGGGGCTGTCTGAATGGCGCCGCCGTTTCGCGGATCGGATTTTTGGTTTGACCGAGGAGGCTGCTCTCGCCTACGGCGACATAATGGGCGATGCCGCTCGTCGGGGGCGCGGAATGTCGGCGCCGGATGGTATGATCGCCGCAATTGCGCGGGTCAATGGCAGTCGACTTGCCACGCGAAACCTCGACGATTTCGCGACCACTGGGCTTGAATTAATCTCCCCATGGACCTTTTGATGCCTGGCGGTGAGAGGAAGTAACGAGCCAAATCCTGGCGGACGGTTGTTCAGTTGCCGACGTTCAGCAGCAGTCGGCCGTCAGTGATAGTCCGGCAACGACGCCTTTCACGCCAATCGCATCAGCGTATTGTTGAGGTCACCGATCTCGCGCAGCAGCTCGACCAATCTATCCGTATCGTCCTGGCTGAGCCGACCCGTTTCGCCGCTGTTCTTCCAAAGATTTTGGAATTCCTGGCTCATCTCACGCGCGCTCTGCATGATTTCGATGATTTGCGTGCGGTTTTCCCAGGTCGCGACGACGGCCGGCTCATCCATCTCGATCGAAATATCCGGTTCGCGTTCCAGCAAAAGCAATTTCTGATTCCTCTTGGGCAATGATGACTGGTTCGGATGGCCCCATCGAGCGTGGGCCATTCCCGCAATTACGCGTGCACATGGTTTGACTTAAAAAGCGTTTTAAAATCAAACGATTGGCTAGCGGGCGTGGGGCGAACCCGCTAGCCAATCGGCAAACCCGTCCTGGAATCACCCAATGCGAATTCGCAAGAGCAATAAAATGGGAAAATTTCCCATATGTCAATATGGGTGACTGCGTTTTCAGTGCGGACCCGGATCCGGGGGCGGCGACCCCGGAGGCGGGCCGCCGGGGCCGGGTGGCGGGCCTCGCCTGTCCGGAGCCGGAAAATCTCCGTCCGGCCCACCTCTGCCGAAAGGCGCGTGATCGGGCCGCGGTCCATCCCCCGGGGCGTGCGGCGGGCGGGAACCGAAGCCATCGGGACCAGGTCCGGGAAAGCCGGTCATTCTGCTCGAATCCCGGACGCCGATATCGACGAAGCCGGAAGGCGCCGAACCCGGTCCGGAACCCGCCTCGCCTCTGTCCGTGGGCCGGAAGGCCTCGATATTGACAATGCCGCGTTTGAGGCCTGGCACCACCGGTTCGGTCTGAACGCGGGTAATCACCGAGCGATCGGCGATCGCCTTGAGGCGCACGAGCGTTTGTTTGCCGGCGAGGTAGCCATGCGTGCTTCCAAGCGAAAGGCCGCCGATCACGACGCGGTTACCGTTCTTGACGGGAACACCGCGGAGATGGGCGCCGTCGGACACGGAACGGGGCTCGATACGCCGGGCAATGATCGTACCGTCGGGTTTGCGGATGCCGAACACGGCAACCCGTTTGCCTTTCCGTAGGCCCTTCGTCGCTAAACCTGATGTGTCGACGGTTTGCGCCAATATGGTCATGCCGGTCTTATCGATCCGGTCGATACGGCCCTGGACCTCGCTGACGATCGTAATGCGGGCGGCGCGTTTTCCTGTCAGCAGCACCCGGGCGACATGGCCGACCTTCATCGCGCTCGCGGGTACGCGCCGCCCATCGATCTCCACCGGCGTCGTCGCGCTGAACGGTATGTGGATATTGTTGACGATGATGCTGCCGAAACCCTGGATGGTCCCGACAATGCCGGTTCCGCCGATCCCGTGATCTTCGTTCTCGCCTCCCTGTATGGCAAGACCGGACCCGCCGATTCCGTGATCGCTGGTGCTTGTCGGCTGCGCGGCGGCAAGTTCCGGCCGCAGGACCTGAAGCGCGATGCCGCCCAGCAGAAACTGTCTTCTCGAGATCGCCGACGGGCTCATTCGTCGATCTCCTGCTTGGAGGCGGTTTCTGCTGCAGGATCCGTTTCGCGTTCCTCGGTCATGACATAGAGCCCCGCGATCCAGCGGCTGTTGCCGCCGGCATCGTCCTTGATCGCCTGATGGGCGATCTTGTTGAGCTTCAGGAGCAGCGTCATGCTTTCCTGGCGCGCAAGTTCGTCGAGCCGGGCCGCCAGCGCGGGCGACATGCCGTCATAGTGAACGGCGCGTTCGAAATAGGGAGGAGGCTCGTTCATCAGGTTCATGACCGACGCCTGCACATGATCACGAAGGTTGCGGGTGAAATAATGCCGGCGGGCGTCGTCGCCGGCATTCGGGACGATCGATGAGAGGTCGAGCTGGACCCGGCCGTTCTCATCAAGAACGACGATGCCTCGGTCCAGCCATTCGTCCAGGATGGAGCGCGGATGGACGTCTTTGGTGATGTCGCTCACCAGGCTTTCGAATGACGGACTGCCGTCGCTTGATGTTCGCGGCAGGGCGCTCGGTCTGTCCTCGGCATCGCAATAGAGCGGGTCGGCAAGCCAGCGGGCAAGGATGCGGCTCGTCTGTGAAACGCCGACAGTGAGGAATGAGGGATCGAGCGCCAGTCCGCGCAGCCGGTTGACGTCCTTGCGGTGGATGCCCGTCAGGAGCGAGATGCGGCTATCCGTCTGCTGCTTGTTCGGCAGCGCGAATTCCTTCTCCGCCACTTCGATGTAAAGGCGGCGAAGCACGGTGGTAAAGGCGGTGAAGTTGAAACCGGAGGCGAGAGCGAGTTTAACCAGCGGGCGCAGCACGCGGATCAGCATGGCCTGCAAGGTCTCTTCGGAGAATGGCAGCTTCGCGCGCGGCTTTGACATCGACAACACACTTGGTCCCTGAAAGACCGTTGCCGAAAGACCTTCGGCAGCAGCCTCGGTCTCCTTTAAGGCAAGGCCCACCCTGCCGCAACGCACAGGCGACATGCAAGCCCGGCCTATGCCATGCCCCCTGGCGACGCGGGCATGACTACAACACCTTCCGGAAGATATTTTACATTAGTCTATCAATGCCTTGTGTTCTCAGACTCTGGGGAAAGCAAGGCGCCCTGACGCCAGTCGATCAAGCGGTCGATCCGAGCAATCTTGTGGAAAACCTCGAAGACGTCGAATGACGAGCCTTTCTCGATATAGGAGGCCAAAAGCTCGCAAAGCTCGAATATTTCAGGGGGTGTGCCCGTCATCTCGACGCCGTCATCGGTGAAAATCCCCGATCGCGGCCAGGCCTGGGCCTGTTGTTCGTCGAGCTTGTTGCCGACGAAAGGGATCGTATTGATGATGCCGGAGGCAAGCGCGAAGGCCGCCTCCGCCACGATTTCGGAGCAGCTCGCGTTGGGCTCTCTGGTTAAGGCCGGTATTTGCAGCCGTTTTAATTCCCGCATGTTCAATCCGTCAGAGATAGTTGACCAGGCTCAGGCCCTGGAGTTTCGAGACGAGCGTGTAGGCTGTTTCCAGCTGCGTCTGCAGCTGGTTGGCGAGTGTCGATGCCTCGTAGGCATCCACGCCCTGGAGATCGACGAGTTTTCCCTGGAGCAGGCTCGACTGGGCATCGAGGGCGTCATTCGCCTTTTCGAGCCGCTCCTGCGAGAGGCCGAGCTGGCTTTGCTGGGTGACGATGCCCGATGTCGCCTGCGCCGCATAACCGATCGCCTTCGTCGCGACGGTGCTCTGCGCGTCGGAGCTCAGATCCTGGCCGAAGAGGGCGGAGACGACGAGGAAAGACCGGCGTCTGAGGAGAACGAGCGCTGTTCCGTCAACGCCGTATAGAGGGCGTCGAGATTGTCCGAGAACCCGCTGTCTCCCGCGCTGTTGAGATCGGTGATGCCGCTGATCGTTCCGTCGCGCAGCTTCGTGGCATCACCGCCCTCGCTGGTAACGACGGCAAGATTGACCGAGATCGACGACGCGATGCCGGTGATATCGTCGGAATCCGACGGTGTTCCCCCTGATGTCCCCGACGCGGTGGTCCAGACGAAAAGTCCGGGCGCGCTGGTGCTGCCGTCGGTTTCCGAGAAGGCCTGGACGAGCGACTTGGCGATCTCGTCGAGCTGGGCCTGGAATGTCGGCGCGATGTCGTCGCGAAGCTGCAGCAGCGCCTGGAGGCTGCCCGAGGCGCTGGTCGTCGATCCCGCGCCGGCGTCGAGCGCAACGCCGTCGATATAGACCGAATTGCCCTCCGTTCCGGCCACATAGGTTGTCGTCGGCACGTATGTGACGGTGCGCGGTACGGTCTCGAACAGCACCGTGCCGTCGGAGGTGTAGAGCGCCATGTCGTTGTTGTCGCGCACCGCGGTGGTGACGCCGACGATCGAGGAGATCTGCTTCAACAGCTTTTCTCGTTCGTCGAGCGCCGAGGAGGTATCGGCGCCCGTCGCCGTCGCCAGCTTGACGGCATTGTTGGCCGTCTCGAACTGCGACAGCAGCGTATTCAGCGAGGAGACCTGCGTGGCGATCTCCGCGTCGGCATCGGCCCTGATCGACTGGACGCCGTCGCTTGCGGTATTCAGCGAATTGGCAAGATCCTGCGCGGAGGTGACGGCCGATTGCGCCGCGGTCGTGCTGCTCGGTGATGTGGCGAAGGTCTGCAGCGCCTGCTGAAATGCCGAGAGGTATGTGCTCGGCGAGGTCTCGTAATCGTTGCCGCCCATCAGCGACTTCAAGCTTTCGAGGCCGGTCACCAGCGTCTGCTGCGCGCTGTCCTTAGAGTTCGATTGCAGATATTGCGCCAGCAGCGCAGTTTCCTGCGCCCGGCTGATGCTGACGACCTGGGCGCCGGAGAGAGACGTCGTGATCGACGCCTCCCGTCTCACATAGTCGGAATTTCCGACATTGGCGATGTTGGTCGAGACGACACTGCTTTGCTGGCCCGTATTGTTGAAAATACTTTGGACGCTGTTCAAGGCGGAGGTAAGCGACATCTAGGCGCTCCCTCTATCGTTTCAGGTTGACGAGGACATCCATGATATCGGAGCCGGTCTGAAACACCTTCGAATTGGCGGTATAGCTGCGCTGTGCCTCGATCATCTCCGTCAGTTCGCCGGCGAGATCGACGTTCGAGCTCTCGAGGGCGCCTGATTGAATGGAGCCGAGCCCGTTTGTCTGCGGAAAGCCGGTGACGGTAACGCCCGACTGGCCGTTGGCGCTGTAGACGTTGCCGCTGAGCAGCGTCAGATTATCGGGGCTGGCGACCGTCGCAAGCGGGATCTGATAGAGAGCCTTGGTCGCCCCGTTCGCATAGGAAACCGACACCACCCCGTCCGTGCCGATGGACACCGAACTCACCGCACTTGCGGCCTGACCATCGGCAGAGCCTGTCGCCGAGAAGTCGGAGGCAAGCTGGGTGAAGTCCGAATAATCCATGGTGATCGTCTTTGCAGTGACCGGATCGACGATATCGGTGTCGGCCGAAGAGGTCAGCTGGCCGTCGGCGTCGAAGGAGAGCGTCGCGACGCTCACGGCACTGGAGGAGTAAGGGAAGGACGTCGTGCCGCCGGTAGAGGCATCGGCATTGCGGTAAACCGCTACCTCCCAGGTGCTTCCGGTGACCGCGCCGGTGGAATCCGTCGTCACACCAGTCTTGGTGAAATAGTAGTCGTACTGGACGGTGCCGCCGAGGCTGTCATAGGCAACGAGCGACATCTTCTGCGTATCGTCGGTGACATCGGACGTGTTGGCGCTCGGCAGCGTCGTCGTATCGGTGACGACGGTTGCCTCGGAATTCAGGTTGCCGCTGAAATAGGCGCTGGTCGAAGCAACCGCGCTCAATCCCGATTGGGATACGTTGACCGGCACCAGCCCATCGAAGCCGTTGACAACAACCGCCGGCACACCGGAATCATAGGAATATCCCATGAGGGTAAAACCGGCGCCGTTGACCAGGTTGCCGTCGCTGTCGACGGAGAAGTCGCCGGCCCGGGTGAGGACCGGGGTGCCGTCGGCGCTTTGCACGATGAAGAAGCCATCTCCTGATATCGCCAGGTCATAATCCGAGGTCGTATAGGAAATGTCGCCCTGTTGAGAAATCGCCTGGCGCACGGATGTCTGGACGCCGCCGGAATTGTAATTGCCTGAGGACGACGGCAGCACTAGCGACGAGAAGGATGTGGAGACGGCTTTGTAGCCGACCGTGTTTGCGTTGGCGATATTGTCGGAAACCGTGCTCAGCCGGTTTGCCTGGGCGCTCATGCCGGAGACGGCGGTTTTCATGCTTCCAAAAATGCTCATGGCTCAATCCTTTAAGGTTTGGGAACATGCCATGTGACGAGAGGCCTCCAGGCCCGAATAACGGGCGCACGACATCACTGGCGCCGGGCAAAGCCCACACCGGTGGATGATCTGATTGTCTGGATTGACCCCGTGATGGCGATAGGCGCTGCGGCTCATCCGCGCGCTGGTGCGGTGCGCCTGTCACGGCGCACCATGTAAATACTTCGATAGTTCAGCGGCCCGGCTGAAAGCTCTGCCGGCTCGATTGCCGGGCCGCTGTCAGACCGCCGCATTGCAGCTTCTCCAGTGACTGCGACGCGACGCTCCTTATCGGCTGTCAACTCGTGGTGCTTGTGGACAATGAACCGCTGCCCGATGTGTCGAGAAGATCGAATAGCTGGCTCGCCTGGCTTTCGGTGACGTCGTCCGGCCTGCCGGCCATGAACTCGTCCAATGATACGAGCCCGTCTCCATCGGTATCGAGATCGGACAGCAGGGATGCGGTCTGCTCATCCTCGGCGGGCGGCGGCGGTGGCGGTCCGTCGGGCCGTTGCGACGACTGAGCGGACATCGCCTCGGTCAATGCATCGACCGACAGCGAGCCGGCGCTTTCGCTGTCGAAGCTGTCGAACAGCGTGCCTGCCTGATCCTCGCTCACATCGGACGGCCGGCCTGCGACGAATTCCGCCTTGCTCACCAGCCCGTCTCCATCGGTATCGAGATCGGAGAGCAGCGATGAAAGCTCGTCATCGCCTTCGGGCGGCGGCGGCGGTGGCCCGCCCGCCCGCTCCGATCTCTGGGCGGACATGGCCTCGGTGAGCGCATCGACCGACAGCGAGCCGGCGCTTTCGCTGTCGAAGCTGTCGAACAGCGAACCCGCCTGATCCTCGGTCACGTCTGATGGCCTGGCCGCGACGAACTCGGCCTTGCTCACATAGCCGTCGCCATCGGTGTCCAGCTGCGCAACATCCATGCCTTCATCACCGTCCTGCTCCCCGCTGGAGCCGGACTGTCCGCTAAGGCCGTTCATCGTCAGCGACATCAGCTGGGACATGAGTTTTTCGGCGCTGTTGGTCGAGTCTTCGCCGAGCTGCTGGCTTGTGGTTGATTTTTTTGCCGAAACCGTATTACAGGATAGGATGTCCTGGGATGCGGATGTCGAGTTCTTGCTATAGGAATAGGAAGAAATCGATGTTGCGGCGGAAATGGTCGTCATAAGCGCTCCATCGCTAAAGAGGGTGGGGATGCAACGCATTACAGAACTGATTAGTTCTCTAAATCGAAATTACTAATGCCACAACCGAAAAACTCATCCCTCAGAAATCGCAGTCCGCTTTTCCGGGCCGTCGGCGTGCGCTTCTGTAAAGCGGTTTAGATCGTCATGGATGGTGTCGACGAGCCCGCAGATGAGCCGCGCAAGCGAGGCCGGCCGAAAGTCTCCAGCGATGAGGACAAGCGGACGCATATCGTCGAAATCGCCCGCCGTGTTTTTGTAAAGTACGGCTATGCCGGAAGCACCACCGCGGTGGTGGCCACCGAGGCGGGTGTCTCGAAACAGACGCTCTACAAGCTGTTTCAGAGCAAGGAAGAGCTGTTTGCCGCCGTGGTGGGCGCGCATCGGCGCCTGATGCTCGACCTGCCGAGGCCCGCGGAAGACCTTCCGATCGCCGAAAGCCTCGAGCATATCTTCATGATCGACATGGATGAGGCGAAGGATGCGGACCGCGCCGGTTTTCTGCAGCTCGTCTTTCGCGAAGCGGCGCAGTTTCCAGAGCTTATCGACATTCTCCAGCGCGAAGGCATGCTTGCCAGCCGTCAACACCTCGCCGACTGGTTGAGCGATCGCCGGGCGGAAGGCAGATTGACGCTTGATGATCCGGCGAGCGGAGCCCGGATGCTGATGGACATGATCTTCGGCGGTATGGGTCCGCCGGAAGGGCGCGCCCAGGCATGGCCCGACCGGGTCGGACTGCTCGCCCATCTTCGCCGCTGCATCGCAATCTTCGCCGCCGGCGTCGGGGCTTCGTAGACCCGAAAAGCGATGCTTCGACTTTTGTCTTCCAATTCCCCATTGAATGAATTATAGAACTATATAGTTCTATTAAATTGATTCGGCCACATGAATGTGGCTGCGCATCGCCATGACCGGCGACGACATCCCAGCAGGATCGAAATTATCACCGCGGCTGCCGGCAGGCTTTCGCGCGCGCTGCCGCGCCCATGAAAAGGGACAAGCATTGGTTTCCACCTATGTAAGCTATCTCGCAGTCGCGCGTAATCTCAACGCCAGCCTCTCGAGCGTGGCGTCCCAGGGCACGGTTGCCCGCGACAGCGCCTATTACAAGGAAAACATCGGCAAGGTCACCACGGTCGACGAGTTCATGGGCGATTACAAGCTCTATTCCTATGCCATGAAGGCCTACGGGCTCGACGACATGACCTATGCCAAGGCCTTCATGAAGAAGGTGCTGGAAAGCGATCTCAGCGATTCATCGAGCTTCGCCAACAGTTTGAGCGACGGTCGCTATGCCGAGTTCGCCGCCGCCTTCAAATTCGGCGGAGAGACGAAGACGGCGCAATCGGACGTGCAGCGGGACACTCTGCTCGATGCTTATGAGAGTTCCTTCGACACCGAGGCGGAAGACATTGCCGACGAGACGGATTATTTCGAAGAGAATATCTCGTCAATCACGTCGGTCGATGACCTTCTGTCGAGTTCGAGACTGAAGAACTATGCGCTGACGGCCTTCGGTCTCAGCACCGAATACACCTCCACCAGTTTCCTCAAGCAGGTTTTGACGAGCGATCTCGACGATCCCGACAGTTTCGTCAACCAGCTCGGCGACGACGTCTATGTCAGCCTCGCAAAAGCCTTCAACTTCAACGAGGACGGCTCGACCAACGGCGACGTGATGTCGGAAGACCAGATCTCGCTGGTGACGAGCGGTTATGCGGTAGCCTCCTCGACGATTGCTTCTTCGGACACCGGAGAGGCCTATGACACCTATTTTGCCGCGGAGATTGGCAACGTCACCTCCGTCGATCAGTTGATGAACGACGACAAGCTGGTCGGCTATCTCAGGATCGCCTACGGACTGACCGACGACGAAACCGATAGCTTCATTTCCGCGGCGTTGAAAAGCGCCGACACCGCCGACGCGATCGGCCTGTCGGATCTGCACGACGCCTTCAATTTCGACGAGGACGGCGCGCTTGCCAATGGCGACACCGCCCAGACCTCGGAACAGACCGCCACGACCACGGCGGCCTTCGATGATAATTATCAGACACTGATCGCCAACACCGACACAGAAGATGCCGTCGACAATTATACGACGCGCATCGCCAGCGTTACCTCGATCGACGATTTCCTCGTCTCCAATGCCGATGACGACGTTGACGGCAACGACGATCTTCCGGAAATGTGGGAAATGGCGTTGCGCGCCTTCGACATCGATCCGGACAGCGTTTCGAGAAGCCAGGTGCGGAAAATTCTCGAAAGCGATCCAACGGACTCGAAAAGCTATGTCAATAGCCTGGACGACGACCGGTTCGTCGCCTTTCGCAAAGCATTCAACTTCGACAGCGATGGCGACGTTACCGTTCCTTTGCAGGCCATGTCCGAATCCGTCGTCGACGATTATGCCGCCTATTACAAGCAGAACAAGATCCGCTACCTCGACGGGGACGAACTGACCGAGGCGACCGACGCGGCGGATGACGAGATCAGCTATTTCCGCGAGCAGATGGCGACGATCACGACGGCGAGCGAATTTCTGGCCGATGATCGCCTGGTTAGCCTTGCGCTCGAGGCAAAGGGGCTCAACCCGGACGATGTCACCTCAGACCAATTGAAGAAGATGTTTTCTTCCGATCTCGACGACGAAGACAGTTACGTCAACAAGCTGGATGACAGTCGCTTCGCCGAACTCGTCGGCTCGTTCAATTTCGATCAGAACGGCAATATTTTCGCCGATCCCACCGGGACGGTGCAGCAGCGCGGCGACGTGCTGGAAACGATCGACTCCTATGTCAGGCTGACGCTCGAAGACGACCAGGGTGACAGCAACACCGGCGTGCGCCTGGCGCTCTACTTCCAGCGCAAGGCGCCGGAGATCTCGAGCGCCTATGGCATTCTGGGCGACAGCGCGCTCTTCCAGTTCTTTACCACGACCTTCAATCTGTCCAGTTATGTCTCGAACATGGACGTCGACAAGCAAGCCGAGATGGTCAACAACTTCATCGACATCAAGGATCTGGCAGATCCTGACAAAGTCGACGATCTGATCAAACGCTTCACTGCCATGTATGATGTCGCCAACGGCACGGGCACCACGTCGTCGGCACTTTCGATCCTGACCGGCTCAGCGTCGATCAGCGCGGACACACTGCTTGCGATGGCGCAATTGAAAACCGGTTGAGTGATCTTTGGCCTTATCTCTTGATGAGTGTAATATTCTCTTCAGAAGACCCGTTAAACCTTATATTAATCATTAAATCCCCATTAATAAGCATAGGCAAATATTCGCGACGTGTCCGAATTGCCGGTTATGAAATCTGGGGGGATTGCGATGAATATTCTCGATCGTGGTGCAAATGCTGTTGCGGCTCTCGCCGCTCTATCGAACTCGCAAGCCATGATCGAATTCGACTTGTCAGGCATGATCCTCACCGCGAACGAAAACTTCTGCCGGGCGCTCGGCTATGAGTTGCGGGAGATCGCCGGACAACATCACCGCATGTTCGTCGAACCTGCCTATGCATCCTCGGCGGAATACAAGGCTTTCTGGACGAAGCTGTCAGCCGGGAAATTCGATCAGCAGCAATATAAGCGGCTCGGAAAAGGCGGCCGCGAGGTCTGGATCGAAGCGTCCTACAATCCCGTGTTCCGGCGCGGAAGACCGGTCAAGGTCATCAAGATTGCAACCGACATCACCGCGCAGAAGCTGAAATCCGCCGAGGATGCGGGCAAGATCAACGCCTTGTCGCGGGCTCAGGCGATCATCGAATTCACGCCGGCCGGCGAAGTGCTTGGTGCCAACGACAATTTCCTTGCCGCCCTCGGCTATTCGCTTGCCGAGATCCAGGGCAAACATCATTCGATGTTCTGCGAAGCCGACTATTCGAGGTCGGAGGCCTACAAGGAATTCTGGCGAAAGCTTGCGAGCGGCCAGCTGATTGCCGACGAATTCATGCGGGTGGGGAAGGGCGGGCGCAAAGTCTATATCCAGGCCTCCTACAATCCGATCTTCGACCTGAACGGCAAAGTGTTCAAAGTCGTCAAGTTCGCAACCGACGTGACGGCACGCGTCGAGAATGTCGAACAACTTGCTTACTGCCTGACGAACTTTGCCGACGGCGACCTGTCGCAGACGATCGTGAAGCCTTTCATTCCTTCGCTGGAGCGGCTGCGCACCGATTTCAACAGCGCCTCGGAGAAGCTGAAGGACGCGATGGCAACGGTGGCGGAAAACGCCAAGGCGATTTCGGCCGGTTCCAACGAAATCCGCACGGCAGCCGATGACCTGGCAAAACGCACCGAGCAGCAGGCGGCATCCGTCGAAGAGACGGCGGCCGCGCTTGAGGAGATTACCACCACGGTCAAGGATTCGAGCCGCCGCGCCGAGGAGGCCGGTCAACTGGTGGCGCGCACCAGGGACCATGCGGAGCATTCCGGCCAGGTGGTGCGGGATGCGATCGGAGCGATGGATCAGATCGAAACCTCGTCTCGCGAAATTTCCAACATCATCGGCGTCATCGATGAGATTGCCTTCCAGACAAACCTTTTGGCGCTCAATGCCGGCGTAGAAGCGGCGCGGGCAGGGGAGGCCGGCAAGGGGTTTGCGGTCGTCGCCCAGGAGGTGCGCGAACTGGCGCAGCGCTCGGCGAAGGCGGCGAAAGAAATCAAGAGCCTGATTACGGCGTCCGGTTCCCATGTCGCAAACGGCGTCGCCCTGGTGACGAACGCTGGATCGGCGCTGCGGGAAATCGCCACTCAGGTTCACGAAATCAATACCAACGTCACGGCGATTGTCGAGGCGGCGCGCGAGCAATCGACGGCGCTCGGCGGCATCAGCCAGGCCATCAACACCGTCGACCAGGGAACGCAGCAGAATGCCGCAATGGTCGAGGAGCAGACTGCTGCAAGCCATGGCCTTGCCCGGGAGGCTGCCGCGCTGTTCAAGCTCCTTGAGCAGTTCCGTTTCGATGACGGGCCGAAAACACGATCTTCGTCGTCGCAGGCGGGGCGTCACCCTTCGGTGCCGTCGGCTTTAAAAGTTGTCCGCACGGGCTCGGCTCATGGATCGGCGGCTGCCGCGCTGAAGTCCGATTGGGAAGAATTCTGATTTAGCTCAAATCAAAGCGACAGCGTTGCTTGCACGCCTAAAGGCGCGGCGCCGTGGGTCTGAGGGCAGCTCCGGGGGGGCGGCGCCTCGGGTTCGAGTAGAGCGTGGCACCCCACTGGATAACCTGAAGCACGCGCTCTTGCCCTTGTCATAAGGTTGGACTTCTGTCTCGCTTCGGCAATGAAGACATTGCCGGCCGCTGCGATGCGGCCTCCATATCCATTCCCCGACACGTCGGAACGCAGCCAGGCGATCAGCCTCGCAAGCGGCAGGAAAATGCTGCACTGCCGAAAAAATCACCACGTGCGCCGCTGCGCGTTTTTTCAGCATGACCCATTGACAATTCGTCCTTGATGGCACTTGATAGGCTATTCCAGTAAAACAGACAAGCGTCCATTATACTGGAATAAGGGAACCATCCATAAGGGGAACGCCATGACTATTTCCTTTCGCACCGGCGTGATGTCGCTGGCCGCCGCCGCGCTGCTCTCCACGCCTGCACTGGCCGACGGCAGCAAGCTCGATGAAGTGCTGGCCCGCGGCCATCTCGTGCTCGGCACGGGCAGCACCAACGCGCCCTGGCACTTCAAGAGCGCCGACGACAAGCTGCAGGGTTTCGACGTCGACATGGGCCATATCATCGCCAAGGCGCTATTCGGCGATCCTGAGAAGATCGAATATGTAAACCAGTCCTCCGACGCCCGCATACCGAACATCACCACCGATAAGGTCGATATCACCTGCCAGTTCATGACCGTTACCGGCGAACGCGCCCAGCAGGTCGCCTTCACCATTCCTTATTATCGCGAGGGCGTTGGTCTGATGCTCAAGGCGGACGGAAAATATGGCGATTACGCCGCTCTCAAGGCTGCCGGTTCCTCCGTCACCATCTCGGTTCTGCAGAACGTCTATGCCGAGACGATGGTGCACGCGGCATTGCCGGAGGCCACCGTCGATCAGTATGATTCCGTCGACCTGATCTATCAGGCCCTGGAGTCGGGACGCGCCGATGCCGTTGCCACCGACCAGTCGTCGCTCGCCTGGTACATGACGCAGAATCCGGGCCGCTACAAAGATGCCGGCTACGGCTGGAACCCGCAGACCTACGCCTGCGCCGTCAAGCGCGGCGATCAGGACTGGCTGAACTTCGTCAACACCGCCCTGCACGAAGCCATGACCGGCGTCGAGTTCGACTTTTACGCCAAGTCCTTCAAGACCTGGTTCGGCAAGGATCTGACGCCGCCGCAGATCGGCTTCCCCGTCGAGTTCAAGTAACGGCCATGCGGAGCGGGACCTGTCTCCCGCTCCGCTGCAGCGCCGCGCGTCTTTCCAGACGCACAAAATACGCTGCAACACTTTGAATCTGCGCATCGTGCACGATGCGTTAGTCTGAAAGGGCGGCCCGCATGGGTTATACGTTGAACTTCGGTGCCGTCTGGCGCAATTTCGATTTTCTGTTGAGCGGGCTTGCGCTGAGCCTCGGCCTGGCGGTGATCTCGATCCTGATCGGGGCCGTGATCGGTCTCGTCGTGGCCTTTGCGCTGACGTCCAAAAACCGCCTGGCGGTAGTTCCGGCGCGGGTCTATGTCACTGTCATTCGCAACCTGCCGATTCTCGTCCTGGTACTATTCGCCTTTTTTGCGCTGCCGCAGATGGGCTTGCGCCTCGACAAGATAAAAAGCTTTGTGCTGGTTCTCTCCCTCTATTCCGGCGCCTATCTGGCCGAAGTGTTCCGCGCCGGCCTGCTGTCGATCCCGAAAGGGCTGACGGAAGCCGGCCTCGCCATCGGCCTGACGGGGATGCAGATCCGCAGCTCCATCATTGCCCCGCTGATGCTCCGCAACGTGCTGCCGTCGCTGTCCTCGACGATTATCTCGCTCTTCAAGGACACCTCGCTTGCCGCCGCCATCGCCGTGCCGGAACTGACCTTTGCTGCCCGCAAGATCAATGTCGAAAGCTTTCGCGTCATCGAAACCTGGATGGTCACCTCCGCCCTCTATGTCGCGACCTGTTTCCTGATCGCCGCCGTGATGCGCTTCGTCGAGCGCCGTCTGGCCCTGCCGAGATAGACCCGATGTCCCACACCTTTCTCGAACAACTCTGGATCGCCCGCTACGTCATTATCAATGGCATCGGCGTGACCGTATCGATCTCACTGCTGGCCATTCTCGCCGGCTCCGTCCTCGGCGTGTTCGTCGGCCTGGCGCTCGTCTATGGCGGCTTTGTTTCGCGTCTGATCGTGCGCGCCTATACCGATATCATCCGCGGCACGCCGGTGCTCGTGCTGGTGCTGGCAAGCTATTATGTCTCCGCGGCCGTCGGGCTCGATCTCGGGCCGTTCTCCGCCGGCGTGCTCGCCCTTGCGATTTTCTGCTCTTCCCATGTCGGCGAAATTGTCCGCGGCGCGCTTCAGGCGATCCCGAAGGGGCAGACCGAAGCGGCCAAGGCGATCGGCCTGACCTTTACCCAGACCTTCACCTCGGTGCTGTGGCCGCAGGCTATGCGCCAGTGCCTGCCGGCCTGGGTGAATACGGCGGCCGAGATGGTCAAGGCCTCGACGCTGCTCTCCGTCATCGGTGTCGCGGAGCTGCTCCTGCGCACGCAGGAGATCATCTCCCGCAATTTCATGAGCCTCCAGTTTTATTTCCTGGCCGGCGGTCTCTATTTCATCGTCAACTACGGCATCGAGCATTTCGGCAAATATGTCGAGCGCAAGACCGCCCTGCCGTCCTGAGGAGTTTCCCCGATGGCCAAGACCATTCTCGACATCAAGGGTCTGCGCAAGACTTACGGCGTCCACGAAGTCCTCAAAGGTGTCGATTGCGCCGTGGAGGAAGGCGAGGTCATTTCCATTATCGGCTCGTCCGGCTCCGGAAAGACCACCTTGCTGCGCTGCGTCAACATGCTGGAAGAATTCCAGGGCGGCACGATCAGCCTCGATGGCGAAGAGATCGGCTACCGCGTCGACGGCGCAACCCGCCGCCGCAAGGGCGAGAAAGAGATTGCCCGCCAGCGCGCGCTGACCGGCATGGCCTTTCAGCAGTTCAATCTCTTTCCGCATATGAGTGCGGCCGAAAACGTCATGCTCGGCCTCGTCAAGGTGAAGAAAATGACCAAGCCGGACGCCCGCGCCGTCGCGGAAAAATGGCTCGACCGTGTCGGCCTTTCCGCCCGCACCAATCATTATCCCGGTCAGCTTTCCGGCGGCCAGCAGCAGCGGGTCGCCATCGCCCGGGCCATCGCCATGTCGCCGCGACTGATGCTGTTCGACGAGGTGACATCGGCGCTCGACCCGGAACTGGTCGGCGAAGTGCTGCAGGTCATCAAGGGGCTTGCCGCCGACGGCATGACCATGCTGCTCGTCACCCATGAGATGCGTTTCGCCTACGAGGTTTCATCGCGCGTCATTTTCATGAACCAGGGCGTCATCTGCGAGGAGGGCGACCCGAAGGAAATGTTTGTGCGGCCGAAGACCGAACGGCTCGCGGAATTCCTCAAGACCTCGAGTTTCCACTAGAACAGGATGATTTTAGGCCCGGTCGGCCTAAAGTCTGAATCCTGTTCTCAATTACAGAGTTAGAGCATGATGTCGTCCGAAAACCGCTCACACTTTTCGGCATCATGCTCTAATATGGATTTGGAAGCGGAGCGAGGTTCGCGGTGATCCCGTTCATTTTCCAGATGCCGATGACCGGGTAGGGGCATGCCTTGCGAATTGGCGATGGTACGCCTGGTCATATCGGCTTTCAGATGATCGGCCGCCGCGACCGCTGAGGCCGCGATGCTTTCAACCAGCGCTGTGTAAGGCTGGGCCAATTTCCATCGTCAATGCTCAGCCCGTCGCACCGACGCCGAGCGCTTGTTCGCCCGGCAGCCGGCTGCCCGGCGCGACACGGGCCAAGTGTTCGAAAAGCCGAGCGACGGCCTCCGCTCCTGGGTCGACGTGACCTTCGAGTTGCTTCGCATTGATGTAGGCTGCGCGCCCGGCTTTGGCCTGGAGAAGCGTAGCGGTCAGGTTTGCGCCGCCGCGAGCCGCTTCCGCCGCCGCGATAAATCCTTCATCGAGCGCATCCAAGGCGGGCGAGAGAGCATCGACCATCGTTCGATCCCCAATCCGCGCACCGCCGATTTCCTGCATTCGAGAGAGGCCCGCCTTCAACGCATCCCGAATGGTCAGTCCGCTCGACGCGCCGTCGCCGGCCGCGGCAAAGAAGATCGCCAAAAGCACCCCGGACGAACCGCCCATGGTCTGGCTGAGTTCCTGCCCCATCGCGCGGAAAAGCTGCGTATGATCGGAGAGGGGCAGACGATCGAGCGCTTCAATGAGCGCGCGCGCCGCACCGGCCAAAGTCGAACCGGTATCGCCATCACCCGACTTCGCATCGAGCGCATTCAAATCCCTTTCCGCATCGATAAGAAGCGTGCAGCAGTCTGTCAGGAACCGGCGAGTGGGTTCGTGCTTTGAGGGAAGCGGCGCGATCGGCGTCAGCCCGTCCGGCAGCGAAAGCACCGCAACCGGTTTGACGGCCGTCACGCCGGGCCAGGCCGAGAGCGCGACCGGACGGGACAAAAGCTCCAATTCGTGCTTGTCGGCAGGAAAAATCGAGATCGAAAATCCCTGCATGTCGAGCGAGGTCATCATCGACGCCGGTCCGATGATGTGAGAAATCTGGCTGGCGATCGTCGATCGGGCGAGTTCATGAACCACGACCGACATTTCGAGGGTCGACGTGCCGCCGAGGTTGTTCACAAGGACGACATGGGGTTTGTCATTCATGCTGGCGGCAAGACGCTCCACCATCGCGGCGACGGCACCGTTCGCACCGGAATATTCGATCTGCTCGACGCCGGCTTCACCATGAATGCCCAGACCGAGCTCGGCATGTCCCTCAGGAATTCGGTTCTCTTTCGGCGAGCCAGGTACGGTGCACGTGTCGAGCGACATTCCGATCGAGCTCGTGTTTTCGACGACCCGGCGGGCGGCTTTGGTAACGGCCTCGAGGTCGGCACCGCTCTCTGCCAAGGCGCCCGCTATCTTGTGAACGAACAATGTTCCCGCGACGCCCCGGGACTGCGGGAGATCGGGCAGGGCGATGTCATCGTCCACGATCACCATGCTGACATTCAGGCCATAGGCTCGGGCGCGTTCGGCCGCGAGGCCGAAGTTCAGTCGATCACCGGTATAGTTCTTCACGATGAGCAAGCAGCCCGCCGATCCGGTGACGGCCAGGATACCTGCAAGGATCGCATCGACGCTTGGAGAGGCGAAGACATCGCCACACACGGCTGCGGTCAGCATTCCCTTGCCGACGAAGCCGGCATGAGCCGGCTCGTGTCCCGATCCGCCGCCCGAGACGATCGCCACTTTCGACTTGTCCCAGTCAGAACGGACGACGACTCGGATATGAGGATATCCGTCGAGCCGGCTGAGCGCGCCGCCCGATGTGGCCAGAACACCATCGATTGCTTCGGTGACCGCGTTTTCCTTGCTATTGAGGAACTGTGACATTCTCGCCTCCCTTAAACTAAGCGCATGCCGGCCGCGTCGAAGTAGAGCGGCTTGTTCGGCTGGATCTTGATGGTTTCGCCGCTCGTAAGCTCGGTATGAGCATCGGTGACGGTGATCAGATTGTGTTTCTTGAACGTAAGATGCAGGCGTGTCTGATCGCCGAGATGCTCGACGCGCGTAACAGTCGCATCCTGGCCGTCCCCTTGCGCGATGTGCTCCGGACGCAGCCCTATCGACTTGGCTTTTGCCGGCGCGCCGGGGAACAGTTCCGCTGGAACGACATTGATGCGCGGCTGGCCCAGGCGCGTCGCGGCATAGATACTGACCGGCTGTTCATAGATTTCACGTGGAGAGGCGAACTGGACGAGCTTGCCCTCGTGGAGGACGCCGACATGTGTCGCCATGGTCATCGCTTCGACCTGGTCATGGGTGACATAAAGCAGCGTGGCACCGGACTTGGCCTGAATGTTTTTAAGCTCAATCCGCAGATCGGCGCGAAGCTTGGCGTCGAGCGAACTCAACGGCTCGTCCATCAGATAGATCTGCGGGTTTCTGACCAAGGCGCGCCCGATCGACACGCGTTGCATTTCTCCGCCCGAAAGCGCGGTCGCCTTGTTGTCGAGCTTATGAGAGATCTGCAGAATCTCCGCGATGGTGTTCACCTTCGCATCGATGGCATTTTGCGGCGTCTTCAACAACGGCGACTTCAAAGGAAATTCCAGGTTCTGCCGTACCGACAGATGCGGGTAGAGCGAATATTGCTGGAACACCATCGCGACATTCCGTTGCGCCGGGGTCAGCCCGCGCATCGATCGCCCGCCGATCATGACTTCGCCGTTATCCGGCTTGTCGAGACCGGATACCATCCGCAACGTCGTTGTCTTGCCGGCGCCCGTGGGGCCGAGAAGAACCACGAACGATCCGTCCGGTACGATCATGGAAACGTCGTCGAGAGCCCGATGTCCATCGAATGACTTCGTGATGCTTTTCAGGATGACCTCAGCCACGGCGCAGCACTCCCTGGTTGGCCTCGGAAACAAGAGCATTTCCGGTCGCCGAGTCAAATATCGTCAATGTCCTGGAATCGAAATCCAGACCGATCAATTCGTCAACTCGGGCGGATTGGTTGGATACTGTGCGGGCCTTGATCTCGCCGTGCGCCGTCTCGATCGTGACGATCTGAGTCGTCCCGAGATATTCGACGGCGATAATGCGGCCTCTGAAAGCAGAGCCATCGCTGAACCTGATGTGCTCGGGCCTGACGCCGAGAGCCAGCTTGCCAAGACGTTCTTCGCGAGAGACCGGCACCTTCACGACGTTGCCGGAAAGGCTGACCTCGTTGTCACCGGCTGCGATCGCTCCTTCGAATTCCAGGAAATTCATAGACGGCGAGCCGATGAACTTCGCGACAAACTTCGTCGCCGGCCAGTCATAGATCTGTTGAGGCTTGCCGAACTGCTCGACGACCCCGTGGTTCATCACCACGATTTTGTCACCCATCTGCATGGCTTCCAATTGGTCATGGGTCACGTATACCGTGGTGGCGCCCATGCGATCATGCAGCGCTCGCAACTCCTCGGCCATGTGCTCGCGAAACTCGGCGTCGAGGGCGCCGAGCGGCTCGTCCATGAAGAAGGCCTTTGGGTTACGCACGATCGCGCGACCGAGTGCGACGCGCTGGCGGTCGCCGCCGGATAGGCCTCCGACCGGCTTATCGAGGATGCTTTCGATCTGAAGGATCTTTGCGACCTCCGCTACACGCGAGATAACCTCCGCCCTCTTCATGCCCTGGCTCACCAGCGGATAGGAGATGTTCTTGCGGACGTTCATGTGCGGATAGAGCGCGAACATTTGGAAGACGAATGCGATATCGCGTTCGCTTGCCCTCTTCATTCCCACCTCTTCCCCGCCGATGTAGATTTCGCCGCTGGTGGGAAGTTCGAGGCCGGCCATCATCCGCAAGGTGGTCGTCTTCCCGCATCCCGACGGACCGAGAAGCATGAAGAATTCCCCGTCTTCGACGGTGAAGGTCGAAGATTTCACAGCGTTGAAGGCCCCAAAATCCTTGCGCACATTCTGAATTCTGATCTGTGCCATGGTTCACTCCGGGAAATGGCTGACGATGATGAACATCACCGTGCCCACAAGCGTCACGAGGAAAGAGTAGGAGTAGAGTGACAGCGATACAGGCTGCATCAGCATGACGACGCCGAGCGCGATCAGGGCTGATGCCAGCATTTCCCAGGCGTCACGGCGCAGACGAAATAAGCGATTGAGAAACTTCGTCATTTGCGGACCGCTCCGAAGGTAATGCCGCGCAAGAGATGTTTACGAAGCAGGATGGTGAAGACCATGACCGGAACCAGGAAGATGGTTGCGCCGGCGGCGACGGCTGGCCAGTCCTGGCCGCTGACGCCGATGATGGTCGGGATGAACGGCGGCGCTGTTTGCGCATTGCCGGACGTCAGGAGCACGGCAAAAGCGTACTCGTTCCATGCGAAGATCAGGCAGAAGATCGCGGTTGAGGCGATGCCGGTGACGGCCTGGGGCAGCACGACTTTGTAGAAGGCCTGGAAGCGCGTGTAGCCGTCGATGAGCGCAGCTTCTTCATATTCGATCGGGATTTCGTCGATGAAACCCTTGAGCAGCCACACTGACAGGGACAGGTTGACCGCCGTATAGAGCAGGATCATGCCGGCATGCGTGTCGCTGAGGCCCAACGATCGGAACATCAGGACGATCGGGATCGCCACGGCGATCGGCGGCATCATGCGCGTCGAAAGTATGAAGAACAGGAGATCGTCCTTCAGAGGCACTTTGAAACGCGAGAAGGCATAGGCCGCCGCCGTGCCGAGCACGATGCACAAGACGGTCGAACCAAATCCAATGATGACGGAATTATAGAACCGCTCGGCAAAGCGCGAAGCACCGGTAATGACAACTCCTTCCTTGCGAACGAGTTTATCGTACCAGGTCGTCGGCTCTCCCAGCGCCTTGAGTTGATCCTCCGGCACGCGAGTGCGGGTGGTGAAGAGGTTGACATATCCTTCAACCGTCGGCTCGAAGATCAATTTGGGCGGATAGGCGATTGCATCTTCAGGCGATTTGAACCCGGTTCCGATGATCCACAACAGTGGAAGGAGGGTGATGACGGCGTAGAGGACGACCAGGCTACCGGCAAACCACTTCTGACGCCCCGACGGCTCGGTTACGGAATAGCTGCTCATCTCTGTTTCACCTTGTTCAGTGCTTTGACGTAGATCGACGCAAGGCCGAAAACGGTGACGAAAAGAATGACGGCATAGGCGGATGCGTAGCCGGTTCGCCATTGCTCGAAAGCGGCGCGCTTCAGGTTGATCGACGTCAGTTCGGTGATGGAGCCAGGCCCGCCACCCGTCAGTTGGACCACGAGATCGAACATCTTGAAATTCTCGATGCCGCGGAAAAGAACGGCCAGCATCAGGAATGGCAGCACCATCGGAATGGTGATGGTCCAGAACTGACGCCATTTGCTCGCGCGATCGCATTCGGCCGCCTCGTAGATGCTGCTCGGAATGGAGCGCAGTCCCGCAAGACAAATCAGCATCACGAAGGGCGTCCACATCCAGGTGTCGACGATGACGATGGCCCATGGCGCCAGCGATGTGCTCGCAATCATCGAGAAGCTGGAGGGATCGTTGCCTGTGAGGAAACCGACCACGTAATTGAACAGGCCGATTTGCGGCTGATACAGGAAGGTCCAGAAGTTGCCGACAACCGCAGGGCTCAGCATCATCGGAAGTACGATGATCGTCGTCCAAAGATCATTGCCGCGGAACTTCTTGTTGATGAGGTAGGCAAGCGAGAAGCCGATCAGCACCTGCAGGACGATGGTCCAGATCAGGAAGTGGGCGGTTGCCTGCATGCTCTGCCAAATATCGTTATCGGTCAGGATGTTCAGGTAGTTCCGCAAGCCGACAAACTCGATTGGCGCGTTGGGTCGGTTCACCCTGAAATTCGTGAAACTTAGCCTAATCGTCCAAATCAATGGAAAGATGTTGATGGCAAGCAGCAACACGATCGACGGTGCCACGAAGAGCCAGGCTATAGCGCGATCAGATAAACCTCTGACGCGGGCCGCGATTGCGGGCGGAGTCGCGCTGGCGACCCGGTCGATCGATGAATGGAGCATGTTCGTCTCCTTGCATGAAGATGGTAGTAAGCAGGGCCGGCTCGGTCCACGTGACCGGCCCTGCGTGACGCTCACCGCTGGGAGGAAGAAGTTGCGTCAGTATTTTCCGTCGTCCTCGAAAACGGCCTTCCAGTCCTTGGCCAGACCGTCGAGCGCGTCTTTTGCGGTGCCCTGGTTTGCGACGACGTAGTCATGGAAACGCTTCTGCGACGCCTGGAGGAGAGAGGCGTAAGCCGGTTCGGCCCAGAAATCCTTCACGATCGCCATCGAATCCAGGAACGGCTTTGCGTAGGGCTGGCTGGACGCGAAGTTTGGGTCTTCAACCACCGCCCGCAAGGCCGAATAGCCGCCGAGCTTCCACCATTTCTGCTGGATTTCCGGCTGAGCAAACCACTTGATGTAATCGAGCGCCTCTTTTTGTTTGTCGGAAGCAGCGACAACAGAGATGCCCTGGCCGCCGAGCTGCGCAAACTGCGCGCCATTCGGGCCGGCGGGATTCGGGAAGTAGCCTGACTTGTCGCCGCCGACATTGGCGTCAGCGTTGATCCCCGGCCAGGTAAAGGTAAAGTTCATCTGCAATGCCACCTGGCCCGATTTGTAGGCGTCGACGTCCTGGGTCATGTAGGCATCGGAGTGGCCGGGCGGCGTGCAGCAATCGTAGAGCTTCTTGTATTCTTCGAGGCCGGAAACTGCGGCGGGCGAATTCACGAAGCCGTCGAGCTCGTAGGGTTTCTTAGGGTTCTGATATTCGAAGCCGTAGCTGTAGAGCGCGTTCATGGCGCCCATCGTAATGCCTTCGGAGCCCCGCTCGGTGTAGATTGCCGCGCCGTAGACTTTCTTGCCGTCGATGTCACGTCCCTGGAAGAACGCAGCAATATCGATCAGCTCGTCCCAGGTCTTCGGAACCGCAAGATCGCGGCCGAATTTCTTCTTGAATTCGGCCTGAAGCTCGGGCCGTGAGAACCAATCCTTGCGATAGGTCCATCCGACCACGTCGCCGAAGGCCGGCATTGCCCAGTAGCTGGGCGTGTTCTTCGGCCACTCGGCGTAACCGACCACGGTCGCGGGGATGAAGTCGTCCATCTTGATTCCCTCTTTATCGAAGAAATCGTTGAGCTTGACGTATTGCCCGTTCTCCGCCGCGCCGCCGATCCACTGGCTGTCGCCGATCAACAGGTCGCAAAGCTTTCCGCCGGAATTCAGCTCATTGAGCATACGGTCGGCGAAATTCGGCCAGGGAACGAATTCGAAGTGCATCTTGTTGCCGCTCTTCGCCTCGAAATCCTTGCTGAGTTCGACGAGAGCATTGGCGGGATCCCATGCCGCCCAGCACAGGGTGAGATCAGCGGCCTGGGCGTGGGACGCCATCGTCGCAGACACGGCTATATACATCCCGGCAGCACATGCCGAGTTCATCAAAACGGACTTCATCAGTAGGGTCCTCCCGTTGACCTCTCGACCTCCATCGAGAGGGGTAAATAAAACGGCTTTGGCAGAGCGCCGCGACTTAAGTTCCTTGATTGCTCTTTTCAGGCCCGACTGTTCAGGCCATCGCAAAATAGCCATAACTGAGGTGCGCACCTCAATGCAAGCAATTTTTGAGGTCCGCACATCAATTGTTGCGTTTTTTGCGATTCTGCGGGAAATGTGAGCGACCAAATCGGAGCAGGAGCCCTTATGCGGCCAACAGCAAAAGACCTCGCGGAAGCCGCCGGCGTCAGCCTCGCGACAGTGGATCGCGTTTTGAACGATCGCCCGAACGTGAGTAAGAAGGCAGCACGCAGTGTCCACGAAGCCATTGAACGGATTGGTTTTATTCGCAATCCTGCCGCCGTCAGCCTGGCGCGGAACAAGAGCTATCGGTTTCGATTTGTCCTGCCCAAGTCAGGCGATCTTTATCTTCGGGAGCTCTTAAAGCGGGTGAAGGAGTTGAAGGACGTCCTCAAGGGCGACCTGACCGAAATCGACTATGTTCAGATTCCTGCCGACGACCCTCATGGGGTCGCGAAGTATCTCGCCGGAATAAATGAGGATGAGGTCGACGGCGTGGCGCTGATGGCGCCCGAGTCGCCTCAAGTGCGTGATGCCTTGGCGCGACTTCTCGAAAGAGACATCAAGGTCGTCCAATTTCTGTCCGGGCAGGAAAAACTTCCCGCGGCGGATTTCGTTGGCGTCGATAACTTCGCAGCCGGGGCGACGGCTGGAAAATTGATAGGCAGGTTTGCCTGCCGGACGCCCGGCAAGGTGATGATCGTTGCCGAAACAATGCAATCGCTGGACAGCATTCAACGCCGGCATGGTTTCGACAGTATAATAAACGAGCAATTTCCGTTCCTCAGGTCTCTTCCCTCGATAGAGACACATGCCGACGAACGGCGCGCGAACCAAATCATCGCCCGCGTCGTCGAAAACAATAAGGATATTATCGCCGTCTACGTTCTGAGTTCGGAAGCACGCATCCCGCTTATGGCAACCGCCGCCAACGTTGATCTCGTCAACCTCGCGGTCGTCGTCCACGAGCGCACGCCCTTCAGCGAGGAAGCGTTGCGCGATGACCGCATCGATGCCGTTATCGGGCAGGACCCCGGACACGCCGTGCGCAGTGCAATTCGCATTATGCGGGCTCGCGCCGACGCAAGGGAGCCGCTGGCGGCTCAGGAGAGAATAAGGATCGAAGTCCTTCTCAAGGAAAATCTCTAAAGAGCGTCGCGCTCCGAGGCTGAAAAGTCCGCTACGTGTGAGGTGCGCACCTCATCCATTGCCATATGCCTCGGAAATTCGGTCCGAAGATATCCATTGCCTTTGCGGAGACTTCGGTGAATTTCCACGGGCGGCCGCCCCATCTTCGAGATCACCCGAATGATTGGGCGGCCGCTGGGGAAATGATCAGTCTTTCCTACCGGCGGGCGCCGGCAGCAAGACGGGCTCGGCCGAATGTTTGGGGAGCATCAGTTGTGCGAGAATGTCGTCGGCGGAATGGCTGGAACCGCCAATGCCGGCTTCGCGCAGCTGACGATCGAGATCGCCGCCGTTTTCCAGTTCGGCGAGTTCTGCGCCAGCTTCGATGCGCCCGGCAGTGATTTCCTGGCGTTTCTTGATGCGTTCGAGACTTTCGACGGCGCTGCCGAGACGGGTATTGATGCCCGACTGGTTATGGGCGATCGCCGACTGAGCACGCAGCAGCGACTCGTTGGCTTTGACGTTCTCCACCTCGCGCTTCATTTGCGCAATGCGTGCTTCGGTGTCCTGGATCGTGCGCAGCATCTGCTGCTGGCGGGGCAGCAGCCGATCGAGCTCTTCCTGGTCGCGCTGCACTTCGGAACGGCTGGTGGCGATGCGCTGCGCCAGACCCTGAGCGAGATCCGTGCGGCCCGCCGAGATCGCAGCGCGAGCGCTGACGGTATCCTTGCTTTCCTTTGCGCGGTTTTCTTCAAGCCGGCGCATGACGCTCTTGTTGGAGGCCATGATGCCGGCCAGATCAGAGCGCGCCCGGCGCAGCGACTGTTCGGCGTCGCGGATTTCCTGGTCGAGAATGCGCATGGACTGGTTGTCGGCGGCCGCTTCAGCCGCCTCGTTGATGCCGCCGCGAATGGCGGTGAAAATCTTTCCCCAGGTGCTCACGCTGCAATCTCCCCGCTTTTCCATTCTTCAATCATATGTGCCGCATCGACGGCATTGGCCGCGAGAATTGCCACCTCTTCGACCACCGTGTCGGCCGGCGAGTGTGCCGACAGCGAACCGAACAATTCATACCATTCCTCACCGTCGATGGTGGTGATGCCGAAGCTGGAAAGCGGCACGAATTTGTGCGTCTTGAGCACCATGCGTTCGAAGGCCTGGCGATTGGGCACGTCCTTGCACGGCAACAGAACGGCGCTGACAAGGATGTCGCGCTCACCGCTCACCGCGACGAAGACGTCGAGATCGCCTTTTTCCTTCAGAGTCACGCATATCACGTCGCCCTGTTCGGGTACGGCGACGTCGACATCGCCGAGTGCCTCCGGATCGGCGGCGAACAGGCGCGTTAAGGTGGTCAGGTTCCAGGTCTCCAAAAAAAGTCCTCCATCGGTTAGAATTTCGAAAAATATCTGGGTATTCGATATGCCACTTAAAGGGGTGGCGCGCTAAATAAATTTCGCTAGGTTACGCGTCGGGAACGGGGGCGAATCGCGTGCCATTTATCGCTTCATTACTGCGGCGTGTATATCTCTCGCTCAGCGAATTGGCCTGGTCCGCCCTTTTTATTCTTCTGGTGATCCATCTGGCCGCCTCCTACCTGCTCTTTGTGCTGGTCGGCGAAGGCGATCTCGTCGGCAATCCGATCGATTTTATTTACTACTATATGGTGACGGCAACGACTGTCGGCTATGGAGATCTTTCCCCAAAATCGGGATTTGGCCGGATCATTGCCGTCCTGTTCGTTCTTCCCGGCGGCATTGCCATATTCACCGCCGTTCTTGGCAAATTGTTGACAACGATCGGCACGATCTGGAGGAACCGTATGCGCGGATTGGGTGACTACAGCGAACGCACCGGCCATATCATCGTCCTCGGCTGGCAGGAGGGGCAGACACACCAGACGCTGCGGCTGCTGCATGCCGAACGGCAGGCGAACGAACCGATGAGCGTTCTGGTTGCCAAGGAGCTTTCGGAAAATCCCGCCAGCGACTACGCCGACTATATCAGAACCGAGCGGCTCGCCGATGCCGACGCTCTGATGCGGGCCGGGGTGGCGCAGGCCCGCGCGATCATCGCGCGCGGAGCAAATGACGACGAGACGCTGGCCGCCGTGCTGATTGCCGAAGACCATGCGCCGAATGCCCATATCGTCGCTTATTTCGCCGATGACCGCACCGCCCAGATGGTCAAACAGCTGCGGCCGCGCGTTGAGGCGGTGGGTTCGCTCGCCGAGGAGCTCTTGTCGCGTGCAGCCCGCGATCCGGGCTCTTCGGAGATCACTGCACGGCTGCTGTCGGCTGCCTCCACCGACACGGCGTTTTCGCTGCCGGTGCCGCCTTTGCAACGGCCCCTGCTCTATGGAGACGTGTTTTTAAGCCTCAAGCGTGAGCATCACGTGACACTGGTGGGCTTGATGAGCCAGGGCATCACCGACCTCAATTGCCGGGACGAGGTGCTGGTGCGGGGTGGCGAGACCCTTTACTACATCAGTGGAATGCGGCTAGATCCCGCTGCCATCGCTTGGGCTCGAATGGGAGACGCATCATGATCGGCTGGTTCGGCAGAGACAAGGACGAAAAGCCCTTGCCCAGAGAACTCGGCCCCTTGGGCGCCGCCATCGGCGGGGCTCTGGAGATCGATTTCCTCTCCCTCGAGGCCGAGGCTTTAGGGGGCGAGCCGGCCATGCCGCTGCCACGGAGCGGCCCCTTCATCATTGCCGGCTACGGCGAGATTTCGCTCGATGCCGCAACGGTTCTGTCACGTTACTACGATGAAGACCACCGGATGATCCAGGTGATGTCGGCGTCGGGCCAGCCGGGCGATGCCGTCGACGACATCAGCTTTTATCAATCCTGGGACAGCGTCGTGCCCGCCGGGCAGAGCGAATGGCACCGCTGGACCGGGCCGGGCGGCCTGATCGGCCAGCCATCCTACGATGCCGACGGTATCCTCTATAGCCGCTTCTGGGGCGAAGGGCCGGAGCGCGCGCAACTGGTGGAATTTGTCGAAAAGGTCGACGATGGCGACGTGCAGCGCTCCATTCACCAGACCTGCATGCTGTATTATCGCCCGCTTGGCTCGACCCGCGAAATGCTGCTGATCAACGTCGAGCGCGATCTCGACGTCGGACAAAGCCAGGCGGGAAGCTCGGTGGAATTTCTGATCGGTTACGGACTGGCTCCAGCCGACGTCCGCCGCGTCTGACACCCTATCAATTTTTGACGGAGGAGTTTTTCCAATGCTCGATTACGTGGCGGGTCTGCCTGCCTTCCTTGGTTATTTTGCCATCGGTCTTGGCGCCTACGCTGTTTTCGCGGTGATCTACACATTCCTGACGCCGCAAAAGGAGGTCGAGCTCATTCGTGCCGGCAATCTCGCCGCCGTCACGGCATTCCTGGGCGCGCTTGTCGGTTTCAGCCTGCCGCTGGCCTCGGCCGCGGCCAATTCGGTCAGCATCATCGACTACATCATCTGGGCGGCGATCGGCATCCTGGCGCAGATCCTTGCTTTCTATATTGCGAATTTCACCATGCCGGACCTGCATGAGAAGATCACGGCCGACAATATCGCCGCGGGCATATGGGGCGGCGGCATCGCATTGGTCATCGGTATTCTCAATGCCGCCTGCATGACCTATTGAGGGGAGGGAACGATGCGCAGACGTAAGAGCGGGCACAGACGACCTTTCCTCGCCCTTGGCACGATCGCTGCCTCGACCCTGGCGCTATCCGGTTGCGGCGACCAGACGCCCTCGGAGGTCATGTTCACCTCCGTCGACCAATGCGTGACCTCAGGCATGGACCGGCAGGTCTGCCAGGCCGGCTATCAGGATGCGATGCGGGCTCATCTCGCCACCGCGCCACGTTTCAACGGCATGGCGGCCTGCGAGGCCGAATACGGCGTGGGCCAATGCACGGAACAGCCGGCCAATTCAGTTCCCAACAATAGCGGCGGCAACGGCAGCTTCTTCACGCCGTTCCTGGCAGGCTACATGCTGTCTTCGGCACTGAACAACATTACCGACTATTCCGATTATCGCCGGCGCCAGGAGGCGAACGGCTATTACTACGGTTCGACGCCGATTTATCGCAATCGCGCAGGGCAGACGTTGACGACGACGGTTCGCTCAGGCGGGGCGGGCAGCGACAGTGTGACGGCGCCCTCGCGCCAGAGCGTCAAGCCTGTCAACGTCAACACCCGCACCGTCGCCCGTCAGGGCTTCGGGGGCCGTTCGTCGTTCAGTTTCGGCGGCTGACATGAAGCGGATCACCCTTCCGGCCCGTCCCGACTGGCGTGACAAGGCGCGGGCCGTCGGCTTCGGTTTTCACGTCATGTACGGCGAGCCCTACTGGCTCGACGATGCCGCCTATACGTTTACGCTCGATGAGATCGAGACGCAGATCGAAGAGCCGAGCCAGGAATTGCACGACATGTGCATGGATATGGTCGGGGATATCGTCGGCAGCGAAGAGGCGCTCGACCGGCTGGCCATTCCGGAGGATCTGCGCGATGTGGTGCAGCGGTCCTGGCAGCGCCGCGACCGGCACCTCTACGGCCGGTTCGATCTTGCCTATGACGGCACCGGTCCGGCCAAGTTGCTCGAATATAATGCTGATACGCCGACCGCGGTGTTCGAGACAGCCTATTTCCAATACAACTGGCTGACCGACCAGATGGCTTTGAGTGCCCTGCCCAAGGATGCGGACCAGTATAATTCCCTGCAGGAAAGCCTTGTCGAGGCGTTCGAGCAATTTCCCAAAGGGCCGATCTTCCACTTCGCCGTGATGACCGACAATGAGGAGGATCGAGGCACGACCGTCTATCTGATGGACTGCGCAGTGCAGGCCGGTCATCGCGTCGAGCTTCTCGACATAGGTGAGATCGGCATCGATGCGGAGGGCCGCTATACCGACCTGCAGGATCGGGTGATCGACCGCTGCTTCAAGCTCTACCCCTGGGAATTCATGCTGCGCGAGCCGTTCGCCCGCGAACTCGCGCGCTGCGGCGATGTCTTCATCGAGCCCGCCTGGAAGGCCGTGCTCTCCAACAAGGGGCTTCTGCCTCTGCTCTGGCAGCGCCACCCCAATCACCCCAACCTGCTGGCGAGCTATTTCGCCGACGACCCGGCGGCTTCGGCCTTGACGGATTATGTGCGTAAACCGCTGCTGTCACGCGAGGGCGAGAACGTCACGATATTCCGCGATGGCCGGGAATTTGTTTCCGCTCCCGGCGATTACGGCGACGAAGGCTTCGTCGTCCAGGCCTATGCCCCGCTTTTCGAAAGCGAAGGCGGCTTCGCCGTGCTCGGCAGCTGGGTCGTCGGTGATCGCGCCTGTGGCCTTGCCGTGCGCGAAGACCGCTCGCGCATTACCGCCAACCTGTCGCGTTTCGTACCGCACGTCATTATCGATTAAGAGGGACAGATCCTCTTATGCAAACATCAGAAACCGTTCTCATGACTGATCCTGTCCGCGCCTATTCAATGCCCGGAACCTGCTTTTTTGATCTGGCTCCAGCTGCAGGCGGCGAGCCCTATCGCATATTCCTGTCCATTCCGGCGCAGACGCCGCCGCCGGCAGGATGGCCGCTTCTGGTGATGACCGACGGCAACGCTACTTTCCCCTTCGCGGCTGCCAGCCTTGTCACGCAGGCGCCTTATCCCACGGGAACGAATGTCGGTTGGGGGGTGATCGCCGCGATCGGCTATCCCACCGACGAGCCCTATGATGCGCTCCGCCGGTCTTGGGACCTCGGTCCTCCACCGATCAAATCCTATCCGCCCTTCGTCGAGGGCGGTCCGCCGGTGGTCATCGGAGGGACCGGCAAACTGGTGGATTTCATCGAGACCGAGTTGATACCGCGGATCGCGGATATGGTGACCCCGGATCCGCAGCGCCGATCGCTTTTCGGCCATTCCTTCGGCGGCCTCTTTACCCTTTATGCCCTGTTCGAGCGTCCGGGTCTGTTTGCCAACTGGATCGCGGCCAGCCCGACCATCTATTGGGAGAACAGTGAAATCCTCAACAATGAGGCGCAGCGTCAACCCATTCCGGGAAAGGCCGCCTTCCTCCATTTATCCGCGGGGGAATACGAAGGCGATGAGCTGGCCCCTTTTCAGTATCGGAACGAGGATGCCGCCCTACGCCTGGAGAAGAGGAAGACGGAGCGGACGGTCCTTCTTGCGCAGGAGATGGCGGAGCGATTGAGCAGTACGGCCGACGGATTGCGTGCCGAATTCGAACTTTATGCCGGCCAGACCCACATGTCGGTTCTTGCTGCGGCTGTGAACCGTGCGGTCAGCATCGCGTTTGCCGTCGACGGATTGGACGTCAGGTGACGCTCTCTGTAAGACTTCATCGATCGGCTCCGTTACTCGGAATGCCCCGTATTGAAAACTTTCCATGGCTGGGCTCACGAACGAACCGCCGCGGATCTTGCTGCGATCTTGGTCGGCTAGGGTAGTTCGGCCGACGGACTCCTCATCTGTCGGCCCAGCGGAAAATCAGCGGACATGCTCTAAGGTCCTGAAGCGGGGGCGATCTGCATTTGCGCAGGAGATTGCGCTGTCGAACTCGTCTTTTCTGTTCCAATACCCGGCTTCAGATTGCCGGTCGCATCAGTCGAGGCCTGCGGATTTGCCGACAGCTGGTCCGTGCCGATTGGCTGCGGCGAGATTTTGCCGTCGGAGGAAGCAATGCGCCAGACAGTATTGCCGGCGTCATCGGCAACCAGGAGGGCTCCGGTCCCATCGATCCCGACGCCGACCGGCCGTCCTTTTGCCTGGTCACCCTGGATGAAGCCCGTTACCACATCCTGCGCCTTGCCGGATGGCTTGCCGTTTTCGAATGGCACGTATACTACCTTGTAGCCGTTGAAGCTGTCCCTGTTCCAACTGCCGTGCTCGCCGATGAAGGCGCCATTGGCATAGGCGGTTGGAAGCGCCGAATTCATCGAGAAGGTCAGTCCGAGCGCCGCGACGTGGCTTGACAGAGCATAGTCCGGCGGGATCGCCTTATCGACCATGTCCGGCCGCGGCGGATGCACACGCGCATCGATATGTTTGCCATAATAGCTCCAAGGCCAGCCGTAGAAGCCGTCTTCCTTCACCGAGGTCATGTAATCAGGAACAAGGTTCGGACCAAGTTCGTCCCGCTCGTTGACGACGGTCCACAGCGCGCCCGTCTCGGGGTTGAAGGTCAGGCCGTTCGGATTGCGCAAACCGGAAGCGAAGACGCGCGCTGCGCCGCTTTGTCGATCGACCTGCCAGATCGCCGCGCGTCCCTTCTCGGCTTCAAGGCCGTTCTCGACAATGTTTGAGTTAGAGCCGACCGAGACGTAAAGCATTTTCCCATCCGGACTGAGCGCCAGATCCTTTGTCCAATGGTGATCGATCGGACCACCTGGAAGCGGGGTCAGGAGCTTCGGTTGGGCTGAGATTTCATTCTGCCCAAGTTCGTAGGGGTAGGCGAGGATGGCACCTGTTGAAGCGACATAAAGAGTGTTGTCGATCCACGCCACGCCGAACGGCGAATCCAGCTTCTTCAGGAGATCGTGCGTCTCGTCCACCGTGCCGTCGCGGTTGGTGTCACGCAGCAATGTGATGATGTTGCTTTCTTTCTTCTCACCAACATCGCCATGGGAGATGGACATGATCCAGCCACGGATGAAATCCTTCGGCCGTGAGGTCGGTTCGACAGACGGTCCGCGGGACTGGATCACCAGCACGTCGCCATTCGGCAAGGTATGGACCGTCCGAGGGTTGGCGAGGCCCTTGGCATAGGCCGTGACCGTCAAGCCTTCCGGCGCGGCCGGCGCCTCGCCATCCTTCCACCCGACGACCTCCGCCACCTTCAGGTCCGGAAGCAGGGAGAAAGCCGGATCCGGGAGGACCGGGTTTGGTCCGATTTGCTGAGAAATATCAAAATTTCCGCTCTGCGCGTAAGCCGCAAGGCTCACGGCCACTGATAACGACAGAACGGAAGCGCCGAGGATCTGGGGCTTCATCATCATATCCTCCAGGCCAGTCTGGCATATTTGTGGGCAGAAACGGCTGCAGCCCCGAGGCAGAACAGAAAAGTCGCAGCCGAGAGCATCAGTCCATAAGGCACCACGGCCGTCCAACCGTCGCCCGCATGGACAAGGCTATTGGCAAAGGCGAGTGCCAGTATGATCAGGTAGAGGAGGGCAGACAGGACGGGAGGCCGCAGCGGGCGGGTGCGCGGACGCAGCAGATCCATTAATCCGGCCAGAATCGCAAACCCACCGAACACCAGTCCGGCGAATAGCAGCCAAGCGGAAAAATTCTGCCACATCAAATTGCCGCTCTGCCAGAAAGCGATATCGGTCGCGAGTGCGAGCGTAAAGCAGACGAAGGGAAAAGGCACAAAGAGCGACTGTAGCGGGTAGGCGGCCGCGTCTCTATCCCTGGAGGAAAGTATAGCCATGAGCATGCTCCATGGGGCAAAGTGCTTGGAGAGTGCCTACCAAACCGCCGCGGCAGGAGATGGTTCCGTATTCGTGGAACGACTGCGGCACGGCCTAGGCGAAGTATGGTCGGCTGGCCGTTCCTGAGTGACCGATACAGGGCCGCGGTGCGAGACGATCCTACGGCGAGGCGTGAACGCCATCGAGGATCTGCTGCGCCGCGGCCCGCGGCGCGGCGACGGAATGGCGCTTGACGAGCGAGCATTCGAGCTTGGCGATCGGATAGCGCTTGCCGGGCATGGTTTCCGGGTTGAGATGTTCGATCGCCCATTGGCCCATGGCAAGATGGGGTAGGACCGATGTGGTCAGCGGGGGGACGAGGTGGCGTGAAATTTCCTCGTCGTCATAACCCACCACCGACATGTCCTGGGGAATGCGAAGTCCCGCATCCTTGAGCGCTTCGTAGCAGCCGATCGCCGTGCGGTCGTTCTGGCAGAAGATCGCGGTCGGCGGCTCTTTCAGAGCAAGCAGTTTCATCGTGGCGGCATAACCGGCACCGGCCGACCAGTCGCCTTCGATGACCAATTCCGGATCGAAGGGGATATCGGCGGTCGCGAGCGCCCGGCGATATCCCGTCAGCCGGTCCTGTGCAGCCTGCATCCAGATTTCGCCGGTGATCGTCGCGATGCGATGGTGCCCGTGCGTGATCAGATGCCGCGTGGAACTCTGCCCTCCGGCGATCTCGCTTGGCACGACGGCTGGAAAAGCATGGTCCGCCGTATAGCAATTCAAGAGGACCGTCGGGATGTTGAGCTTGCCGATATAGGAGGGAAGCTCGATCTGGCGGGTATAGATCGTCATATAGATGAGCGCCGATATGCCGCCGCTCGTCAACGCCTTGATGGCTTTCGGCTCCATGACAGGATCACTGAGCGTCTGGGCGACTAACAAGACATTGCCGGCGTTCCAGGAGGCTTGCCGCGCCCCTTCGATCGCAACGATCGCTTCCGGGCTGGTGGCAAGCTGATCCACGGCGAAACCGATCACGTTGTCCAGCCCCGAATAAGAGGCCTTCGCCGTATAAGTCGTCCCGGTATAGCCAAGCGCCCGTGCCGCCTCCCATACGCGGTCGCGGGTCTGCTGCGAGATACGGGTGCCGGGTGTGTGGTTGAGAACGAAGGAGACGGCCGCCTGCGAGCAGCCGGCCGCGGCGGCGATATCCATCATCGTCACGCGGGCAGGCTTGTCCGCGGCCGGCTTATTGCTCTTTGGGCTCTTGGCTTGTCGCATTCGGGAAAGCTTGTCTCTGCTTGGATTTGCTGATTTGGTAATGAGTATTAGCATCTATCTGAAAGCGTTGGCAATTGCATCACTTTGCTGCAATGCCGGCAGTTGCTGGAGATTGCCAGTACAAAATTGCATTCTGGTCGGTGCATGATGAAATGTTTTGATCCGCATTGATAATACTATTTACTAATTAAAATTCTTCTATACCGTCACGGAGCGATCGGAACCAATGCCATTCGTCGCTGCGCGACGGCCCTGGGAGGGGGCGCATCCGGCCGGCCGTAAGTCGAAAACGGGCCCATGCGACTGCGGCCCCTCGGGAGGTGTATTATGAAACAGCTGAAACGCAATGCAGCCCTGTTCTTCGCCGGTTTGATGCTGAGCGCGGCGCCGGCTGCCGTATCGCATGCCGCCGACAAGCCGACACTTGCCTTCGTCGTCAACGGAGCGTCCGATTTCTGGAAGGCCGCAGAGGCGGGGGTGAAGAAGGCTCAGGCCGAAATGCCGGACTACCAGATGGAACTGAAATATCCTGAGCAGGCGGCCGTCGCCATTCAGCAGCGTCTCATGGAAGATCTCGTCAGCGCCGGCGTCAAGGGGATCATGGTCTCCGCCGTCGATCCCAAGACCCAGACGGACGGCCTGAATAAGATCGGCTCGCAGACCGCTCTCTTCACGACCGACAGCGACGCGCCGCAGACCAACCGCGTCGCCTATATCGGCTCGTCCAATGTCGACGCCGGGATGCAGGCCGCCGAAATCGCCAAGAAGGCGATGCCGGACGGCGGCAAGTGCATCGGCTTCGTCGGCCTGCTCGGCGCCGACAATGCCAAGGAACGCATCCAGGGCATGAAGGACGGCCTGAAGGGCACGAAGATCGAGCTGGCGGATGTCCGCGGCGACGATATCGACCAGACGCGCGCAAAGAAGAACGTCGAGGACGCGCTGGTGGCCAGCCCCGATGTCACCTGCATGGTCGGCTTCTATTCCTACAATACGCCGCGCATCTACGAGGCGCTGCGCGACGCCGGCAAACTCGGCCAGATCACCGTCGTCGGCTTCGATGACGATCCGATCACGCTCGGCGGCGTCAAGGAAGGCACGATCGCAGCGACCGTCGTGCAGCAGCCGTTCGAGTGGGCCTATCAGGGCATGAAGCTGATGGCCGCCTATCTCAAGGGCGACAAATCAGGCGTTCCCAGCAACGGCCTGATCATCATCCCGACGGTGATCATCGGTAAGGATGACGTTGACAAATATGCCGCCAGCCTGAAGGCCATGGCTGGAAAATAATCTCTTTCGCGGCAGCGGTGCTTGCCGCCGCCGCGACGCACACTTTGTGCCGACACAGCATGAGAGCAGCAGCCATGGACAGGCGATGAACCATAGCTCCGACATTCCGTCACCGGACCCGCCCGCAACGCCGTTCCTGTCGCTTTCCGGCGTCGGCAAGACCTATCCGGGCGTCGTTGCGCTCGAGGGCCTGTCGATCGACATCATGCCCGGGGAGGTTATCGGCCTCGTCGGCGAGAACGGGGCTGGAAAATCGACGCTGATGAAGATTCTTGGCGGCGTGATCGGGCCCGACCGAGGCACGATCCTCCTCGACGGGGCCGAGCATCGTCGTCTCACGGTGGAGTCGAGCATTTCATCCGGCATCGCCTTCGTGCATCAGGAACTCAATCTCTTCGACAATCTCGACGTGGCGGCCAATATTTTCCTCGGCCGCGAGCCGCTGAAGGCCGGACCTTTCAAGCTCGTCGATCGCGATCGGCTGCGAGGCATGGCGAAGCCGCTCCTGAAGCGCGTAGGCGCGCATTTTTCCGCCGACACGCCGGTGGCGTCGCTTTCCCTTGCCGAGCAGCAGATGGTGGAAATCGCCAAGGCGCTGTCCATCAACGCCAGGCTCGTTATCTTCGACGAGCCCACTTCCAGCCTGCCGCTGGACGAAACCGAGCGGCTGCTCAGCATTATCAAATTGCTGAAAGCCGATGGCATCAGCGTCATTTTCATCTCGCATCGCCTCCACGAGGTTGAGCGCGTCGCAGACCGGGTCGTCGTGCTGCGCGACGGCACGCTTGTCGGCACGCTCGCCAGGAAAGACATCGGCCACGATCAGATGGTCAAGCTGATGATCGGCAGGGTGCTTGCGGCCCGGACCGCAAAACCGCAGCGCTCGCCGGGCTCGGTGGCGCTGAAGGCAAGCGGCGTGCGCACCGAGGCCTATCCCGGCCGTCCCGTCGATCTGGAAATCCGCTATGGAGAAATCATGGGGCTTGCGGGCCTCGTCGGGTCCGGCCGTACCGAGCTTGCAAGGGTCTTCTTCGGCATCGACCGGAGCTATGGCGGAAGCATCCTGCAGGACGGGCAGGAAATTTCCGTCCGTTCCGCCCGCGACGCCGTTGATCGCGGCATTTTCCTGGTGCCGGAGGATCGCAAGCGCAACGGCATTCTTCTCGATTTCCCGATCGCCCAGAATATCACCCTTGCCGATCTTCCGAAGCTTTCCAGCCGCTTCATGCTTTCTGCCGAACGGGAGACGGCGGCGGCCGAAAAGCAGCGCCTTCGCCTGGCAATTAAGGCGCCTTCCGTTTCGACGCGAACCGGCACTCTGTCCGGCGGCAACCAGCAGAAGGTGGTGCTGGCCAAATGGCTGTCGATGAGCCCGAGGGTGATGATCTTCGACGAGCCGACTCGCGGCATCGATATCGGCGCCAAGAACGAGATTTACGGCCTGATGCGAGCGCTTGCCGATGCCGGGGTCGCGGTCCTGATGATCTCCAGCGACATGGAAGAGGTGATCGGCGTTTCCGACCGCATCGCCGTCATGCACGAGGGCCAGATCGCCGGCATATTGGAAGAGGACGAATTCAGCCAGGAAAGCGTCCTTTTGCTTGCTGTCGGCAAAAGCGTAAAATAGCGGCTGCGGCCAATAGACAAGTATCGGGGAATGGATCTCGAATGGTCAAAAAAGATCTTGGACTGCTGCTTTTGATCGTCGTCGTCGGCATCGTCGTCGCCATCATCAATCCGCGCTTCCTGCTGCCGATCAACCTGGCCAACACCGCCAACCTGATCGGCCTGTTCGGCATCCTGTCGATCGGCCAGGCCTTTGTCATCATTACCGGCGGTATCGAGCTTTCCGTCGGCTCGCTCGTCGCACTTCTCGGCGTGTTGTTCGTCGATTTCATCGCGGTCCAGGATATGTCCTGGATGCTGGCGCTGCCGCTTATTCTCGCGCTTGGCGCGGTCATCGGCGCCGTGCACGGCTGGCTGATCACCCGGCTCAACCTGCAGCCCTTCGTCGTCACCCTCTGCGGCCTGCTGATTTATCGCGGGGCAGCGCGCTTCTACACCGCCGACGGGACGGCGGGCTTTGCATTTGGCCAGAATTTTCCGGAGCTCGAATTTCTGACCGCCGGACGGTTCTACGGCGTTCCCAACTCCTTCATCGCACTCGTTATCATTGCCGTTGTCATGTGGATCATGCTGCATCGCTCGGTCTTCGGGCGTTATCTTTACGCGATCGGCAAGAATGAGGAAGCGGCCCGCTATTCCGGTATCCGCACCGGCCGCATGATCATGTCGGCCTATGTCATCTGCGGCCTGCTGACGGCGCTTTCGGCGATTTATTTCGCCATGTACACACGCTCGATCTCGCCGGCGAGCCATGGCCAGTTCTACGAACTCTACGCGATTGCCGCCGCCGTCCTCGGCGGCTTTTCGCTGCGCGGCGGCGAGGGCTCGATCGTCGGCGTCGTGCTCGGCACGGTCCTGCTCCAGGAGCTGCAGAATCTCGTCAATCTGCTTGGCATCCCGTCATCGCTGAATTTCGCCGTCATGGGCGGCGTGATCCTCATCGGCGTCCTGATCGACCAGCAATGGCATGCCATCCGCGCAAAGCGCCGCGTTATCTCCGCCGCCCGGCAGACCGAAACCCGCCATTCGAACGAAGGTAGTTTGCCGGTGGCTGCGAATCAGGACTAAATCAGACGACAAGCCGTGCCGCCCGGTCGAGTTTGCGCTCCGAAGGCGCGATGCTGCGTGAGAACAAGACAACAGCATGAAGTTGTGTCTGCATTCACGCGGTGCGCCGCACGGTTGCCTGGTTGGTAGCCTGTGCTCCATAATGCGTATGCGACAGTTGGGCCAGTTGGAGATGCGAAAGTCTCGCCTCTTGACGTGCTGGGCAATGCCAATGTCGATGTTTTGGGTGTGGAAGCCAACAATCGGCACATTGGCCCGCGCCGCCAGGTGGCGCATCCCAGGGTTGGCCACTGCGGTTCAAAATTCCAGGGCTGGTGAGCGATCTCGCGCCTGAGCGCACGGCTGATCCATTCTGCCACCCGCAGGCCCTCGCGGTCCGCCGCCGACTGGACGTCTGCCCTGATATCCTCGGGAATGCCAACAGCCATCGATGGTTCTGCCATGGCCATGTCTCCATCCGTCAAAGGATTACGGTTGATAGTTGATAGCAATGCAGCGCATCGCAAACTCCATCAATCCTATCTCGTCAGATAGTCGTTCCGTACGCGTGGGCGCTGGCAAGCAAGCTGCTGTCCAAGCGTGGATCATCGACAAGCTGCGATCGTCGGCCAACGTTTTGCGGTGACTCGCGCCAGCCGTTCTTTCGATGCCCCAACTGAAGAGGTTCCAGCGCTCCGTCTCCTATAACCAAAACTTGAAATTTGGGGCGTCGCCTAGGGGCCCGGGCTGTCAGCATGCTGAAGCCCGTCATGGCAGGACTTCACCCGAGCCTCCATCCCTGACGCGGTTGCGCTTGCGACCCGGCGGCCGCAAGGGAAGCTTCGCCGCAGACATCCTCACAATCTCTCTCGAGTTCCCGCCGCGCCCTTGCAGCCGCCGGTCTTCGCGCCGGCAGATGGGTGACCCTCCGTGTCGGAGGGACAAAGAGGAGAAGAAAAATGGATCGGCAACAAATTGAATTGGTACGCTCGAAAGTCTCCTGCGCGAGCGTCCTGGTCGCGGCCGGCTTTCTATTGGACAAGCAGGAGAGCACCAGGCGTGCCTTGAAGTTCAGACGCGGCGGCGAAATCGTCATCGTTACCCACGATGGTGCCGGCTGGTTCGACCCGCTGTCTGACAACAAGGGCGATGTCTTTGCGCTTGCCTGCCTTCTCGACCGGATCCCGTTCAACGTATCTGTCGAGAGGGTGGGAGGCCTAGCCGGTGTCGATTGCCCACCAGGTTTTTCGCCGCCCGGATTAAGGATCAGGCGCGGCGCGCCGTCGCCGCTCATTGAGCGCTGGGACGGCCGCCCAGCTCTCGTTCTCAACTCCGCCGCCGGTCGCTATCTGCATCATGAACGTGCATTGCCACCGGTTCTGTTGAATGTAGCTGCACGCGCCGACGTCGTCAGGCAAGGCCCTTACGGCAGTACGTGGTTTCGTCACGAAGATGGCAAGGGTGGTCTCACCGGCTGGGAAGAGCGGGGACCCACGTGGCGGGGATTTTCCTCAGGCGGTACGAAGACGCTCTATCGGTTCGGAAAGCCGACGTCGCCCCGGGTCTGCATCACAGAAGCAGCAATAGATGCACTCAGCCTGGCCGCAATTGAGAGGCAGCGTGTCGATACGCTTTACGCCAGCACCGGTGGCGGCTGGTCACCGTCAACCGTTGAGGCCATCAAGGCAACCGCCGCTGGCGCGATGTTGGTCGCCGCCACCGATGCTGACCCGCAAGGGGAGGTCTATGCTGATCGGCTGCGCCAGATCGCTGACCGTGCTGGCTGTGACTTCATCCGTCTGTTGCCGCGGGCGGCCGACTGGAATGAAGACCTTCAACGCAAGCGGGAATGGGGTTCGGCCTTTCCGTCCGATCGGCAAACGCTCCGGCGGTAACAGCGGCAGCGCTGAAGGCGTTTCTATTCGCGTCGATGTCGCTTCAGGCGAGCACCGGTCGTTGATAGTTCATCACGTACCGCCCCTCGGTTTTGCTGCGGTCTGAACCGGTCGCTTCCCGGTCAAAGGCCGCGTTCCGCGCCGCGTGGCGGCAGTCTCGACGCGTGCTTCGCAAGACGTGGCCGCGTTTTCCGCAGACCGCTTCCCGGCCAGCGGCCTCCGCAACCCCACCTCGCTTGTCCCGCATCGTCCTGGCCTTGGGCCGGGCCGCTTGCCCGGTTCCATATCGACCGCACCCGAGGGACAGCACCGGATGAACGGACCCTCGGGCTTTGCTTAACCAGACAGACAAGGACATCGACCATGGCATCGCTCAACCGTTCTGCAAAAGCCCGCCCGGCCGCCCAGCGCGCCACCACCCTCGAAATGGTCCGCCACGCCTGCCCGGACAGCGCCCAGGCGCTGCGCATCTCCGAAAGCTTCGGCCTTCCCGTCATCGACAGTGACGGCATTCGTGACCTGCATCGCAGCCAGCTGATCGAGAGCGCCGAGGCGCTCAAGGACGGCCTCGGGGAGAAAGCCATGCAGATCCACATGCAGCGCATGGTCGGCTCCTTCATCGGCTCGGCCCACGGTGCCGGCCAATTCTACAGCCGCTCGGTGACCGAGGCACGCGACCTCACCACAAAGCTCGCAAGCGAGCTTCGCGACGAAGATCTTGACGGGCCAGTCGGTTTCGACAGCCGCGCCCAGCGCAAGCGCGAGTTTGCCGCCGACATGGGCCTGCAGGCTCACGTCCTTCGCATGGCGGCTGAAGGCGCGGTCTCGGCCTACGAGGACATCACAGGCGAGACCTGGAAGCCTTATGAGCACAACGGCTCGGCCATTGCAGCGCCGACGATCGACCAGAAAGCAGCCTCGCTGCAGATGTCGGCCTTCGATTGATCGAAGGGGCGAAAGCCCCTTCTCTCAATCCCACGAAGCCGGCGCGTTTTGCGCGCCGGCTTTCCTTGTGCTGAGATCGCAACGCCGATTGCGGTTCGTCCCGGTAGGCGGTCTAGCGGCGCCGGAGATGGACGGACGCAACGGGCAACCCGTCCTCCACTCCGTTCCGGCCCGCCTCCCAAGTTTCCAACATTCAATCTCGTCTCCCAGCGGGTGCGCCGCCTCCGGACGCCGCTTTTTCGACCGCCGTGGCGAACCGCGATCGGCGCGGTCCACGGACAGGAGATAAGATGATGGAAAACAGGATCACGAAAGAAGTTGAAAACGGGGCGGCAACCACGACGGAACCGCGCGCCGATGTCTATGCGCGCATCACCGCCAAGATCACCGCCGCCCTTGAAGAGGGGGTGCGCCCCTGGGTGCAACCCTGGAACGGCGCTCATCTGACGGGCCGCGTCTCACGGCCCTTGCGCCACAATGGCGAACCCTATTCCGGCATCAACGTGTTGTTGCTGTGGTCGGAAGCGATGGCGCGTGGTTACGGTGCATCGACCTGGATGACGTTCAGGCAAGCACGCGAGCTCGGAGCAAGCGTTCGAAAGGGCGAGACCGGCTCGATGGTGGTCTACGCCAACCGCGTCACGAAGACGGAGACCGACAGCGGCGGCCGCGACGTCGAGCGCGACATAGCCTTCCTCAAGGCCTACACGGTCTTCAACGTCGAACAGATCGATGGTCTCGGTGACCGTTACGCCAATATGCGCCATGACATCGTTCAACGGCCGTTCGACCGGCTCGCGGATGCCGATGCCTTCTTCGCAGCCACCGGTGCCATCATCCGCCACGGCGGGGCGAAAGCCTTTTATGCGCCGGTCCCAGACATGATCCAGATGCCGCCGATCGAGACCCTCCGCGACGTCGAAAGCTATTACGCAACGCTCGCGCACGAGAGCATCCATTGGGCAGGCGCGGCGCACCGCCTCAACCGCGACCTGTCCCGATATTCCAAGGATCGCAGTGAACGCGCCTGCGAAGAATTGATCGCCGAACTCGGTGCGGTTTTTCTCGCAGCCGATCTCGGCATCGTGCCGGAGATGGAGCCTCGCCCAGACCACGCGAGTTATCTTGCGTAGTGGCTCTTGGTCTTGAAGAACGACAAGCGCTTCATCGTTCAGGCGGCGGCCCAGGCCCAGCGGTCGGTGGCATTTCTTCACGGTCTGCAGCCACAGTCGCGACAGGATGCGGCCTAGACATCGCTGCAAGACAATATGCCGACTGCGTCGGAAACGGTCGCGTCCCCTTTGGGGACGCGGGTCTCTTCTCTCTGACGTCCTATTCTACTCCCGCAAATCCGGCGTCAAGGACGGCGCGGTACCCCCAATTTTGCCGCGGGCGACAAAATCGGCTCCCCCGCTTGCAAGCCGCGTTCCGCGGTCCTTGACCCCTCTTTGCGAGGGAGTGGCCGATCTCCGTCATCAAGATGAAGGAGATCACATTATGACATCCGACGATAATCTCACGCTCTACGCCAATCTCGCCGGCTTCCGCCTGATCGTCCTTGCAAACCGCCTCGGTTGCGATAGCGCATTTTCCCAAGCGCTTCACGATCGTCTGATTGAGGGGCTCGATGCAGCCATCGATCGGGTTCGAACCATCATGGATTTGGAGCAGCGAGTGTTGGTCGGCGAGGAATTTGCGGCTTTCCGATTGGAGCGCGAAATCGAGATTTTTGGGCGGTTCACCATCAATCTTCTCGATGAGCTCGATATCGACTACGACACTCACGAGTTTCGCCTTGACGGAGGACGCTGGATCAGCGCCTTGACCGTCGATGACGCTGGCGTCCACGTCGACTACCCCGCATTGGTTTCGCTGACCGATGAAGAATTGGGCTCTGTGGCGCCCTTGATACGGGATATTGTGCGGCAGACAGGAATTGCTTTCAGGCCCGTCGCTTCGTTGGCACACAAGATCGGCTGACATAGATCAGCCCTCACAGCGAGGGGCGCATCACGCTCCTCGCCGCGCTTAATCATCCGGCCGATCGTCACCAATCCAATTGCATGAATCGCATAGAATACGTATTATAGGTAATTCACTTGGAGATATGGCCATGAAGCAGTTTACCTTCTCAGACATGAATAGAGCCTCCGGCGAAATCCTCGAGGCTGCTCTTATCGAACCGGTGAGCCTGACAAAACGTGGCAAGGACAAACTCGTCATTCTAACGGCCGAGCAATATCGAAAGCTGATCGGGCGTTCCCATACGCAGGCCTACGACCTTATCGAGGCGCCTGAAGACGTTCATCAGGAATTGATGACCGGCCTTGATGATATCATCGGGAATGACAATGCTTGAGCCTGGGCAGCGTCCGGTTTTATTATCTATGGAGCCGTCAGGCGTCGGCGGGAGAAGAGTCGGGCCGCAAGGCGAGACCCGTTTGTGCCGTCGTTCGCACCGCCGCGGTCCCAGGCGCAGTTTTTCTTTTCCCCATCACGTTGCAATCGCCCGGCACCGAGCGGCTGTCCCTTTCCATCAGCCAGATGGAGTGCCGTCGCGCCGGGCTGGATTTCCCCTGCTGGATCATTCTCGACGAATATAATCGGGTTGAACTCGACAAGGCATTCGACTTCGAGACGACTACACCGATTGGCAGCTTCAGCCCGGCCTTTCTCGGGATCATCGCCGGCGCCGTCAAACAGGCGGCCGCGGCCCGAAAACTCGCAGGCATCGCGCGTTCGTAACGACGATCGGCTCGTGTTGTCGGAAAGAGGGATCGATAGATCCGGCGCCGTCGGAGACGAAGTGACGCCGACGGTGCCATGGCCTCTTCCTTCAATGTGGGCAAGGCACACCCACTGCGGTCTCGATGGGGCATGTCTGACCGAAGGCCGCCTCACGCTGTTCGGCTCGCTCGGCATCCGCAACGGCCGGCTCGTTTTCTTCCCCTGGCCGGCTAGGCCGCCATTCCTCGCGAAACAAGAAAGCCTCGGCCAACGGCCGTCCTCCACTTCGTTACGGCCCGAGGGGTGCGGTCCGATCGTCTCCGGTCTTGTCGACAGCCATCGAGGCCGCGATGGGCGCGGCCCGAGCAACTGAAAAGGATGACGACAATGGCTACTATTGGCTCTTTCACCGCTTCTGAAAACGGCTTCTCAGGTACCATCAAGACCCTCAACCTCAACGTCAAGGCAAAGATCGTCCGCGTCGAACGCTCGTCGGAGGACGCTCCCGATTTCCGAGTCCTGGCCGGCAATGTCGAGTTCGGCGCAGGCTGGCAGAAGCAGGCCCGCGAGAGCGAGCGCGACTACATCTCGGTGAAGCTCGATGACCCGAGCTTTGCAGCCCCGATCTACGCGACGCTCACCGAAGTCCAGGGCCAGGAAGGTCTGCAGCTCATCTGGTCGCGCAACACCCGCCGTTGACGAAACTTGAAAAGCCCCGCTCGATTCGAGTGGGGCTTTTCCCTGTCACTTGTTGAGCGCATCCTTCAGCGCCTTGGCTGGCGTGAAAGCCAGCTTTTTGGCAGCGGCGACCTTGATGGTCGCCCCGGTTGCTGGATTGCGAGCCTCGCGCTCCGGTGTCGCCTTGACCTTGAATTTGCCGAAGCCCGGAAGCGACGTTTCGTTGCCGGCGACGGCGGCTGCCGTAATCGCAGCGATCACCGCCTCGACAACCACCTTGCCCTGGGCTTTGGTCAGGCTGTGGTCAGTTGCAATCTTGTCAGCGATTTCATTGGTGGTGGTCATTTTCGTCTCCGCATCAGGTGTGACGCCAAATCCGTGCCATTCTATTTGACGTCTGTCATTGACGTGTTGTGGCAAATGTCGTCGCAGGCCCCGGCTTTCCACAGTTTCCGGGCCGTCAACTGGCTTTGGACCCAAGCCGCCAAAGAACGCGCTATCCTCGATAGCCTTCGACCTTCGAGAAGGCTTGAAGAAGGTGCCATACGGAGAGGTATTATCTGCTCAGTCCGTCCAAGGGTGCCATGGCGGCATGAAGGCCTCAAGGACGAGCGGTGCCCCCAATTTTGCCTCCGCTCCGGTTCCCTCCGCTCCGACAAAATCGGCACCCCCACTCGCCGGCTCCGCCGGTCGCTGACGCGATCCCTGACCCCTCCATCCCGCCATGACCGGGCACATCGTCTTTCACGTCCACAAGGAGATGACGACGATGCTGCTGGAACAACACATGGAAGAACTTCGGCTGGAACTGCGGGAAGCAATTGATCCGGCCGAGCGTCGCGAGATCGAAGTCGAGCTGGAGCTGGCACGCGCCGAGGTTGCCGTGATCATCGCCGAAGAACAAGGCTGGGCCACCTCCGAGCCTCCCTTTTAAAGGAGGCTTTTTCTGCGTCACCAAGCCTGACCCACCGGATCGACCGGCGCGTCAGGCCTGAAGCTCCGCTTCGCATGCAATGTTAAAGGGAGACCCGCTTCTACTACTTCTTTTGGCGGGCGAGGGCAGATGAGGAGGCTACCTACCGACTGTGGCCTTTCGGGCGATAGCCGCGAGAACTCTTCTGGCGGAGAAGTTCGAGGAACAGTGACACCGCCTCTTCTTCTCTGGCGAAGACGTGGATCTTCGATTGCCCGCGTGCACCGATGCGGCCCCAGGTTCGCGTCAGGCATGGTGTTCCGAACAGCGTCGGCTCAATCGACAGGGCGTAGAAGCGCGCCATGTTCTTCGTCCTGTCCGTGCGTTCGGCATAGAAATAGTACGGCTGGGTCAGCATGGTCAGAGCATTGCCCGTCCCGATCTCGGCGTCCAACGACACTTTTGAATCGGTCAGTTCCGTTCGATTCATGCTGGTGATGAATGCTCCGTTGGAGGCGCAGCCTGCTGGCGAGCGGCCTATGGCCGGGCGTGCGCTGCTCGCGCCGTTCCGCTGCTCCCCGAGCCGGCGTCGCCGTCTCGGCCTGCGGTAACGATCACTCTCGGTGATCCCCTCGGTTCAAAACGGTGATGGATGGTTCCTAGTTTGGGGATATTGCCCGCACCGCACTTTGCCATCGCGGGGGTGTCGGTTAAACCTCTCGCTAGCGGCAAGCTGGAATCAACAATGGACGAGACAATCAAAATCGACAGCCGAGGCGACTTCGGGCTCTGGGCGATCGAAGCGGCAAAGCAGATCGTCGGCGAGCAAGGCTTTGAGCTAGCCAAGGCGGCCCGTGACGGTAGTGAAGAAGATCTCCGCTCCGCAGGCAACGCTCTCGGACAGGCGATCACCGACGTGCTGCTGGAATTATATGACGGCTTGCTCGACGGTGCTCCCGAAACATAGGTCGATTTGGCGGTCGAGGCCGCGGGTGATTCGGGCCGAACTCGAGAGCCGCGTAAGCGCCGAGCCGACCTTTCGAGGCGCCGATCACCGTCATTCTAGCCGGCGCAGACGGTTCGACTCGAACCGGGGCGTATCCCTCTGCCGCCGGTTTCTAATATCTCCGACGCTGTAATTATCCTCCAGCCAACCCAGCCTTGACGACGATCCCGCCGAGCAGGATTCTTTCCCGCGTGTCGCGCTTGCGTTCAGCCGTCATTTGAAACCTGCCCCTCCGCTCCAGGACCATTATCTGCTGGTCGACGCGTTTGAGGAGCAGGGACAACGACCCCTTTCTTTTCCCCCTTGCGAAACCGCGCGGCGATCTCCTCGACGATACGATCGACCTCCTCATCGGCGATCTCCATCTCGGCCAGGCCGGATTTCGTCGCAGCGCGGGCAAAGCGCTCGGCCGATTTGACGATCAATAGACGTTTGCGTTCGCGCAGCCTCTCGATCTGGGCGTCGAGGTCGGAGATCGATGATTTGGTCGACATTCGCGGTTCCTTTCCGAGTTCAGATAGCGCGATGTTCGATTATACTGACTATAATAAGATAGTAAAGTACGCTACCCTGCAACCGAAACAGCGGCATCGGCCCTACGGTCCGATCGGTTCGAGGGCGCAATATACGTCGCTGTCGCGACGTGCCTGGTCAGTCTGGAGATACCAGTGGCGATCATGTTCGTCAGAGCGCAGGTGATCAGCAGGGGAGCCGGACGCAGCATCGTCTCGGCCGCCGCTTATCGTCATCGCGCCCGGATGATCGACGAACAGGTGGGAACGTCCTTCAGCTATCGCGGCGGGACGGCCGAGCTGATGCATGAGGAACTGGCGCTGCCCGATCAAATCCCGGCGTGGCTACGGTCGGCGATATCAGGTCAGTCCGTCGCCCGGGCGAGCGAAGTGCTGTGGAATGCCGTCGACGCTTTTGAGAAGCGGGCGGATGCGCAGCTTGCCCGGGAACTGATCATCGCCCTGCCGGAAGAGCTGACGCGGGCGGAGAACATCGCGCTGGTGCGCGACTTCGTCCGCGACAATCTTACCGCGAAAGGGATGATCGCCGACTGGGTCTATCACGACAAGGATGGCAACCCGCACATCCACCTGATGACGACGCTCCGGCCGCTGACGGAGGAAGGATTCGGGCGGAAGAAAGTTGCGGTTCTGGGAGAGGACGGCAAGCCGCTGCGTGTCGTCACTCCCGATCGGCCGAACGGCAAGATCATCTATAAGGTCTGGGCCGGTGACAAGGAAACGATGAAGGCGTGGAAGATTGCCTGGGCGGAAACGGCCAATCGGCATCTGGCGCTCGCCGGTCATGACATTCGCCTCGACGGTCGCTCCTATGCCGAACAGGGCCTCGACGGTATCGCGCAAAAACACCTCGGGCCGGAGAAGGCGGCACTCGCCCGCAAGGGCAGGGAGCTCTACTTCGCACCCGCCGATCTCGCCCGGCGCCAGGAGATGGCCGATCGGTTGCTGGCAGAGCCGGAGCTTCTGTTGAAGCAGCTCGGCAACGAACGCTCCACCTTCGACGAGAGGGATATCGCCAAGGCGCTGCATCGCTACGTCGACGATCCCGCAGATTTTGCCAACATCCGCGCCCGGCTGATGGCGTCGGACCAGTTGGTCATGTTGAAGCCGCAGGGGATTGATGCAGAGACAGGGAAGGCGGCCGAACCTGCCGTGTTCACCACGCGGGACATCCTGCGTATCGAATATGACATGGCGCAGTCGGCGTGGGCATTGTCGGCGCGCGGTGGCTTCGGTGTTTCCAGGCGGCACGTTGAAGCGGCGATTGATCGCGTCGAGAGCGCCGATCCCCAAACGCCGTTCCGGCTCGATGCGGAGCAGGTCGATGCCATCCATCATGTCACCGGTGACAGCGGCATTGCCGCCGTCGTCGGCCTGGCCGGCGCCGGCAAATCGACGCTGCTGGCCGCGGCCCGTCTTGCCTGGGAAGGCGAGGGGCACCGGGTGATCGGTGCCGCCCTTGCCGGCAAGGCGGCGGAAGGGCTGGAAGACAGTTCCGGCATCACGTCGCGCACACTTGCCTCGTGGGAACTCGCCTGGGCCAATGGGCGCGACACACTCCATCGCGGTGATGTGCTGGTCATCGATGAGGCCGGCATGGTGGCCTCGCAGCAGATGGCCCGTGTGCTGAAGATTGCCGAAGAGGCTGAGGTAAAGGTCGTTCTCGTCGGTGACGCCATGCAGCTGCAGCCGATCCAGGCAGGTGCTGCTTTCCGGGCAATCACCGAACGGATCGGCTTTGCCGAGCTTGCCGGCGTGCGCCGCCAGCGGGAGGGGTGGGCGCGTGACGCTTCGCGGCTCTTTGCTCGTGGTGAAGTCGACAAGGGCCTCGATGCCTATGCTCAACAGGGCCACCTGGTCGAGGCAGGCACGCGCGAGGAAACCATTGATCGCATCGTCTCCGACTGGGCTGCTGCGCGCAAGCAGGCAATCGATGGATCCATTTCCGAGGGACGGGATGGCCGTCTTCGCGGCGACGAACTGCTCGTGCTCGCCCACACCAATGATGACGTCAAACGCCTGAACGAGGCGCTGCGTGAAGTGATGGCTGGGGAGGGGGCGTTGAGCGACAGCCGCGCTTTCCGGACCGAGCGCGGGACGCGAGACTTCGCCGTCGGCGACCGCATCATCTTCCTGGAAAATGCTCGCTTCCTCGAGCCGCGGGCCAAGCACTCCGGGCCGCAATACGTCAAGAACGGCATGCTCGGCACGGTCGTCGCGACCGGTGACAAACGCGGCGATCCGCTGCTGTCGGTTCTGCTCGACAATGGCCGCAAGGTCGTCTTCAGCGAAGACAGTTATCGCAATGTCGATCACGGCTATGCCGCAACGATCCACAAATCGCAAGGCGCCACCGTCGACCGCACCTTCGTGCTCGCCACCGGCATGATGGACCGGCATCTGACCTATGTGTCGATGACCCGGCATCGTGACCGCGTCGATCTCTACGCTGCGAAAGAAGATTTTGAGCCGAGACCGGAATGGGGACGCAAACCGCGCGTCGATCACGCCGCCGGCGTCACCGGCGAGCTTGTCGAAACCGGCGAAGCCAAATTCCGGCCCGAGGACAAGGATGCCGACGACAGCCCCTATGGCGATGTCAGGACGGATGATGGAACCGTCCACCGGCTGTGGGGCGTGAGCCTGCCGAAAGCGCTCGAGGATGCCGGCATCTCCGACGGCGACACCGTCACGCTGCGCAAGGATGGTGTCGAGCGGGTCAAGGTTCAGGTTGCTATCGTCGACGAGGCGACGGGTCAGAAGCGTTACGAGGAGAGGGAAGTCGACCGCAACGTCTGGACGGCCAGCCGGATCGAAACCGCCTATGTCCGCCGGGAGCGCATCGAGCGGGAAAGTCATCGGCCGGAGGTGTTCAAGCAGATCGTCGAGCGATTGTCGCGTTCCGGCGCCAAGACGACGACGCTCGATTTTGAAAGCGAGGCGGGTTATCGCGCCCAGGCGCAAGACTTCGCCCGGCGTCGCGGGCTTGATCATCTTTCGCTCGCCGCAGCCGAGATGGAGGAAAGCCTTTCCCGGCGCTGGACGTGGATTGCCGCAAAGAGGGAGCAGGTGGAAAAGCTCTGGGAAAGGGCAAAGCGTGGCGCTCGGCTTTGCCATCGAGCGAGAACGGCGGGTCGCCTACAACGAGGCGCGAACCGAATCCCACATCGTCTCGGGCGCAAGCGCTGGCGAAGACCGATATCTGATCCCGCCGGCGTCGGATTTCCGTAGGAGCCTCGGCGAGGACGCGCGGCTGGCGCAGCGTTCATCACCGGCCTGGACGGAGCGCGAAACGATGCTGCGACCGCTGCTCAATATGATCTACCGGGATCCGGATGCAGCACTTGTTGCCCTGAATGCGCTCGCCTCGGATATCGGCACTGAACCCCGCAAGCTTTCCGACGAACTTGCCGCAGCACCCGACCGGCTTGGCCGGCTGCTTGGTTCCGAGCTGATCGTCGACGGACGCGCGGCGCGTAACGAGCGCGAGGTCGCCATGGCGGCTGTGAAGGAATTGCTTCCCTTGGCGCGGGCCCATGCGACCGAGTTCCGCAGAAACGCCGAACGGTTCGAAGTCCGCGAGCAGACGCGTCGCTCCTATATGTCATTGTCGATCCCGGCGCTCTCCGAACGCGCGATGGCGCGCCTGATGGAGGTCGAGGCGGTGCGCAGCCGGGGCGGGGACGACGCCTATAAGACGGCCTTTGCGCTCGCCGCCGAGGACCGCACCATCGTGCAGGAAATCAAGGCGGTCAGCGAAGCGTTAACGGCCCGCTTTGGCTGGAGTGCATTCACCGGGAAGGCGGATGCGGTTGCTGAACGCAACACGGCCGAGCGCATGCCGGACGATCTGACGGCCGCCCGGCGCGAGAAACTGACCCGGCTGTTCGAAGCCGTGAAGCGTTTTGCCGGAGAGCAGCATCTCACCGAGCGGCAGGATCGTTCGAAAGTCGTCGCCGGCGCGAGCGCCGATTTGAGCAAAGAGTCAGGAAAGGAAAATGTCACCATGCTGCCCATGCTTGCCGCCGTCACCGCGTTCAGGACGTCGGTCGACGATGAGGCTCGATTGCGGGTGCTCTCCAACCCCTTCTATCGCCAGCAGCGTGGTACATTGGCCAACGCCGCGACAATGATCTGGCGCGATCCGTCGGGCGCCGTCGGCAAGATCGAGGAGCTGCTTCGGAAAGGTGTTGCTGCTGATCGCATCGCCGCCGCGGTGACCAATGATCCGGCCGCCTATGGGGCTTTGCGCGGTTCGGATCGTCTGATGGACCGGATGCTGGCGTCCGGCCGGGAGCGGAAAGAGGCGATGCGGGCCGTGCCGGAAGCCGCGGCTCGCCTGCGGTCGCTTGGGACCGCCTATGCAAACACCCTCGGAGCCGAGCGTCAGACCATCATCGATGAGCGCCGGCGGATGGCGGTTGCCATTCCGGGCTTGTCGAAAGCTGCGGAAGAGGCGATCCAGCGGCTGACAACGGAAGCGAAGAAGAATGGTCGGAAGCTGAGCGGTTCCATTGGTTCTCTCGACCCGAGCATTCGCCGGGAGTTCGCCGCCGTCAGCAAGGCGCTCGATGAGCGCTTCGGCCGCGATGCCATTATTCGAAACGACAAGGATCTCATCAATCGCGTGCCGCCGGCGCAGCGCCCGGCCTTCGCGACGATGCAGGACAGGTTGAAGGTGCTGCAGCAGACCGTCCGCCAAGAAAGCAGTGAACAGATTATCGCGGAACGGCGCGAGCGTGCTGTCAACCGTGGGCGCGGGATTATTTTGTAGGTGCGACTGGAGAGGTGGATTAGACGACGACGATAAGGCTGTATGACGCGCTCGTTCCAATGGGCGGCCTCGTATTATTGATCGGTGGATCAGGATACTCGCTTCAAGTCCTAGCCAAACGCCGCCGCAGTCAAAGGTCATAGGTTGCCTGCGAGAGGCGCCCAAGGGGTACTCGCATAAAATGCCCTTGAAAAACTGCGGGTGGACGATGCCAAATCTTTCGCCTATCGATGGTATCATGAAGTCGTCTCTCGATCATATCCCGCTTCGCAAACAGCGCGAGATCGGCCGCGTTCTGGAAATCCTGCATGAGGAATTCGAGGATGCCGTGAAGGATGGCACGGCGGAGTTCAAGAAGCGCGGGCGCATCCTGAAGATCATCCTGTTCGGCTCCTACGCCAAGGGCGGATGGGTCGACGAACCGTTCACCATGAAGGGTTATCGGTCGGACTTCGATCTCCTAATCATCGTCAATAACCGCAAGCTCTGCGAGTTCGCTGAATATTGGTACAAGGCCGCCGACCGGCTGATCCACGACAAGTCGATCGAAACACCGGTGAGCTTCATCGTCCATTCCAGGCGCGAGGTGAACACCTACCTCAAGGAGGGGCAATACTTCTTCTCAGATATCCGCAAGGAAGGCATTGTTCTATACGAACTCGATGATGAGCCGCTTGCGGAGCCGCAGTCCCTCTCGTCGGAAGACCGACTGCGTGTGGCGAAGGAGCATTTTGAGCAGAGGCTTCATGAGGCAATGGCCATCCTCGAAACGGCCAAGTTTCAAGTCAGCCGATCAGAAAGGACGGGCGACGCATGGATAAATTGGGCGGCCTTCAGTCTTCATCAGTCACTCGAACAGGCCTATTCCTGCGTTCTGCTGACGCTCACCAATTACGGTCCACCTTCTCACAACGTTAAGTTCCTACGCTCGCTTGCAGAAGAGCAGGACCGTCGTCTTGCCGCGGCGTTTCCTCGCGACCAGCATCGCGAGCGTGCCTGGTTCAACACACTGAACGAGGCCTACGTCAAAGCGCGGTATTCCAAGCATTTCGAAATCAGCGAAGAAGCCCTCGGCTGGCTTGGCGAACGAACCACCCTGCTGCTTGAGCTAGTACAAATGGTGTGCTCCGAGCATGTGAAGATGCTGGGATCGAGCGTGATCGTTCCCCGAGCTGAGAAATAGGTCACTTTTTTGACGCGATCACGCGGGCCGATTACTTAGAGAAGCCGAACCTATTCGTATTGCCGGAGATGTAAGGGTATAACTGTGGCGGTCAGGTTGAAATGTCCGCGGTTGCGCAAAGTAGAAATGTCACTTTGGTCTGCATCCGGCATGCCGATCAGCCCCGATCTGAGCGGCTGGTCCGGGTTGAAAGGGCGGAGCGGGGGCGGGTGAAGGAGCACCCCTTCGGCTTTAGCTTTCTCAGTGGCAATTGTTCCGTCACCGGCTGATACTCCCTTACACCGCATGGGGCGGATAGGGACGATGCCGCACGATGCTTCCGGAGATCAAACTGCAAGGTGACGTCGATATCGCCGCGCTGTCACCTCTTCTTCGCGGTATGCTCCTGTCCGTTGCCTATGCTGACGGTGAGGGTGGCATAGGATTGACAGCGACCGGCGCCATGAACCGCAAATTCGTGCATTGGGCCGCTGTGAACTTCCTCTGGCCCGACTTCACAGCCGAAGACCTCTACAGCATGAACAAAGTGCTGAACGAAAGCGACATGCCGCCGCTCTGGGTCGTGCGGGACATGACCCGCCATCTGAAGCTGCTTCGCCGGAAAAAGGATGTGCTGCTGCCAACCAGACGTGGCCGCGAGTTCCTGATGAACCCACAAGCCTTCTTCGATCTCGTCGCCACGGATTATCTCTATTCGTATGTCCACGTGACCGATCGGCAAGAGGACGTTCAGGCGCGATTGCGTTGGTGGCGTATGTTCCTCAACCTTCTCAATATCAAGGCCAGAGAAGGTTGCACGCCATTGGATGTTGTAAAGATCCTCAAGCCAGACTTTGCGCCCCTATCGGACACCGAAATGACCTTGGAAGCCTGGGAGCTCAAATCCGACCTAAAATACGGCGTTTTACGGCGCTTATGCTGGCTCGGCTTGCTCTATGAAGCAAGAGAAGGGCTCACGCTTTTCCAGGATGGATCCTACCATAAGACGCCGCTTTGGGCAGCCTGCCTGCAGCTGGAATCAGATACGCAAAGCGACATCGGCGTGCACTGACGATCGTTATTCCACCGCTGGTTGCTTCAATAGCGCTTTCTCCCGCCGTGCAATCACCGCCGGATCGTTCATGTAATCTGTCCTCGGTTTGCGGCCACGCTTCTGATAGCCATTGCCCTGGCTACCATCCGGTATCCCAAACATATGATCTGTCTGACCTGTGCGGCGAGGACCGCTCTTGCTGCGCTGCAGTTCACGTCCAGCCTGCATCTCGGCGACAACAGACAGCATGTCGTCCAGACGCTTGTTGTCGACGACTGCCGGCCGATGGACCGACCGCAGCTTGTCAAAGGTTCTGTAGGGTAGGGCAAAACTCTCGTGCATGATCTCAAGGCGACCGTCCGGATAATCGCAAACAATTACCTTTTGGGCGGCCAAGGGCCTGGAAATGTCGGTCGGATCGAGAATGAACAGCACCTTGTCGTAGCGCAGCGTCAAAGTCTGCGACAGCGTGCGAACCTCCTTGCGGCACATGGCGCCATCGAGGTTCTCGTGATCGGCCAACGGCCGGTGCATGTCCTTCGGATTGCGCGGCTGTTTGCCGAAACGCGCGTTGAAATCCATGATGAACTCAGACGCATAGGCGTTGGCTTCCTCGATCGTGTCGATGCCGCGAAGCCGCATCTCCTTGACCAGCCGATCCTGCAATGTCTGGTTGGCACGTTCCACCCGGCCCTTGGCCTGCGGGGTGTTGGCACAGATGATATCGATGTTCAGCTCATAAAGCGCCCGGCCGAATTGCGTCAGGCCGCTCGTCCTGTCCTTCTCCGACGCATGCGTGGAGCGGAAAACACCATGCTTGTCGCTGTAGAAGGCCAGCGGTTTGCCCCATTGCTGCAGATAGGCCTTGGTCGCGTGCAGATAGTCGAATGTGTTCTCCGATCCAGCAAAGCGAAGATGCAACAGCTTGCCGGTCGCGTCATCGATATAGACGAGCAGGGCGCATTTGGGGCCGCGGTTCTCGAACCACCAGTGATGCGAGCCATCTATCTGCACCAATTCGCCAAAGCAATCACGCCGGCCGCGCGGCTGGAAAACCCGTTTCTTGCGTTCCCGGCGAGAAATCCAGATGCCGGCCTCGGTCATCCATTGTCGCAACGTCTCCTTGGCCACAGAGATCCGGTGGAGCTCGATCAGCTTCTCGCGCGCCAGCGTCGGACCGAAATCCAGATAGCGTTCGCGGATCAGATCCAGCGCCGCATTGCGAAACGCCTCGCTGTGGCGACGATTGCTTGGACGCGATCGTTTCTTCGAAACAAGGCCTGCCGGACCGTCCCGGTCATAGGTCTGCAGCAGCCGATGGACCTGACTTCGACTGAGGTCAAGCCGTTCGGCTGCTTGGACAACGCTCAGGCGTTCGTCACGGATCTTCTGGATAAGTTCAAGGCGATGCAACTCTTTCTGCGACATGGTGATCAAACAGGACATGACGACTCCGACCGCTCATGGTCTCGACCAGGCTGAAGATCGTCATCCTTGCTCCCAACGTTGGCTTTGACCAGTGCGTCGAGAGGCGAGACTGTGCAACTCTAACTGGCCCAACTGTCGCATTACTAAATAGCCGCTACAATAACTGTGGCGGTCAGGTTGAAATGTCCGCGGTTGCGCAAAGTAGAAATGTCACTTTGGTCTGCATCCGGCATGCCGATCAGCCCCGATCTGAGCGGCTGGTCCGGGTTGCAAGATCAGATCGGGGCGGGTGAGGGGCACCTTTCGGCTTTAGCTTTGAGACGATGCGATCGACGTCTCACTCGGCAGCATCAAGCTTTGCCAGCGCTGCTTTACGGCGTTCGATCACCGCCGGATCGTTCATAAAATCCGTCCGCCGTCCCGGACCGTGAGCCCGTCGCACATAGCCGTTCTTCTCGCTGTTAGTCTTCACGTCAGGCTTTGCCTGCTGCTCCTGGCGCGCTTTGATATAAGCCAGAACGTCGCCGAGCCGCTTGTTCTCGGTGATCGCCGCATGCGTCACTCGCTGGTCCTTGTCGAACACCTTGTAGGGCAGGGAGTGTCCCTTCCACCTTACATCGAGCCGGCCGTCGGCATAGGCATAGGTCTCGACATAGCGGCCAGCCAATCCGCGCGTCACCTCGCTCTCCTGCAACATGATCCGCTTGCGCTCGAACGAAAACGTCAACTGCGCCCCGACATAGCGCTGCTCACGTTTGCACAGGATCTCCCTTAATCGATCCGGGGCGAGATTCATCGGCCGGTGCAGATCACCGGACCGGGCAGGGGTGAGTGCAAACCGCCCATTGTAATGCTCCATGAAGCCAGGCAGGAACGCATTGCCGGCCTCCATGTCGGTGATGCCGGCCAGCCGCAATTCCTTGACCAGCCGATCCTGCAGCGTCCGGTTCATCCGCTCGACACGACCCTTGGCCTGGCTGGAGTTTGCACAGAGAATCTCGACATTTAGCTCTGAAAGCGCCCGCCCGAACTGGGTCATGCCCTGGCCACCCTTGGCATCCTTCTTCGCCACCCGGAACACCGAGTGCTTGTCGGAGTAAAAGGCGATCGGTGCGCCGTGATGCTTCAGATAAAGCTCCAGCGCGTCGAAATAGCTGAAGGCGCTTTCCGAGCGCACGAAGCGCAACTGCATCAACCTGCCCGTCGCATCGTCGACGAACACCAAGAGCGAACACGGATCTCCACGATCCTCGAACCAGCGATGCTCGGATCCGTCGATCTGCACCAGTTCGCCATAGGCCTCGCGCCGCAGCCGCGGCTGATGAAACGTCCGCCGCTGCTTGCGCGACAGCCACAATCCGGCTTCCGTCATCCAGCGGCGCAGCGTCTCGCGCGACACACGCAATCCATCGCGCTCGGCAAGCTTCTCGGCTGCCAGCGTTGGACCGAAATCCGCATAGTGCTCGCGAACCAGCGTCACCGCATAATCCCGAACGCCGTCGCTGATCCGGTTGTTCGATGGTCGGCCGATCGCCTTGTGCCTTATCGATGCTGCGCCGTCAGTCCGGATCCGCTCCAGCAGCCGACGCACCTGGCGCTCGCTCAGGTCAAGCACATGCGCGGCCGTCACCATCGTCATCCGGCCGTCGATCACCTTCGACAAAACCTCGATCCGCTGCAGATCACGCTCGCTCATCGCTATCAATCCCATCTGCAATCTCCGCCGTCATCAAAAACGGGGAGAGTGTGACATTCCAACTTTGCAGAAACAGGACATTCTAACTTTGCGGTGGAGAATCTAGCCGAAGTGCATCATGCCGGTTTTTAGGGTAGGGGTTCAGCGTCCTTCTTGCAAATGTGCCATGAACACTTCGGCCGGTGTCCTGTAATCGAGGCACTTTCTTGGCTGGTCGTTGAGATGGCGAGCAAGCTGGATGAGGTTGCGTTGCGAGACGGCCGTCAGGTCCGTCTCGCCTGGCATAAAGCGGCGAATGCGCTTGTTGGTGTTTTCCACTGCGCCTTTCTGCCACGGTGCGCTGGGATCGCAGAACCAGCTGCGCGCGCCGATACCATCTTCCAAAGCCCTGAATCCCGCAAACTCGGTGCCGCGATCAAAGGTGAAGCTCTGGCGTGCGAACGCCGGCAAGGAAGAGAATGCTTCGATGATCTTGTCCATGATCGGCCGCGAGTGCCGGCTCTGGTTCTTGATCATCACGGTGTAGCGGCTTTTGCGCTCGATCAGGGAAGTGACGTTGGCGGTGCCCAAGTCACGTTGGAAGATCAACAAGTCGCCTTCCCAGTGGCCGAATTGCGAGCGATCACCAATGAAATCAGGTCGTTGCGATATCCTGCAGGCAGCAGGAAAGGCACCGTCGCGGGGTTTCCTCGAACCGCGAGCGCGGCGTTTGCGGCGGCCCTCCGGCAGATGCTGATAGAGCTTCAGCGCATAATCTTCCTTGCAGTAGATGAAGCGATAGATCGTCTCGGTGCAGACACGCACGGTGCAAACGCCATCCGCGAGTAGGCGGCCGGCGATCTGTTCGGGTGACCAAAGCGCCTCCAACTGCTCGATAACCAGTTCGCGCAATTGCGGGTGCCGCACAAGCTTCCTCAAACGCCGTCGCCGCTCTTTGCGGATGTCGTCAGCAACCGTGCTGTAGTAGCCGTCGTAGTCCGGTAGTTCGCGATCGCGAAACGTATTGCGCTTGATCTCACGATAGATGGTCGAGCGATGGCGACCGAGTTGGCGGGCCATCTCATTGATCGGAACCTTCCGCTCGACCCAATGATGCAGGCGCCGTCGATCGGCGAGGGTCAAGTGTGAATAGCATCGCGACATGCCAAAATCTCCAAAGTGAAACCATTGAAATCATTGGCATGTCGCACTTGGAAATAGAATGTGCCCGGCTACAATAACTGTCAAAGCTGATTAGAGGCGCGACGTCGTCAGCCAGTTAGAAACGCGACACTGGCACTGGCGATCAGCCCCCGACCGAACCGGCTGGTCCGGGTTGCAAGGGTAGGGAGGGGGCGGGTGAGAGGCACCCTTCGGCTTTAGCTTTGAGACTATGGCGACACCATTCATTCGGCAGCCTCCATCCGCGCCAGCGCCTTCTGCCGTTTGGCAATGACTTCCGGATCGTTCATGAAGTCCGTCCGCGGGCCGGGCTTGCGACCACGCTTTTGATAACCGTTGCCCTGGCTACCATCCGGTATCCCAAACATATGATCCGTCTGACCGGTGCGGCGCGGGCCGCTCTTACTGCGCTGCAGTTCACGTCCAGCCTGCAGCTCAGCGACGATCGAAAGCATGTCGTCCAAACGCTTGTTGTCGACGACTTCGGGTCTATGTATCGATCGCAACTTATCGAAGGTTCTGTAGGGCAGGGCAAAACTCTCGTGCATGATCTCGAGGCGACCATCCGGATAGTCGCAGACGACGACCTTCTTACCCGCCAGCGCCTTGGCCTGTTCCGTCGGATCGAGGATGAACAGGACCTTGTCGTAGCGTAGCGTCAGGGACTGCGACAGCGTGCGGACCTCCTTCCGGCACATGGCGGCATCGAGGTTCTCATGTGCGGCCAGCGGCCGATGCATGTCCTTCGGATTGCGCGGCGGCTTGCCGAAACGAGCATTGAAATCCGCAATGAACGCCGGTGCATAGAGGTTTGCAGCCTCGATCGTGTCGATGCCGCGCAGCCGCAGTTCCTTGACCAATCGATCCTGCAGCGTCTGATTGGCGCGTTCCACGCGACCTTTGGCCTGCGGGGTGTTGGCGCAGATGATATCGATGTTGAGCTCATAAAGGGCACGACCGAACTGCGTCAGGCCGCTCGTCCGGTCTTTCTCCGATGCATGGACCGGGCGGAAGACACCGTGCTTGTCGCTATAGAATGCCAGAGGTTTGCCCCATTGCTGCAGATAGGCCTTCGTCGCATGCAGGTAGTCGAAGGTGTTCTCCGATCCGGCGAACCGCAGATGCAAGAGCTTGCCGGTAGCATCATCGATGTAGACGAGCAGGGCGCATTTGGGACCGCGGTTCTCAAACCACCAGTGATGCGAACCGTCGATCTGGACGAGCTCGCCGAGACAATCCCGCCGGCCGCGCGGCTGAAAAATCCGCTTCTTGCGTTCGCGTCGCGAGATCCAGATGCCGGCCTCGGTCATCCATTGGCGTAACGTCTCCTTGGCGACCGAAATCTGATGCAGTTCGATCAGTTTCTCGCGTGCTAACGTCGGACCGAAATCCGGATAGCGTTCGCGGATCAGATCCAGCGCCGCATTGCGAAAATCCTCGCTGTGGCGCCGATTGCTCGGCCGTGATCGCTTCTTCGAAACAAGACCGGCTTCACCGGAACGATCATAAGCCTGCAGCAGCCTATGAACCTGACTTCGGCTGAGATCGAGCACCTCAGTCGCCTGGACGACGCTCAGGCGTCGATCACGGATCTTCTGAACAACTTCGAGGCGATGCAATTCTTTCTGCGACATGGTGATCATAAAGGACATGACGACTCCGACCGCTCATGGTCTCGACCAGGCTGAAAGTCGTCATCCTTGCTCCCAACGTTGGCATTGACCAGCACGTCGAAAGGCGAGACTGTCGCATCTCTAACTGGCCCAACTGTCGCATTACTAAATAGCTCCTACAATAACATATCGCATAAGCAGATTTATGGAACTCGGATGGCTTGTTCTTTAAACGTGAAGCTGGTTCCACACCGGCAGAATTTCGCCACGCGCGATTGCTCGATCAATCTTAACGGGATCAGCGGCGAATGTCTGCAACAGATCAACACGGATCGCTGTAAGTCTTCCGAGGCGCCTGTGTAGGCGATCACAATCGGTAAATTTTCGGCAGACGGAAAACGAAGGGATTATAGCGAAAACGGGCGTTCGGTGCTAACAGCAGAGGCAGGAAGGGCTGCGGCCGAGTTTCGCTTCAAGATGGCTTCTGTTTTATTACTGCCTAACTAGGCAGGCTGGTTCGCGATGGGTTGCTCGGCACATAACCGCAATGTGAACAGAATCTCGCCGGAATCATTCGTAGCAGATGATACCTCTGCTTTCTCGGTGTAGAAGGCATGGCACCTCTACACCTGTCGCCGCCCGTCAAAGGGAATGGGCCCAGGCAGGGAAGTCCAGGCCCATTCTTTCCCGATCGGAGGTCAGTCGGATCAGGAATTTGCGGCTGCCGGTTTAGCCGGCAGCCCTTTTCATCAGAACGCGCGCTGCAGGCGGAAGTAGCCCGAGGTTACGTCTTCAGCATTGTCCGGATCGAGGTACTGAACCGAAACCTTTGCCGAGAAGTTGTCGACGATCTGGTAGTCGATCGTTACGCCGGCCTTCCAGGCGCTGACGTCGTCGTTGAACTCGCCTGCAGTGACGCCGTAGTTGTCGTAGTACTGAACAGCCGGGGTGATCTTCAGCTTGTCAGTCGCCTTGATGGCGTATTCGGCAGCGATCGCCCATTCAGCCTTGTTGTAGTAGGCGTTCGGGTTCGTTGCGTAGACAACTGCGAGGCCGAGCGTGCCCGGACCGACAGCAACCGTACCCATTGCGCGGACGGCGCCTTCTTCGTTGTCGGTGTCGTAGCCGGCAGTGATCTGGTAGCTGAAGGCACCGGCCTTGCCGCCGAGACCGACGGCAACGCCGACGTTGTTGGCGGTTTCGCCGTCATAGAACGGGCTGTCTTCCAGCTCGTCGACGCTGATGCCGGCGTAGAAGGCGTCGGTTTCGTACTGATAACGGATGGAGTTATGCAGCGTGACCGGCGAGCCGATATCGTCGGTTTCGCCCGAGAGGCCATCGTCCCACCAGCTGTAAAACAGACCGGCGCGGAAGCCGGCGATGTCGAGGTAAGCGGAGTCGAGCTGGGCCTTCTGGGCCGAAGCGTTGTCAGCATTGAACTGCATGACGATGACGCCGGTCAGCGGACCGTACTCGGTGTCGCTCTTGGCGGTGAACTGAACCTGGCCGCGCGTACGGGCGTCCCAGTCGGAGTCGTTGGGAACAGAACCGCCGCCGCCGGCGCCGATGGAGCTGGCGTTGGGAGCAACGTCAACCTGGAAACGGACGTAGCCGTTGATCTTCAGGCAAGTTTCGGTGCCCGGGATATAGAAGTAGCCGGTGCCGTAGGCGTCGCAGACCCGGACGTATTCAACCGGTTCCGGCTCGGCAGCAACGATAGCATCAGCAGCTTGCGCATAGGACGCTGCCGAGATGGTAGCGCCGATGCTGACGAGCATGCCGGCAAATGTGGTTCTCATAGTGAATGTCTCCCATTGTCGAATAGTTGAGGCTGCAGCTGGTCGCCAAGAAAGGAGGGAGCTAGCAGCACTGCGTCAAAGCTAGGACTTTGTCCGGTCAGCGCAGAAGGGCTATCACTAAAATGCTTTAAAGGAGAGATTTCTCATCTTAAATAACGTTTATAAATCCAACGATGGCGCGGGTGTGTCATAATAGAAGCGTAAAATATATCGCATTTTGTATGCTATACATAAAGCGATGGGTATTTACGATTTTAAAACCGGCGCATGGCTTTGGCTTTCGTATTCGTCAAAAACACAATTTATACGGAAATTCTGCCCGATATTACTCTTCTTCAGAGGATTGGCGGCATAATTTCGATAACCGTTCCGGATTTGGCTTATCTCTGCTCTTCATGAGAAAGCATCCGTCGTTCATCGACAGAATCCGATGCGAAGCGAAATGTAGATGACGGGCTACAGCCGTAAGCTTTTTTATAAAGAACAGAAAATCTACCAGGATTTGAAAACTGAAGGCGACATGCTAGATCACCGATGCTGATCAAATTGCGCGATCTTATCGTGCTGTGAGCCGCGGCCAGCCGCAGGGTACAAAGAACGCCCATTGGGGAATCGCCGCGAAAGGTGCGGAAGAGTCGTTGCAGGACGCGCGGGGCACATCCGGCAATTCCAGCAAGTTGATCCAGTGTAATGGGGTTTCCGAGGTTCTCAAGCATGAAAGCCTCGGCCTTAAGAAGCTGCCAAGGCGCTTTCCCAGGCGTTCCACGTTCTAACGTTTCGCATAAGTTGCTCGGCATCTTTGTAAAGAGCTTTACCAGTGCCAACTGTTGATAAGCTTTCGCCAAAGCTGGCGCTTGTGAACAGCGACCGTTTAGATCCGCTTCTGCTTGCCGAAGCGTTTGATAAAGCCCTTCAGCGTCGCCATGTCGGAAGCTAATGAGCGGCAAGTTGAATTCCTGCACATACGGTCTGCCAGTTAGGTCTTCAAAATAGCGCCTCATTGCATACTGGGGAACGTGGAATGCGAGCCAGGACGTACTGGTATCCATCGCGACGCGATTCCCCAAACCCTCGCACACACTGGCAACATGGCCTGCGGGAATCAGCAGACTCGTCCGTTTGTGTCTGTCATTGGCTTCTATTTGCCCAGCGAGGACAAAAAATATAGTTATGCGTGATGGATTGCGCCGCGCCACTCCTTCCAATTTGATTGAATGCTCAACGCTCGTGATTGACGTCGCGGGCAAATGCAGGCGCCGAAACTTTAACGAACAAACCTTGTCAGGCCCTGCCGCTACCGACCACCTCCAAGTTGGTTCAGCAAAGCTTAAATCACGGCTGGCAGCCTCATAGGTTGCGGCTTCAAAGCTATTCAAATTTGTATTAAAGCCGTCCCCCAACGCGCTCATAATGCCTCCAGTTCCTGGCTATAAATCACGCACGACTTTTGTTTGAGATAGACAGACTATCGAACTGCATTTGAATTCGCTCGGGCAAACGAGAGGGCTCCCCCAACTCCGGAGTCCGCCTTGCTACCACCCTGCTTTCTGCAACAGCTCCATACACGGTCTCCGCGGCTCGGACTATTGCACGCCGGGCGGAGAGGCGAGACCACATTTCAAACTCTCCGTCTTCCTCTAGAGAAACAGCTTTTTACGACTGTCGACAATATGTCAATAGTTGTTGCGGAATGCAAGGTAATGGTAAACACTTTGGCGGTTGCCGCCTCACAAAGCAGAAGAGCGATGGGAGAAGAAACGACTGCGTCTACCCAGTCATTTTCGCCGACTATGAGGAGGACCGCCTGACATTGACCGTATCGTTTGGCACGCACCGCTCGTTCGACTCACGTCCTCAGCGGTCGCCGTATGGCCGCGTAGTCCCCGTTGCTGGATCGCATTCGTTCTGGCCGGCTCCGCGGATTGCGGAGCCCCTGCGGTTCTCGTCCCTCAGTTTTTCGCGTGGACGGCACTATGTTGGCGACGTGGTTCACAGACCCAAACGCTCGAGGAGCAAACTTATTGTAGGACAGGCAACAGTTGCGCAAGAGACTTTTTTGCGTCACCATAGAACATCCGCGTGTTCTCCTTGTAGAAGAGCGGGTTTTCGATGCCCGAATAGCCGGTGCCCCGCCCTCTCTTCGACACGAACACGTGTTTTGCCTTCCATACTTCCAGCACTGGCATGCCTGCGATCGGCGAGTTCGGATCTTCGAGGGCGGCAGGATTAACGATGTCATTCGAGCCGATAACGATGACGACGTCAGTGTGCGGGAAGTCGTCATTGATTTCGTCCATTTCCAGCACGATATCGTAGGGCACCTTGGCTTCGGCCAGCAGCACGTTCATGTGGCCCGGCAGGCGGCCGGCGACGGGATGGATGGCGAAGCGGACCTTCTTGCCTGAGGAGCGCAGTTTGCGTGTCAGTTCGGAGACGGCCTGCTGGGCTTGCGCAACGGCCATTCCATAGCCCGGGACGATGATGATGCTGTCGGCCTCGTTCAGCGCAACCGCTACCCCTTCCGCGTCGATCGCCACCTGCTCGCCGATGATTTCCATTGGCAGCCCGCCAGCCGTTCCGAAGCCGCCGAGGATGACCGAGACGAAAGAGCGGTTCATCGCCTTGCACATGATGTAGGAGAGGATGGCGCCGGAAGAACCGACGAGCGCCCCGACCACGATCAGCAGATCATTGCCGAGCGTGAAGCCGATGGCCGCCGCCGCCCAGCCGGAATAGCTGTTCAGCATCGACACGACCACCGGCATGTCGGCGCCGCCGATGCCCATGATCAGATGATAGCCGATGAAGAGCGCGACCGCCGTCATCAGGATCAGTGTCCAGATGCCTCCGCTGTCGATGTATATCATGAGAAGGAAGAGCGAGAGGATCGCCGCGGCAGCATTTAGAATGTGTCCGCCCGGCAACTTCTTCGCCTTGCCGTCTACCTTTCCGGCAAGCTTGCCGAAGGCAATGACCGATCCGGTGAATGTCACCGCGCCGATGAAGACGCCGATGAAGACCTCGACCTTCATGATCACGAGCTCGACCCGCGTCTTGTGGGCGAGAATGCCGGCGAACCCATCAAGCGTCGATCGCGCCGCCTCGTCCATGGCAACGACCCGCCATGCCTCGAGATGGGCATTGAAGCCGATGAAGACGGCGGCCAGCCCAACGAAGGAATGCAGTGCCGCGACGAGCTGCGGCATCTCGGTCATCTGTACGCGGCTTGCAACATAATGGCCGAAGACCGCGCCGCCGGCTACCATCAGAAGGATGATGAACCAGTTGCCGACGCCGGGCCCGAACACAGTGGCGACGACGGCCAAGGCCATGCCCGATATACCGTACAAGACGGCGCGCTTGGCGCTCTCCTGGCCGGAGAGGCCGCCGAGCGACAAGATGAATAGAACTGCTGCCGCGATATAGGCGGCGGAAACGATACCGATCGTCATGACAAACCCCTCCCGATCAGGACTTCTGGAACATGGCGAGCATGCGCCGGGTGACGAGGAAGCCGCCGACGATGTTGATGGTGGCGATCAGTACAGACAACGCGGCGAGCGTCACCACCAGCCTGTTGCCCGAACCGATCTGCAAGAGCGCGCCCAGAATGACGATGCCGGAGACGGCATTGGTCACTGCCATCAGCGGCGTGTGCAGCGAATGCGACACGTTCCAGATCACCTGGAAGCCGACGAAGCAGGAGAGCATGAACACCACGAAATGGCTCATGAAGCTTGCCGGCGCAAAGGCGCCTACGAGAAGCAACAGGGCCGTGCCGCCTGCAAGCAGCATGCCCTGGTTCTTGGTCTGCGCCTCGAAGGCGGCCATTTCCCGGGCTCGCTTTTCCTCCGGCGTCGGCTCCTTCACCTTTTCCTTCGGTTTTGCAGCGGCGATTGCCTTTACCTTGGGCGGTGGCGGCGGATAGGTGATCTCGCCCTGATAGGTGACGGTCGCACTGCGGAGGACGTCATCTTCCATGTTGTGGACGATCACCCCATCCTTGCCGGGCGTCAGGTCCGTCAGCATGTGGCGGATATTGGTGGCATAAAGCGTCGAGGCCTGCGCCGCCATGCGGCTCGGGAAATCGGTATAGCCGATGACGATCACGCCGTTGTCGGAGACGATCCGCTTATCGGGAACCGTGAGGTCGCAATTGCCGCCGCGTTCGGCCGCCAGATCGATGATCACCGAACCCGGCTTCATCATCGCTACCATGTCGGCAAGCCACAGCTTCGGCGCATCCCGTCCGGGGATCAGGGCGGTGGTGATGACGATGTCGATCTGAGGCGCGAGTTCGCGGAACTTGGCAAGCTGCTTCTCACGGAACTCCGGCGAGGACGGCGTGGCATAGCCGCCGGTCGCGGCGCCATCCTGTTGTTCTTCGCCGAAGTCGAGGAAGACGAATTCCGCCCCCATGGATTCGATCTGCTCGGCCACTTCCGGGCGTACGTCGAAAGCATATGTGACGGCGCCGAGCGACGTTGCCGTACCGATCGCCGCAAGACCGGCGACGCCGGCGCCGATCACCAAGACCTTGGCCGGCGGCACCTTGCCGGCGGCCGTCACCTGGCCGGTGAAGAAACGCCCGAAATTGCTGCCGGCCTCGATCACCGCCCGGTAGCCGGCGATGTTGGCCATCGACGACAGCGCATCCATCTTCTGGGCGCGCGAGATGCGCGGCACCATGTCCATGGCAATCACCGTGGCCCTCTTCCCGCCTATTCTGTGCAGCAGGTCGTAGTTTTGAACAGGATAAAAGAACGAGATCAATGTCTTGTCAGGTGTGAGATATGGAATCTCGAGTTCGACAGGGGGACGGACTTTTACAATGATCTCTGCCGAGGTCCAAACCGCGGCCTGGGATGGCATGACGTCTGCACCCACAGCGCGATAGGATTCGTCCGAGAATCCTGCCGAAATGCCCGCTCCAGATTCGATCAAACATTCATAGCCAAGATTTTTGAGATGGACCACACTGTCGGGGGTCATCGCAACTCTCGACTCGTCTTCGTGAATCTCTCTTGGAGCGCCCACCTTGATAGCCATTACCGATATATCTCCGAGCCGCCAGTCGCAGCGATGGCCTACCGCAGACCGATAAAACGGCGACGGAACAAGCAGCACGCGGCGGTGGCCGTATATTAGTGGTTGTACTTGTGAAACATTGTCGCGGTCACACGAGCGTGTAGGCCGCCTTGACGGTGGTGTAGAATTCGGCGGCGTACTTGCCCTGCTCGCGCGGGCCGTAGGACGAGCCCTTGCGGCCGCCGAAGGGAACGTGGAAATCGACGCCGGCTGTCGGCAGGTTGACCATGACCATGCCGGCCTCGGAATTGCGCTTGAAGTGCGTCGCATGTTTCAGGCTGGTGGTGGCGATGCCGGCCGAAAGCCCGAACGGTGTGTCGTTGGCGGTCGCCAAGGCCTCGTCGTAGTCCTTGACCCGGATCACCGAGACCACAGGTCCGAAGATCTCCTCGCGCGAAATACGCATCTGGTTGGTCGCTTCGGTAAACAGCGTCGGCTGCAGGTAGAAGCCGGGCGTGTCACGGGAAATGACCTCGCCGCCGAAGGCGAGTTTGGCGCCTTCGTTTTTGCCGATCTCGATATAGTCGGTATCGGTCTTCAGCTGCCGCTCGTCGACGACGGGGCCGATGTGGGTGCCGGCCTTCAGCGCATTGTCGACGACCAGCGTCTTCAGCTTGTCGGTGAGGGCAGCGACGAACTTGTCGTGGATGCCTTCGGTGACGATCAGCCGCGACGATGCGGTGCAGCGCTGGCCGGTCGAGAAGAAGCCGGAATTGGCGGCGGCTTCGACGGCGACGGAAAGATCGGCATCGTCGAGCACGACCATCGGGTTCTTGCCGCCCATCTCCAGCTGGAACTTGCGGTTATGCTCGATCGAGGCGGCGGCGACACGGCGGCCGGTGCCGGTGGAGCCGGTGAAGGTGATGCCATGAACGTCGGGGCTTTCGAGCATCGCCTGGCCGACGACAGAGCCCTTGCCCATGACGAGGTTCAACACGCCCTTCGGCAGGCCGGCGCGGTTGAGGATGTCGACGATCGCCCAGGAACAGGCGGGCACCAGTTCGGCCGGCTTGAAGACGACGGTGTTGCCGTAGCAGAGCGCCGGCGCGATCTTCCAGGCCGGGATGGCGATCGGGAAATTCCACGGCGTGATGATGCCGATGACGCCGAGGCCCTCGCGGGTAATTTCGACGCCGATGTTCGGGCGCACGGACGGGATGACCTCGCCGGCCAGCCGCAGGGCTTCGCCTGCGAAGAACTCGAAGATCTGCGAAGCGCGGATCACTTCGCCGGTCGCCTCAGGCAGGGTCTTGCCTTCTTCACGGGCAAGCAGCGCGCCGAGCTCGTCCTTGCGCGCCATGATCTCGTCGCCGGCCTTTTTCAGGATAACGTGGCGTTCCCAGATGCCCGAGCGCGACCAGGCCGGGAAAGCCGCTTTGGCGGCGGCGATGGCATCGGCGACATCGTGGGCGTTAGCACTGGCATAGAGGCCGACGACTTCGTTGGTATCGGACGGATTGATGTTCTTCGTCGCGTTGGTGCCGACCCATTCGCCGCCGATCAGGTTCTGGTAGATGGTCATATTATCAATGCTCTCTGTTCTGATCAGCTCCTTACGTCATCCGGAGCGAGCCGCGCGGATCAACTGGCACAGATTTGTATCTTTTGCAATGAATTTGTTAAAAGCTGACTTTCTCGAAGTGGGGTTCAAGTTGGCCGGCAAATTTGCCGCGGCAAGCAAGTTACAAGTGAGGGCCTGCGAAGACTTGGTCGAACTGCGCCGACCGTGTTCCGTTGCCCAGTCACTGTAAAAGTTTCGCAGAGCCACATGCGAGCCCTGTTGTCTTTTGCGGTAGCCGGTAACGCAATTCGGCAAGGCGGGCGGATTCACAACGATTTAGCTTGGACACAGAGATCAGTGGAACCGATTATTGTCCGTTGGACCGGGGCAGCCTATGTTCGAGGCAGCCCACGATGTTTCCGTGGCATACAAACAGGTGAGAGATGGCGCGTGTTGAGGATCAAGCCCAGGGAACTGAGAGGGGAGTGAACGATGCAGGGCTCGTACTCGTGTCTCGGGAAGAAAGTCCTCCCGAAAAACTGAGCGACGTGGTTTACGACGGAATAGTCGGGCTGATCGCGCGCGGAGATTTAATCTTAAACAGCCGCCTTCCAACGGAAACGGAGCTGGCGACACGATTTGTCGTATCGCGTCCCGTTGTTCGAGAGGCGCTCGGGCGACTTCGCGAGGATGGTGTCATCATCTCCCGGCAAGGGTCCGGCTCTTACGTGAAAAGACAACCGGATATGGCGGTCCTTCAGTTCGCGCAAGTTGGATCACTCGCCGATGTGCAGCGGTGTTTCGAATTTCGGGCAGGACACGAGGCCGCCGCCGCCGCACTCGCTGCCGAGAAGTGGCAAGAGGAAGATTTAGAGCGCTTGAGAGTTACTCTTGACCTCCTCGAGCGATGTCTCCGAACTGGAGCAGTCGGGATCGAGGAAGATCGGCACTTTCATGAGGCCGTCGCTCGAGCCACGAGAAACCACTATTATATTTCACTCCAGCTTTCGCTTGCGGCGAACATTGCGACAGGAATAAACATCACCCGTCAGCTTAGCCTGCTGGGGACCTCTGAACGGCTGCGTGCTGTGCAAGCAGAACATGATGCAATTTTCGAGGCTATCCGGCAGCGAGATCAACAGGGTGCCCGATTGGCCATGCAGCGCCACATCCTCAATGCGCGTCAACGCATGTTTGAGGGGCTGTGAGGCCAGCATCATCGGATGAGCGGAGCCGAGCCCAATCTACTGACTCAGGTGTCGCACCTGGTATCGACAGGAGATGGACGTGCTTTCGCCGGGCGCCAGCCTAATGAGCCCGTGCCTGTCTGCCCCACCTGGAAGGTTGTGCGCATCAATTGCATGGCTGACAGGCTCAAAGCAGAAGAACGGAGCATCCGCCGACGGTGAGAAGGCGATATAGTTTGAAAGCGTGGGCGAAGCCGATATAGCAAGGCCAAGCCCGAACTCGGGCCAGACGACGTCGGCACAGCCATTCCAGGCGACAAACCCGTTATTGATTTTTCGGTGCGGGAGTTGGCGCTGTCTCGAAAAGTCCCAATCCGGAACCTCGGTCGGAGGCACAAGCTTTTCCGGCAGGTTGGAATCATTGTGTAGCCAAACGCCTTTGGCGGGTGCCGTCAAGAGCATCTCCGCCGTGCGCCGAAGGAAGGGGTGAAACCCCAACCCATACGGCAGGGGGATTTGGCTGCGGCTAATGACGCTCAGAGCCATCACAAGTTCGTAGTCGTAGACCGCATAGGTCATCGTCGCTTCGTAGGCAAAAGGGCCGGGACCGCTGCTTGCAAGTTTGAGCTCAACCAAGTCCGATTGGGCACGGCTCACGATCCATTCGCTTTGAAAACCGTTGCCGTGAATCGGCAGCGGATCTGGAGGTCGATTGGGGAACAGCGGATAAAACGCGCCGTCAAATGTAAACCCTCCGCCTGAAATGCGATTTGACCAGGGGACCAGCACCATCGAGCAAAGATCAACGGGTGGGGCCCTGCCCGGTCGAGGCACGGGCTGAAACAGGTCCTGCCCATTAAACGCAAACCGAGCCAAACCAGCGCCCCGGGACGGGACGATGTCGGCTCGAAGCGCCGAGCTTTGAATTGAAACTTGCTCTATCATCGTGTTCCCTGCGCTCAAAAGCGGAGCGTGTGCTAGCCGCCGCCGTAGCGACCATCAAAAACATATGTATATTTTTGTCAACTCTTGTATTTTTTTGGAAATCATGAAAGGGGTAAATGGCTGGAACTTCCCTGGTCCTCCCAAGACAGGAAACCGAGCCGGCCAATCTTCAGGAGATGTCAATGTCATCAAGGGTCAGGTGGGGAGTGCTGTCGACAGCCGGGATCGGCGCCAAGAAAGTGGTGCCCGCAATCCTGAAGTCGACGATTTCGCAAGTTGTTGCGGTTGCGTCGCGGGATATATCCAAAGCAGACGGCTACATCTCCCGGCTGGGCCTGGGCGGAACGGCCAGGGCGTATGGCAGCTATGAAGAACTCCTCGCCGATCCCAATATCGACGCCATCTATAATCCGCTGCCTAACCACTTGCACGTGCAGATGACGCTGCAGGCGGCTCGTGCGGGAAAGCATGTTCTCTGCGAAAAGCCGGTTGCACTGTCTTTGCAGGAGGCTGAGCAATTGCGGGAGATACCCGAAAATATCGTCTTCGCCGAAGCGTTCATGTTCCGTTACCATCCGCAGTGGCAGCGGGCGCGCGCGATCGTACGGTCAGGTGAATTAGGAGACATGCGCTCCGTGCGCGTTGCCTTCTGCTATTTCAATGACGACCCGGCCAATGTGCGCAACAGGGTCGATGCCGGTGGAGGCACCGTTTACGATGTGGGCTGCTATGCCGTTGCAGCCGCCCGATACCTCTTCGGCTCGGAACCGAGGCGGGTTGTTTCGCTGGTGGATCGAGACCCTCGATTCAAAACAGACCGCCTCATCTCCGTGCTTGCGGATTTCGGTAGTGGACGCCAGTTGGCGTTCACCTGCTCCACACAAACAGTTCGGCATCAGTCGGTCGAAATCATCGGGACAAGAGGGCGTGTCGAAATCGTCATCCCGTTCAACGCTCCGACGGACGACCATACGGCGCTACTCGTGGATCACGGCGCCTCACTTGACGGCACGCTGACACGGCGCGAAATCATGCCGGTCGCCGACCAATATACTGAACAGGCAGACGCGTTCTGCAGAGCGGTTTTGGGGATGGATACGCTCGAATGGGGTGTGGTCGACGCCATCGCCAACACCCGTGTTCTGGAAGCGATTTTCGCAAGCGAGCGGAATGGCGCCTGGCAGGAAGTCTAAAGCGCGATGCCGAATGGTGTGAGCCGTTTCACCGACGCTATGCTATAATCCATTGATATGCCGCGCGCCGGTTTGCGCCGTTTGAGACGTTATCGGTTACATCGGCGTGGCCATGCGCCTCGCGCACGCCTCGCCTGTTGAACCGATCAATACAGGACGGCGAACGACGTTATCGAGGCCGTTGGCGCGGGGTGAAGACCACCTTCACTTGTCCGATGTGCGGAGCTTGGGTCCCCCTGCCCGCAGAGCCGCGCACCCTCCAAGGTGCGCGAGCTGCCGGTCAATCCGCGTCGGAAATCAATCGTCTGTCCGCAGCCGGACCACACCGTCATGTTCTTGCATGCAGAAGCCTCCGCCTTGAAAAAACTTTACGACTGCGGGAGTATCGGCTGGCTCGGGATGGAATGCTCCCGGTTCCGCGAAGGCGGCGATTTCATCCTGTGGAGTATAGCCTAGAGCGGTCGCAGCGGAGTTGTCCCACCAGGGTTCGGCGGTTTTCGAGACTCCATAGACGACGTTGCACCGAATTTGCGGATGGTTGAGTCCGATCAGGATGAGCGCCGCCAAGTCTCGGGGGCTCACCCACATTGAGAGCGCTCTTCGATCGCGCGGCCTTGGAGCGGCGTTTCCGATCCGGATCGACAGGGTTTCGATGCCGTGCTTGTCATAGAACATTCCAGCGGTGAGCTCACCCCAGCATTTGCTCAGCCCGTAGCGGGTATCGGGGCGCATCGGCATTTGGGGGTCTACCAGCGTCGTCCTTGGATAGAAGCCGTCGACGTGATTGCTTGAGCCGTAGACGACGCGGCTCACGCCGGACCGGCGTGCAGCCTCGAACACGTTGTAAGTCCCCATCACGTTGACGCGCACGATGGACTCAAGGTCCGTCTCCGAACGGAGGCCGGCCATGTGTACGATGCCGTCGACGCCTGCGAAAGCACTCGTCATGCTGTCGACATCTGTAATGTCGGCTGCATGCCACGTCTCATTTTCCTCAAGCGTGCCCGGGTCGGCGACGTCGACAATCCGGAGTTCGCCAACTTGGCTGGTCATGTACTTTCGTACGGCGCTGCCGATGCTGCCGGATCCGCCGGTCAGTGCGATGGTCTTCATATACGTTGCCCTTTCTTGAGACCCTTCAGGTCCTTGATATCAAATCTGATGTGCAGATCGCGCCCAAGTCCTGCCTGCCCGTGCAGGTCGCGACCGCTGTGCAAGCGCTGCTGTCCGCCGCTATAATGCGTATTATTCGTATCCTGAGTTCTGAAAGGCAGTGCGATGGCAATGACTGCGATGGACGCCAACCTGCCACGTCGGCAATCGAATCCCGGTCCAAATGTTACCGGACGATGCTGTCCGGATCGGCAGGGCTTTGTCGGCTTTCATGGTACGGAAACATCCAGATCTCACTTGGTCATTCGGAGCGCGATACAGCCGCTCAGCCGCGGGCGTACGCAAGGTAAACGCAGCATGCCCATACAATTCCTCTTGTATAAATTTGTCAATAGCTGCTATAAGTTTTGCAAGACGATCAGTCGCTCGCATCCGCGTCCGATAACTTCCGCCCGGCAATGAGGCAGCTCTGGCGTGAAAACAGCGTCCTGGCTGAATTTGCAACGACCGAACTGACTGTTGCCGCGCAGCGGATATGTTCCCGATGGGCGATGAAGGAGATGGCATGACTATCGATGAGCAGATTGCAGTTCTTGAGACCGAGCTGCTCGAGATACAGCTGCCGCACTTCGATGCAGGCGTTGCCTGGAGGATCGGTGCTTTCATTCACGAGCGGGCCGATACTGCCGGCAAGCGGATCGCCTGTGAGATTTCAAGACCGGGTCAGCAATTATTCTACTTCGCGATGCCCGGAATTGCGCCCGACAGCGAGGCGTGGATACGCAGAAAGCGCAACGTCGTGGAGCGCTTTCACAAGAGTTCCCTGCTCATGAAGTTGCTTGCAGACAAACAGGAAAGGCCACTGCTGGAGCGCTATGCGCTTGCGCCGGGCGATTATTGCGCAAGTGGAGGTGGGGTCCCTATCGTCGTAAAAGGATCTGGATGCCTCGGCGCGGTGACGGTGAGTGGGTTGACACAGTTCGACGACCATGCCCTCGGGGTCGAGGCGCTTCGGAACGTCCTTTCGACGCTTTAGAGCATGTCACGCAAAAGTGTGCGGCGGTTGCGCTAACGACATGCGTAAAAACATAGACCTAAAGCGCGAGGAGCGAAATCTGAAAAGATTGCGACGCGCTTTGGAGCGGGATGATTGTTGGTCGAGTGTCGTATCGGGCGCAACTTTGCCGCGCCGGAAGTCACGGCTCTAGATTTCGGCCCATGCTTGCGTCTTCTCGCTGGCGAAGATGGCGTCCAGCACGCGCATGTTCAGGATGGCATCTTCCACGCCCCATTCCAAAGGCCCTTCCCCTAGCACCGCGCGGCAAAAGGCATTCGCCTGTTCCGTATAATGATCGGTCGCCGGCAGAATTTCTCGCCGCGCAAGACTGCCATCCAAGGTCGCACCGCCGTCTACGACAAGTGCCGTGGGCATGCCGGCCGGAGGATTGAAGGGAATAACAAGTTCGGCCCGTGCCTTTGTCCCCAAAACCTGAATGGATTGCTGGGGTGAGGCCTGCGTCGAGCATATAAAGCTCATCTGCCTGCCTTGATCAAAGTCGATGATCGCGCTCGCCAGGCGGTCCGTACCAAAGTCCGGATCCCTGTCGAGCAGGGCGACTACCCGTTTGGGCTCGCTGCCAAACAGAAAGCGCGAAGCGGTAACGGCATAACATCCGATATCGTAGACGCCGCCGCCGCCGATGTCAGCCTTGTTGCGCACATTTGCCGGATCTGCATTGAAGTAGCTGAAGGTCGCGTGAACCGCGCGTATCTCACCCAGCTCTCCGGATCGGACGATCTCACGCATCCGCAACCATTGCGGATGGAACCGGACCATGAAGGCTTCGTAGAAAACTATGCCTTTCGGAATATGTCGCAGTTGCTCTGCCTCTTTGGCGGTGAGAGCAATCGGTTTTTCGCAGAGGACATGTTTGCCGGCATGGGCCGCTGCCAGTGTCATGGGCACGTGCAAATGGTTCGGAAGCGGATTGTAGATCGCATCGACCTCCGGATTGGCCACCAGCGCATCATAGCTGCCGTGCGCCCTGCAGGCGCTGGTAAGGCCGAGTTCGGCGATGTAATTTTCGGCTGCGGCCCGATCACGGCTCGCGACCGCGACGACTTCTGACAATGGGCTCTTAAGGATGGCTGGAACCACTTGTGTCCGGCCGATCTCAGCGGTCGACATAATACCCCAACGGACTTTCTTCGTCACGATGATGGCCTCCAATGTGTGATGTGGAAAAGGTCGAGGCGGCCGCCGCCGGCTGCGTCACATTTTATTCTCTGCTGTGCAGGCGCCGGTAATTATGAATCGTCGGAGGGAGACCGAACTGTTCGGTTCCATGCGCGGTTGCGACCACGGCGCTGTTGAAAATAGGGAGCTTCGCCAGCGGTCCCCGGTTCGTAATTTTCGACGGTCGGCTGGATCACGATATTGAGCGCGCTGGGATGTTTTGCAATTTCGTCCTCGACGATATCAACTCCCAATCCCGGCGTATTCGGCACAAGCAACCGGCCATCCTGGAAAACGGGAGATGCGGTTATCACACGATGCCGACCTTCCCAGTCGTGCTCGACACGCTCAAGCATCAGAGCATTGGGAATGGTTGCCATGACGTGCAGCGCGGCGAACTCTCCGACGGGACCGAGAGAGCCCGAATGGGGTGCCACGGTGATGTAGTGGGCTTCGGCCATTGCCGCCATTTTTTTCATCTGGGTTATGCCGCCGGCACGACCAGTATCTGGCTGAATGACATCGACGAGGTCTCCCTCGATATATGGCAGCATTCCCCAGACGGTGCTGACCCTCTCACCGGCGGCAAGCGGCGTGGTGGTGGCTTCGCGAACCTGCCGGAAGGCGTCAATGCGGTCCGGCGCGACCGGATCTTCATAAAACAGAAGATTGCATGCTTCGAGTTCTCTTCCGATGAAGATCGCATCGGAAACAGTCAGCCAAGGCGGTCCATGCGCATCCACCATAAGGTCGATGTCCATGCCCAGATGTTCGCGAATCCGATACACCGTCTCGACATCGGCAGCCTTGGATATGCCGACTTTCAGTCCCTTGTATCCGAGAGCGACGAGTTCGTCGGCGCGTTCGGTCGTGGAGGCATGAGTATATAGGGGAATGGAGTCACGAAAACGCCCGCCCAGCAAGCTCCACACAGGCTGCCCGTGATTTTTCCCTTGATATCCCACAGTGCCATCTCGATGCCGGAAAGAGCGCCGCCGCCCACCGTACCGAGGACACCATGGCCCATGATCGCCGTTTGCATTTTGCTCCAGAGCAGGTCGATATGCGTGGGATCCTGCCCCACCAGCAGATTTTCCAGATCCTTGACCGCCCTCTCGACGACACGCGGCCAGCCTGAGCATTCGCCCACCCCATAGGTGCCTTGGTCGGTCAGAACCTTCACGAACAGCCAATTGCGGGACGTTCCCGGATCCCAAACCTTATGTCCTATCTGCCCGGCTTTCGGTTGGGGCACCGAGGTGGCGGCTTGCATAAGATAGGTTCTGATCTCGGTTATCTTCATCATTGTCTCCGTAATCAGCAAGAGCGGCACGGCCGAACTCAACCGTTTCATCTTCGCGATGTTGACTGTCATCAGCGTCGACGCAGGCTTTTGGTGGCGGCGTGCCCGGTCAATCTTTTCTCGGTTCGTCAGCGGAACTTTGGTTCTCCACAGCACCGTTCGACAACCGGACGATTCATATCACCTGTCTTTCCACCTGCTCACAGGGCGCCCCTCGTATCTGTTTTCGCAATCATCAGCGACCCATCGATGTCGCGTCCATTCGGTCGGTCAGGCAGCGAGGTTACGACCAGGTAGTCCAGATTTTCGCCGCAGAAGGCAGGCATGGTCGGGGCCGTTACTTCGGTCGGATAGGTTTTGAGGATGGCGCCTGTCGGCGAAAAGACGTTGATAACGCCTGCCGATACGCCCGCACTCCAATAGCGGCCCTCGATATCGCATGCGGCACCATCGGGTCGCCCGGCCTGCTCGGAGAGTTCGGCAAAGCGCGTGGGATTTGTCACAGCGCCCGTCGCGGGCGAAAAGTCATATCGGTTGATCCACGGGCCGGCGGAGTCGGAATGGTACATGGTCAGGTGATCCGGCGACCAGGCCAAGCCGTTCGAGACAAACATTCCTCGCTCGATCACACGCGTTATGCGGCCGTCGCCGGTTACGCGGAAAAGGGAACCAATCGACTCGCGGCGCTCGCGCTTGGTGTCCATAGATCCGACCCAAAAAGCTCCATCCGGCCCGGTTTTCCCATCATTAAGCCGGTTTTCAGGCGGCTCTCCCTCGACTCGGACCAACTCCCGAAGCCGTCCCGTTTCCGGATTCAGGACAAGCAGGCTCTTCGGTTGAGAAACAATAAGGTTGCCGCTTTCGCCCAGGCCAATGCTGCCGGCGAGTTCGGGCACTGGCCACGATCTAAACTCAGAGCCGTCAAGCCGAACACTGTTGACCGCAGGCTTACCCATATCCACAAAGAATACGCAGTTGCGCCGGTCGTCCAGACAGGACTTTCGCCCTTTAAAGCCGCGCTCAGGAGCACATCGAATTTCATACCCATCCTTGAACCTCGCATTCTTGTTTATCACTCGACGGAAAAACTGCGCGTGTGACCTTGCCGCTCAATCGTCCCACGTGGGTGCTTTTGCGGGATTTATGAAGCGTTCCCTCGGTCCAATCGGCGCATCCGACGTATTTCCTCCTCGCTAAGCCCAAGTGTTTGGGCCGCAAGATTGTCCCGCAGTCGTTGCGGGTTTGTGGAGGCGGGAATAACGATCCGGCCTTCGGCAATGAGAAATGCTAGCGCCACCGTCGCGGGCGACGTGCCATGGCGGTTGGCGATGTCCTGCAGCACGGGATCGGTCGACACCCTGCCTTCCGCAAGCGGCCGATATGCCGTCAATGTCAGGTCGGCAGCCTTGGCATAGGCTGTCATTTTGGGGTTTTGCAGGTAGGGTGAATTTCAATCTGGTTGGTTGTGAGAGCGCCTTTTCCAGGAACTCTTCTGCCGTTTCAGGTAGTCTATGGAAAAATTGGAAACACCGATCATTCGGCTCCAGCCGCGGTCCTTCACTGCTTGAAGGTCTTCCATATAACTTTCAAACGCACTGCGCCGCTTGTCAGCGGCCAATGCAATAGCAGCAAATCGACGTGTTCCACGCCAAGAAACTCCAGCTCCGCTCGACGTGGCAAGGAATTCGGGCCTGGATAATGGGTATCGCGGACCTTTGTGGTGAGGAAAAATTCGTCGCGCTGCAAACCCGAGCGCTGGATCGCCATTCCTATCGGCGCTTCGCTTCCATAGCCTGCGCCGTGTCGATATGGCGATAGCCTGCTTCGATAGCCGAAAGTACAGCCTCGGCGCCATCGTCACCGACACGGCCAGAGGTGCCGAGCCCAATCGGCGGGATTCCGGTCTTGTCGAATACAGCCTGTGCTGCGGGGGAAAACGTCGTCATCTCTATTCCTCTGGTGCCTCACCGTCCACTGGCCGGCAGTCCCGCCGGCTGAGGCGCCCTAGTGAATTCGCTTGCCGCTGGCCTGGTCGAACAAGTGGGCCTTGCCCTCGCCAGCCTGACATGCAGCGTATCGCCTGCGGTCGCATTAAGGCGATCGCGGAACAGCGCCTGTAACTCCGTTGCGCCGATCCGCATCGTTACAAGGGTCTCTGATCCCGTGGGTTCCGTGACGGTCACCTGGCCGCTGATGCATCCCGTCGCATCATCGCGCACGAGTTCGACATGTTCCGGCGTATGCCAAGGACGACCTTGCGGCCCGGCTCTTCCGCCGGCATGGGGCACTGCGATCTTCATGCCGGTGTTGCAAAGGAATGTGCCATCGGTCTCGAAGGCACCTTCGAACAGGTTCATCTCCGGTGAACCGATGAAGCTGGCGACAAAGATATTCGCCGGTCTGTCATAAAGATCGAGCGGCCGTCCGATTTGCTCGACAACGCCGCGTGCATGACGACGATGCGATCGGCCATCGTCATCGCCTCAACCTGGTCGTGCGTCACGTAGACGATCGTAGACCCAAGGCGCTGGTGCAGTTCCTTGATCTCCGCACGCATTTGAACGCGCAACTTCGCATCAAGATTGCTGAGCGGCTCATCGAACAGGAATACCGCGGGATTACGAACGATTGCCCGCCCATCGCAACGCGCTGGCGTTGGCCGCCGGAGAGCTGCTTCGGCTTCCGGTCGAGCAGGTTCGTCAGGGAAAGGATTTCGGCTGCCCGCGTGACGGCTTCGTCAATTTCCGCTTTCGGTCGCCTCGCCAGCTTCAGCGAAAATCCCATGTTCTGAGCAACGGTCATATGCGGATAGAGAGCGTATGACTGAAACACCATCGCGATGTCACGGTCCTTTGGCGCCAATTGATTGACCACGCGACCGCCGATGCCGACGTTTCCGCCGCATCGACTCCAGTCCTGCGATCATGCGCAGCAGCGTGGATTTACCGCAGCCGGACGGTCCAACGAGAATGACGAATTCCCCATCTTCTATCTCCGCATCGATACCGTGCAGCACTTGGACCGCGCCATAGGCCTTGACGACAGATTGTATAGAGAGTGAGGCCATCGGATTCCCCTTTGCCGTAGCGGTGATCATGCCGGCGAATGTTTGAATTCATCGATCTATAGAAAAGCCGGCCCCTTTCGTCAATGTCGGTTAGCGAAGTTTGTCTATAAATGTATTTTTTGATTTCAATCTGACGCAATCTTCACGATCTGTGTCGACAGGCAACATTGAGCAGCTAAATTCGATGTAAGGTACTAATATAACAGCATCTTTTGCGCCATGTGCCGCGCTAGTCCTGTCGTATTTCGATCCTGCGATTTGCTAAAAAGCATATCTGTGCACGACGACAAAAGCCCAGATGGGAAAAGGTACGTTCCTCATTGTGTAATTTCAAAAGAACCTGTATATATTGATTGTCGAGCGGAAGCTTGATGGGTCGATCATTCTGGTCGCCGGTTTTGGGAGGAGCGGAAATTATGAAAGAGCATTGTTAGTTACGGCAATTTGGTCATTTGCATTGACCGCAACGGTGGCTTCGGCCGGCGAGGTCGTCTGGTGGACTCCGAACTGGGGTCAGGCCCGGGCCGAAAAGGCGGCGGCGGACTTTGAAGCCGCCAATCCCGGTATCAAGATCAGGCTGGAGATAACCACCTCCAAGGGATTGCCCGAGCGCGTGGCCACCGCGCTGCAGTCCGGATCCGCGCCCGATATCATAGAGGTGCATGGCTGGGTGAATGGCTACTATCAGTCCGGACTGCTGACATCGCTGGACGACGTCATCCCGGACAAGTCGGACTTCAATCAAGCGGTCCTCAATCTCGTGACCTTCGATGGGAAAGCCATGGCTATCCCCTATCGCATCGAGTGCCCCGGCGTCCTCTACAACATGGACGACTTCACGGCCGCCGGCCTTGACGCAAACAAACCGCCCGAAACCTGGGATCAGTGGGTCAAGACAGCGAAGGCCCTGACGAAGGACGGCAAGTTCGGAATGGCCATTACCGGCGGCGGCGAAGTTGGGAATACCGTGACGCGCTCGATGCCGCTGGTTTGGATGAACGGCGGCAACATCATCAGCGACGATGGCAAGACGGCGACCATCAATTCGCCAGCGGCCGTTGAGGCCATAAAGTTTTACACCGATTTCTACCGGAACGGTTATTCGCCGGATTCGACGCTGCAAAACGACGGCACTGCCAACAGGCAGCTTTTCATCGCCGGCAAGGTCTCGATGTTCCAATCGGGCTCATATGACCTCGCTCCGATTTCCAAGGGCAACCCGGCCATCAAAGTCGGCATCATGCCCCCGCCGCATCCGGAAGGAAAGTCGACGTCATGTGTTCTGGGCGGCTGGAGCTACGTTGTGCCGTCCGGCGCCAAGAATCCCGAAGAGGCCAAGAAATTCCTTGCGTTCATGAACACGACGGAGATGCAGGGGGCCTTCACCGACACCTTTCCGGCAAGGCTCTCGTCTGAAGGTGCCGCGCTACGATGATCCGCAGCTGAAGCAGTTTATCGCATTCCTCGAGACCGGACGGCCCTACCCCGTAAATGTGCATTGGGTGCAAATCGCCCAGGCCTTGTTCGATGGCATCCAGCGGATCCTCAGTGGCGAGCAGGACGCTCAGGCGGCCATGGATGAGGCAAATGCGGAAATCCAGGCATTGTTGGACAGTTAAACCTTTTTGCCGGTTGGCCCATGCCTTCGGAGCGGGGTCACCCCGCTTACCATCGCCGCCTTTGAGTCCTGAAGCAGGGCGGCGGTGAAGGGGCAGCGGGAATGCGCTGCTGCTGCTCCTTACCTCTTCGGCGTCACCGGCGCTGAGGCTGATCGGTCAATCTTGCAAGCGTCGTAACGGATACACATCATGAATCGAACCTATGTAGGTCTTCTCTTCATCCTGCCGGCGATGGCCGTTCTGGCGATGCTTATCGCCTTTCCCATCGTTTATACGATTTACCTGAGCGCAGTTGATGCAAACGGGGTGCTGACGAGCAAAAACTTCGTCAATGCCTTGCGTCCTCCCGCTACTGCGCGGGCTTTCATAAACCTCGTCGTCTTTGTCGGCGGGTCGATCATCTTCCAGGTTGTTTTCGGCACGCTGACAGCGATTCTCCTCAACCAGAACTTCCCGGGGCGCACGATCGTCCGTTCGGTCACCCTCATACCGTGGGTGGTTCCCGGTATCGTCGCTGCCACGACCTGGGCTTGGATGTTCCATACCGAATTTGGCATCATCAACTATATGCTGACCGACTCCGGCGTGATTTCGGGTCCGATCGGCTGGCTGACAAACAAAGATACGATCATGCCGGTTTTGATTGCGATCAACGTCTGGAAACTCTTTCCCTTCGTGGCAATCATGGTACTTGCCGGTCTGCAGGCCATTCCAGCCGAACTCTATGAAGCTGCGAAGATCGACGGCGCCCATTTCTGGGAAGAAGTTTTGCACATCACGCTGCCTCAGGTTCGTCCTGTTCTTGTCACCGTCACCCTGCTGCTTGTGATCTGGGGACTGAATTCAATTACTTTGATCTATTCGATTACGGGCGGCGGTCCGGCAAACCGGACGCTCATCACTCCCATCCAGATCTTCAGGCTGGCGTTTGAAAGTTTCCAGTTCAACACGGCTGCCGCTCTCTCGGTGCTCTTTGTCGGCGTGGCGGCGGTAATCGTTGCAATCTACATGTGGGTTATCCAGAAGACGGGAGAGGCAAGATGAGCGCACAAGCCGGTATGAAACAAAGCAAGTCGTTCTACCTCGTGGTTGCGATCGCCTCGGCTATCATCATTTTCATTACCTTGTTCCCGTTCGTCTGGATGGCGTTGTCGTCCGTTAAGCAACTTGACGAACTCTACACGGTGCCGCCCCACTGGATACCTGATCACCCGACGATGCAAAATTTCGTCAAGGTGTTCACCGAGTCGAATATCCCGCGCTACTTTCTGAACAGCGTCGTCATATCGGTCGGGTCAACAGCCCTGGCCTTGATGCTCGCAATATTTGCATCGTACGGCTTTGCGCGCTTCAACTTTACCGGAAAGAAGTTCTTCCAATCCTTTGTGTTGGTCGGGCAGCTCCTTCCAACCGCCGCAATTATCGTCCCGCTTTTCATAACACTTCGCGTGCTGGGCCTGATGAATACATATTGGGGGCTGATTCTGGTCTACACGATCATCACGCTGCCGCTCAGCGTCTATATGCTGACCAGTTATTTCCAGGCCATCCCGTGGAGTTGGAAGAGGCCGCCGTCATAGATGGAGCCAGCCGCCTCGGGGTTCTATTTCGAATAACCCTGCCTCTCTCGTTGCCTGGGATTGTCGCTGTGCTGGTCTATGCCTTTGTGACGACGTGGAATGAATTCATCTTCGCACTTTGCTTCGCGACCGATTCCTCAGTGAAGACACTTCCCATCGGGCTCGTCGAGTTCTCCACGGAGTTCACGACCGATTGGGGCGCCGTCATGGCGGCCTCGATGGTGATGACACTGCCCGTGGCGCTGTTGTTCGTCGCCTTCCAGCGGCTCTTTGTGGGCGGATTGACGTCAGGTGCCACCAAAGGGTAGCGGCTCACGGGGTTCGCAAATTTCCCTGCACGACGACGTGATGGCTTATCGTTACGTCGTCGTCTGCAAAGGTCCGCTGCTGACAGGGTCTAGCTCACGGATGGGGCGGTACTCAACGGCTCTTCGCGATAAGGCTCGGCGTTTCCAGTTGCTCGTCGCCTAGGGAATAGCGCTCGAGATCGAGATCATGCAGGCGAGAATTGAACGGGTCGGCGAATGCCGCAAATATGCCCGATCTCGCTGCATAAGGCTCCGCCTGGCAGTTGGATTGGAGGTCGGTGTGTTGAGAAGCGCTTGAAGTCGCTTGGATGGAAGGCTATGCGACAGACTTGGTTTAGCGACAGCGCGGATGAGCGCGCTTCTGACAGGGCTTAAGCAAGCCGCTGGTTGACACTGAAATCGGAGTTTTTTGCCCTGATGTGAGGCGCGTTTTGCGCGCCTCACGCCATCACATCATGAGGCGACGGCTCTCGCCGACCGCCGCCAAATCGACAATTGTGGCTCGTCACGGTTTGGAGAAATTCAGACGCCGCCGAATGTCCGCCGGATATTGCTGGCGCGCGAAAGCGCCACTTGCCGATTGCGGGGATAGACCTGCCGAGTTGGTAGCTCTCAACGCCCTACCCGTTCGCGCCATTGCTTGAAATCCGCGAGAGACTGCTCTGCAGTCGCGGGATAAAGGCCGATGATCGAGCGGCCGCGGAGCACCTCGTCGGTGACGAAATCTTCGTAGGCGGTCATCTCGGTCGCTTCATCGGCAATCTCGTCTGCGAGTGCCGCGGGTATGACGACGACACTTCGGCATCCCCTACGATCACGTCTCCCGGAAATACTGCCGTATCGCCACAGCCGATGGGTACGTTGATGTCGATGGCTTGGTGGAGCGTCAGGTTCGTGGGAGCGGCGGGTCGATTGTGGTAGGCCGGGATATCGAGCTTTTCGATGTCCGGCGTATCGCGGAATCCGCCATCGGTGACGATTCCCGCCACACCGCGGACCATCAGCCGGGAAATCAGGATCGAACCAGCCGATGCAGCGCGGGCATCCTTGCGGCTGTCGATAACCAGTACCGCTCCGGGCGGGCAAATCTCGACACATTTGCGCTGTGGATGCTCCGGATCGCGAAACACTTCCAACTGATTGAGGTCTTCCCTGGCCGGCATATACCGCAGTGTGAAAGCTTCGCCGACCATCGTGCCGGACTGCCGGTTAATCCGATGAACATCCTGTACCCACTGGTTGCGGAGGCCGCGTTTGTACAGTGCCGTCATCAGCGTTGGCGTAGAAACGAGTTTGAGTTTCTCGCGCGTTTCCGGTTTCAGATTGGTCAAGATAGGTGCTCCTGGAATAACCATTATTTTGCGGCCGCTTTGCCACGTTCTAAGCTTACTGAAGAAAAATTCATCAGGGTGCTGCCGTTCAGCTTCCTCGACATTGAAATCAAAGCATCTTCAGTCGGTTGATACTGCATACAGAGTCCTCAAGGCGGTCGTTTTGCCCGTTTCGTCAGAGATCAATGATAGTTCCTGTTCGACAGGCGCCCAAACACAAAATAACAAATTGCGGATATATGTCAATAGTTGTTCAATTATGATATTCGGTTTTTAGACAGACGCGGCGCGGTTCAGAAGGGCCTGCACGCGCGAAGACAGCCGAGCGGCGGACGCTGCGGGGCCGCAGCGAGCGGTCGGGAAAATTGTCAAAGCAGACACCTGCGACCGCGCCCTCACTTGAGCGAGAAGCCCAATGCTTCAGGTTTCCGTCGTCGGCTTACAGGGCTGGATCGTATAGGTCCCGATCAAGATCATTGCCGGTTGGGTACCAATGCCTGGTCGACTTCTTGCAGCGGAGCAGATGTTGCCTCATCGCAGTTCTGGCGGCTTCGGCGTTCCGATCTCGAATTGCCTCATACACCAGCCGATGTTGGGTATTAATCGCCGCCATCTTCTCTTCAAGCACCACGTGAGATGCCGTGCGTGCAAGCAGCATTCCGTCATAAATGCTTTCTCGGAGCGACTGCAACGCGCTGACAAAATAGTCGTTATGAGAGGCGCGAGCGACCTGCAGGTGGAAGGCGAAATCTTCATCGAGCCCCAACTGACCC